>JALYZF010000036.1 GCA_030948995.1 Acidobacteriota bacterium
CTATAAAACCGAAGACCCGCGCGCGACGTGGCTTCGCAAGTTCTCGCGTACACTTGGCGAGAAAAAAGGCGAAATGAAATGGTTTAATATGTCGCAGCACATCGAAAAAGCGATGCTTGAGAAGAAAGGAATGCATCCGAACGTCGATTTTTATTCGGCGTCGGCTTACTACATGATGGATATTCCGCTCGACCAGTTCACGCCGATTTTCGCCGTCTCGCGCATCTCCGGCTGGACGGGACATATTTTGGAACAATACGGCAACAATAAACTGATTCGTCCGCGCGCCGAATACATCGGCGCACGCGACCAGAAATACACGCCGATTGGCGAACGCTAAATCAAGCGACAAATTGTTACGAATAAAAAGGCGCGAGCATTTGCTTCGCGCTTTTTCATCTTTAAATGTTTATTGATTTAACAACAGATTTTTCGCGCCGACGAGCGTTGTTTGTCAAGTTTTCAAAGCCGTGTTTGGATTACTTTCAACTTATTGTGATGGTATATTTATTTTATAAGAAACGACGCTTTGTAGGACAAAAAACTAAATTGGAAAATTTGTATGATAACCAGAGAAGAAGCCAAACAGAAAGTTGCTGAATATATAAACTTCAATCTCCAACTTAAAAACAATGATGAATTAGTAATAGTTGACGAGGAAACCATTACAAAGGATTACGGTTGGGTCTTTTTTGCAGTTAATAAAAAATACTTAGAAACTCAAAATTTTAGCGATATGGTCATTGGAAGAGGTCCAGTATTGTTTGAAAGGCAGACTGAATCAATAATTCCATTTGGAACTGCTTTGTCAGCCGAGCAATACCTTGAACAATACGAGAAGCAAACTTCTTAATTTATCCTAATCTTAAAACGACCCTTTTGAGACATTTTTATAGAATATGGCGAATTGCTTAAAAAGATATTGGTTTAAGTTTGATTTCCCAAAACCTCGCCTATCCCACTATGGCTATATCCCGCCTTGTGGCTGTTGTGGTATTACAGCTTTCGATTACGATGACGCCTTAAAGATTATGCATCGTTTCCTTCTTCGAGAAAACGAAATACCTATATTCAATCAAGTAGTTGAAAATGTAGATGTCTCTGCAATCCTAGATAAAGATGTCCATTTTAATTTAGGTGTTTCAGTCTGGAGAGGTGTTTGGTATCCTGCCTATAATCTTTGGCAGGGCGCTTATACTGAAAGATAAAAACTTAATAAATTATCAAAACTCTTTCACCTTTGCCCTTTTTATTAGAAGAAAACTGAAACAAAAACCATAAAATTGATGTAAAATAAAACAGAATTTTCCGTGTCCCAAAAAAAATCTTGCAGGAGTTAGAAAAGAAATGAAAAGTCTGTTTTTTGTGTGCGCGCTGCTTGGCGGGATTATTATCGTCATCGGAAACACTGTGATTATTGCCCAAATTGATATGAAACCACCTGTTGCAAAAAAGGAAACTAAAGTTACGCGAATTAACGGCTACGAGCTAAAGGACGATTATTTTTGGCTTCGCAGCAGCAAAGATTCAAAGGGGAAAGTCAGACCGGAAGTTGAAGAATATCTGACTGCCGAAAATAATTACACCGAAGCCGTGATGAAGCCGACCGCCACGCTTCAAAAATCGCTTTACGATGAAATGCTCAAACGTATTAAGCAGACCGATACATCTGTGCCTTACAGAATGGGCGATTATTTTTATTACACGCGCACCGAAGAAGGCAAGCAGTATCCAGAATATTTTCGCAGCAGAAAGGCGAACGGCGACGACGAAAAACTTCTGCTGGATTTGAATGAAATGGCGAAAGGCTTGAAATATTTTGCCATCAGTTCTTTTGACGTGAGCGACGACGGAAATTTTCTGGCGTATTCGACCGACACGACAGGTTACCGTCAATACACTCTGCAAATTATGGATTTGCGAACGGGAAAAGTTTTGCCCGATAAAATCGAGCGCGTAACGTCTGTCGAATGGGCGAACGATAACAAAAATTTGTTTCTCGTTACCGAAGACGACGTTACAAAGCGGTCGGATAAATTCTGGCGTCACGACATCGGCGCAAACAAAACGGATTTGGTTTTCGAGGAAAAAGACGAGCTTTATGATTTGGGTGTCGGGCGTTCGCGCGACAGGAAAATGCTCTTTTTAACTTCATTTGCCAAAACAATGCGCGAAGTTCGTTACGCGCCTGCCGACCAGCCAAACGCCGCTTGGAAAATCGTTTTGCCGCGAGAGAAAGACCACGAATATTCGGTCGATTTTGACAACGGCAAGTTTTATATTACGACGAATAAAGGAGCGAAAAATTTCCGCGTCGTTACCGCGCCGGTTGATAATCCGTCGGAAAAAAATTGGAAGGAATTTATCGCGCACAATCCGGCGATTAAAATCGAGGACGTAAATTTTTTCAAGGATTTTGCCGTCGTTTCCGAACTTGAAAACGGACTCGAATATCTGCGCGTAATTAATAAAAAAACGGGAAAATTCGCCCGCATTTCGACGCCCGAAGAAGTTTATTCGATGCGGCTCGGCTCAAATCCCGAATACAATCAATCGAAAATCCGCTACGTTTATAATTCGATGGTAACGTCGCCTTCAACTTTTGATTACGACGTGAAAACTGCAAAAAGCGAATTATTAAAACAACAGGAAGTCTTGGGCGGTTACGACCGAAATAATTACGAAGCCAAGCGCGTTTGGGCAACGGCGCGCGACGGCGTGAAAGTTCCCGTCGCGCTCGTTTACAGAAAAGGAACAAAGTTTGACGGCTCTGCGCCGATGCTGCTTTACGCTTACGGCTCTTACGGCGTTTCGATTCCGCCGACGTTTTCTTCGGCGCGTTTAAGTCTGCTTGATAGAGGAATGATTTACGCATTAGCTTCGATTCGCGGCGGCGGCGAACTCGGCGAAGATTGGCGCGAACAGGGCAGAATGTTTAAAAAGCTAAACACTTTCACGGATTTTGTCGATACCGCCGATTATCTCGTCAAAAATAAATACACTTCAAGTGACAAATTAATAATTCAAGGCGGCAGCGCAGGCGGACTTTTAATGGGCGCGGTTACAAATATGCGTCCCGACCTTTTCAAAGCGGTTATCGCGCAAGTTCCGTTTGTTGACGTGATAAATACGATGCTCGATGCCAGCTTGCCTTTGACGACGAGCGAATATATCGAATGGGGAAATCCAAATGAAAAAGAAGCATTCGATTATATGATTAAATATTCGCCGTATGACAACGTGCGCGCGCAAGCGTATCCGAATATGCTGATTGAAACTTCTTTGAACGACAGCCAAGTTCCGTTTTGGGAAGGCGCGAAACTCGCGGCGAAGATTCGCGCTATGAAAACCAATAACGCGCAAATCTTGCTTAAAACCAATATGGGCGCGGGACACGGCGGAGCTTCGGGCAGGTATGACGCGCTTCACGAAACGGCTTTTAATTATGCTTACGCTCTTACCCAAGTCGGAATTATAAAATAAATTTCAATCAAAATGAATAAAAGGCGAGGCTCTCGGAAGTCTCGCCTTTTTCGTTTTCGGTCAAATTGAATAATGTCGTTCAAACTGACCGCATAATGAATCGTATGTTGATGTGTTTGTTTATGGAAATAAAATAAAAGTCAATGCTTTGCTGGGTTAAATTGCAATTTTCCGAGTGGCACAACGGTTGCCAAATAGGGACGCGAACGAATAGCTCCCAAAATTATTTGGGGTAAACACAAAGAGGTAAATAGATGATAAACAGAAAAACAAACACGCTTTTTTCGCTAGTGCTTGTAGTTTCTACTTTCATGACATCGGTTGCCGCACAAACAACCGCTCCGGTTAGTAGAACTGCAAACCTGCCTGCTAGCGAAAAAAGCGCCGCTAAAAAATCCGTTTATCTGGAAGACATTTTTCAGATGATAGCGGAAGGACAGATTCAACCTGTCGAAGGCTTAGAAACGGAAGTTAAAAAAGTCGAACGAGCTTTAGTCGCTTCCAGCAAAAAAGGAACAATTCTCGTCGATAAATTCGGAACAAAACATCTCGCCGTCGTGCAGAATCTCGCACAGAGCTTGATGGCGGAAAACGCTCCCGACAGTTTGCGACAAAAAAGAATTCTTAAAATTAATCTCGGACAAATCCTTTCCGATTCAACGAGCGAGCAGGAAGTTTCGGCAAATTTGCAGAGCGTTCTGAAATCGATTGAACCGGCGAAGGACAACGTAATTTTGTATGTCGAAGATTTATCGAGCTTCGCCGCGCATAATCCGATGTTCGGTCCGCAAATAGCGAATGAGCTTCGTAAATCTTTAACCAGCGGTCAAATTCAAGTTATCAGCGCGGGAACTTTGGAAAGTTATACCGAACAGGTCGCAGTTGATAATCAAATCAAAAATCGTTTTCAAAAAATCGACATCTCGGATGTTGAAGACTCGACGGCAGATGCTTTTGTCGGCGATAAAATCTCGCCTGATTTGCGCGAAATGCTCGAAGGCAAAAACGCCAACGAAACCGTCAGCGTCATTCTGCAATCGGACGACATCAAAAATCCTGAATTGCTTGCCGTTTTACATAAGAACAACGTGGAAATCAAAAGCGAAGTTAATTCGCTGAATATGATGGAAGTCGAACTTCCGGTTCGCGTTGCCGAACAGGTTGCCGCTGCTCAAGGCGCTAAACATCTTTCCTTGAATAAAGAGTTAAATACTTTGGGACACATTTCTACAACAACCGGAGTAGATTTAATGCGTTCGCAGCCGGGCAATGCAGGACTTGACGGAACGGGCATCGGCATTGCAGTGGTTGATTCGGGAGTTTATGAAAACCACCACTCTTTCTTAGACAAAACTGACCGCACAGACCGGGTTATCAAAAGCGTTGATTTCTCTGGTGAACCGGGCGGCGGCTCGACAACTAAAGATCCTTATGGACACGGTTCGCACGTTGCCGGACTTGCTGCTGGAAGTAATGGCGACGGCTCGGAATTAGCAAAGTATAGAGGTATCGCCAGCAATGCAAGAATTATTAATGTTCGTGTTCTCGGTTCAAAAGGCTCGGGAACTTCTGCCGGATTATTACAAGGTCTTGATTGGATTTTGAGTAACCGCGCACTTTATAACATCAAAGTTGTCAATATGAGTTTGGGAACTCCGGCGATTGAATCATACAAAAATGATCCGTTATGCCGCGCTGTTCGCAAATTAGTAGATGCGGGACTCGTTGTTGTCGCCGCTGCCGGAAACACCGGCAAAGACGCTAACGGAAACAAAATCTATGGCGCTATTCACTCGCCGGGCAACGACCCTTCGGTTATTACCGTCGGCGCTGCTAATACTTTCGGCACTGATGCTAGAAATGACGACGGAATAGCTTCTTACAGTTCGCGTGGACCGACGCGCTCTTACTATACGAACGCGAGCGGTGTAAGAGTATATGACCAGCTTATCAAACCTGATTTGGTTGCGCCGGGTAACAAAATCGTTTCGGCTACAGGAAAAGACAGTCTTCTCCTGACAGCGAATCCTTCACTGGGAGTTCCGGTTGATGGTGATAAAGAAACGATGATGATGTATCTGTCCGGCACTTCGATGGCGACTCCGGTCGTCTCAGGCACGGCTGCTTTGATGCTGCAGGCTAATCCGAAATTGACACCGAATATGGTGAAAATGATTTTGGAATATACGGCGCAGCCGCTTGCAGGCTTTAACACGCTCGAACAAGGCGCAGGTGAAGTCAACGTCGAAGGCGCGATTCGGCTTGCTAGATTGGTTCGTCAGGATTTGACAAGCACAACGGCGCTCGGCTCTTCGATGCTAACGTCCGCTCCGCAATTGCCGAATCATACCTCGACGATTGCCGGAACGCGCTTTCAATGGTCGGGCGGCATAGTCGCTAATTACGGAATGCTCAGCGGAACTTCGCTTATCTCGAAATATCAGAAAATCTATGGCAGTGGATTACTTGTCAGCGACGGTTTACTGGTTAGCGACGGATTGCTCGTCAGTGATGGCTTGCTAGTCAGCGACGGTTTACTGGTTAGCGACGGTTTACTGGTTAGCGACGGATTGCTCGTCAGCGATGGACTTCTCGTCAGCGATGGCTTGCTGGTCAGTGATTCGGTGACGCTCAATTCTACCGCGCAGATAAGAGGCGGAACGTTGTTTATGCCGTCGAAGAATTTGTTTAATAGTAGTCTGACGATGCCTGACAGAAGTGTCTTAGGCGATGGACTACTCGTCAGCGACGGCTTGCTGGTCAGCGACGGTTTGCTGGTCAGCGATTCGACACAATCGCAAACCGGCGGCGAAACCGTCTATGGCGATAACACGGGCGGTATGCAGTAATCAAAACTCATACTTCTTGTAAACAACTACAATTGATTTTCTATTCAATTGAAAAAACGTAAGGATGAAAGTCCTTACGTTTTTTATTTAACATCGCTCTGCAAACCGGCTTTTCCCTTTTCTTTTTATAAACCTTATTGAATCGGCAAAGATAGAAACGGTTTTCACCAAAATTTAAATAAAACCCAATAAACATCGGTTGATTTTAGAAGATAAAATCGATTTTCAAAACAGACGGAAATTTTCAAGAAATATTTCAATCAAGATTTTGGCTTTTATCAAATTATTTCTTGAAAATTTAACAATATTAAACGTATAATAACAAGGGCTAAATAGTGATTGCTTTATCAACTTAGCTCCCCCGAATAAAACAAACCCGCAATTGCCCCGATTAAAAGCTCTGTTTCTAAATCATTTGTGGACAATAAAGAAAGAAATATAAAAATACTCTCTATAATACTGCTGCCGCTCGGATTAGCAGTATGTGCATTGTCGCTTTATAACTTTCCGCTGGCAAAAGTGGATTTAACTTTGATTGTCCTTTCCATAATTACCGTTTTTTTCAGTTCATATTTAAAGATTCAGCTTCCGCGCACGAAAATTCACCTGACCGTTTCTGACGCTCTTATTTTTCTGTCGCTTCTGACATACGGCGGAGAAGTTGCCGTATTGCTTGCGGCGTGCGAATCGTTTTCCACTTCGCTCAATTTCCGGCGCGAAGGCATCAGTATCAAATTCAACACGATTGCCATCAATGTCGCTATTGCCGCGACCGCAACCTTCGTTACGGCATTTGTCGCCAATCAAGTTTTCGGTTCGATTGATGGGATAGTCAACGATGGAAACAACACGCATCTTGCCGAGTTGCTGATTACGATGGTTTTGGCGCAGTTTGTCGTCAACTCGACGTTTGTCGCTATTTTTATTTCGATAAAAAGCGGGAAAAATCTGTGGCAAGTTTGGAATGAATACTGTTTGAACGCGCTGGTTATGTTTATCGCCGGCGCGCTCCTGAGCGGCATCGGGATTAAAGCGCTGCATCAGATTGACGGTTTTTTGATTACGGTTGCCATTGCCATTTCAGCCATTGTTTATATGACGTATCGGCGTTATGTGGATGATGTAAAAGTAACCGCCGCCAAAGCCGAGCAAGCCGAACGCGAGCGCGCCGAGCAAGCCGAAAATCACATTGTCGAACTGCAGCATCACATCGAAGAGCAAGACCGCATCGGCAAAGCCCTGCGCGAGAGCAAGGAAAAATTTCGTCACGCGGCTTTTCACGACGCCTTAACGGATTTGCCCAACCGCAATCTGTTTATGGAAACGCTCAAATTCGCGCTAGAGAAAAGCAAAGATAATCCGAACAATAAATTTGCCGTGCTTTTCCTAGACATCAACCGTTTCAAGACAATCAACGACAGTCTCGGTCATTCGATGGGCGACCGCTTGATTCTGCACGTCGCCAAACGTCTTGCGACTTCCGTTCGAGAAAAAGATTTGGTTGCACGTTTTAGCGGCGACGAGTTTGCTTTTATTCTCAACAATATCTCAGGCGTAGATGATGCAATCGCATTTGCCGAAAATATCAAACAAAAAATTTCCGCGCCTTTCGCCTTAAACGGCAGACAGGTTTTTACGAGTTTCAGTATCGGTATTGCAATGGGCGGCGCGGAATACAAACTATCCGAAGACGTTCTGCGTGATGCCGATATTGCGATGTATCACGCCAAAGACGAAGAAAAGGATTATGTCGTTTTTGACAAGAAAATGCATATGCGCGCCGTCAACTTGCTGCAGCTTGAAACCGATTTGCGCGTCGCGCTCGAACGCGAAGAGTTATGTGTATTTTATCAGCCGATAATCGAATTAAACACGATGAAATTGTTCGGCTTCGAGGCGCTCGTGCGCTGGAATCATCCGAAGCGCGGGCTTGTTCCGCCGAGCGAATTTATTTCCGTCAGCGAAGACACGGGTTTGATTGTGCCGCTGACGCTCTGGATTCTGCGCCGGTCTTGCCAGCATATGGTCGAATGGCAGCGCAAATCGCCGAGCAATAACGATTTGGTCGTCAGCGTGAATCTCTCCGGCAAACATTTTGCTCAAAAAGATTTAGTCAGACAAGTTCAAAGAATTCTGATTGAAACGGGAATGAATCCGGCTTGTTTGAAGCTGGAGTTGACCGAAAGCGCCGTAATGGAAAATGCCGAACGGGTAATTTCTATGCTAAAGGAACTCCGCGCGCTCGGTCTCAAACTAAGTATTGACGATTTCGGCACGGGTTATTCATCTTTGAGCTATCTGCATCGTTTCCCGATTGATACGCTTAAAGTTGACCGCTCTTTCGTCACCTCGATGGAAGACGGCACGGAAAACGGCGAGATTGTCCGCACCGTCATTACGCTGGCGAAAACTTTAAGATTAGATGTTGTCGCCGAAGGCATCGAAACGATTCATCAACTACACCAGCTACGCATTCTCGGCTGTCAATACGGTCAAGGCTACCTTTTCTCGCGCCCCGTCGCTCTCGAAGAAGCCGAACGTCTGCTCGACGACAAAGCCCGCTGGCAAAACGTTATTCCCGGTCATATTCATCCGGCTAATTTGCAGCCGAACCTCGATTTACCGCATCTTCGACTTGCGAAGTAAATTACGAATGAAGGAAATATTTCTTTTAATTTGTAATTGTTAATTCGTAATTCGTAATTGAGGCGAAGCCTTAAGCGGAAACGCCGTTTCATAAACGCTTGCCAGATTCAGCAGGACGTTTTCCGACCAGTTTTTTCCCACTAATTGCAAACCAATCGGCAATCCTTCGCTCGATATACCGCACGGAACTGAGATGCCCGGAATGCCCGCCAAATTTGCCGAAGCCGTGTAAATATCGCTCAGATACATCGCCAGTGGGTCGTCTGATTTCTCTCCGATTCTAAACGCGACGGTCGGCGCAGTCGGCGTGATAATCGCGTCGCATCGTTCAAAAGCGTTTGAAAAATCCTGTTTCAAAAGGGAACGTACCTTTTGCGCTTTAGCGTAATATGCGTCGTAATAACCGGAAGACAAAACGTATGTGCCGAGCATTATGCGCCGTTTGACTTCCGCACCGAAACCTTCCTCGCGCGTTTTTTCATACATCTCGCGCAGGCTGGAAGCGTTTTCCGCCCGAAAGCCGTAACGCACGCCGTCGAATCGCGCCAGATTCGACGACGCTTCCGCCGTTGCGAGAATATAATAAACGGCAATCGAATATTGCGAGTTCGGCAGTTCGACATCAACAATCTCCGCGCCCAAACTTTGATAATTTTCAATCGACTGTTCGACCGAGCGCCTGACTTCTTCGTCCAAGCCCGCGCCAAAAAGCGCGCGCGGCACGCCGATTCGCTTGCCCTTTATATCGCCCGAAAGCTCGGAAATATAATCAGGCACTTCAACATCAGCCGTCGTCGCGTCGTTTTTATCGCGCCCCGAAATAACGCCTAAAACTTCCGCCACGTCTTTCGCCGTTTGTCCGAAAATTCCGATTTGATCGAGCGACGAAGCAAAAGCGACAAGTCCGAAACGCGAGATTCTGCCGTATGTCGGTTTCAGCCCGACGACGCCGCAAAACGAGGCGGGTTGACGAACCGAACCGCCCGTTTCCGAACCTAAACTTGCTCGAACAACGCCGGAGGCGACAGCAACTGCCGAGCCGCCAGAACTTCCGCCCGGAACGCGCGCCGTGTCCCAAGGATTTTTCACCGTTCCAAAGGCGGAATTCTCGTTCGACGAACCCATCGCAAACTCGTCCATATTCGTTTTCCCGACGATGACCGCACCGGCGTTTAATAATTTTTCGACCGCCGTCGCGTTATACTGCGGACGGTAATTTCCCAAAATGCGCGAGCCGCAGGAAGTCTGCGAAAACTTTGTGCAGATGTTATCTTTAACGGCTACGGCGACGCCGCGCAAAGATTGATTGTCGCCGGAAGAATTTTCTATTTCACCTGCGCGCCGCAAAGCGTATTCGCGCTCGATAGTTAAAAAAGAATTCAGCTCACCGTTTAATTTTTCGGCGTTGTCTAATGTTTTTTCGATACTAGAACGAATTGTCATAAACTGTTTAATTCCCAACCGCATTGACCAGCCACTTGCCGTTCTCATTTACGGCTTCGACGTGAATTTCCTTCTGTTCGCTGCGCGTGTCGGTTTTCCAAAAAAGCAAAACTCCGAAATTTACTCGTCTGTCAGATTCTGTAACCGTGCAGCCGCTGACGCGAAAAGCCTTCGGATAATCGTCTGTTTGAGTAAAGTAATCAATTGCGCTTTCGCCCTTTGTAGAAAGAGTTGTCGCCAATTCGCGGCTCAAAAATTTTTCTCGCTGCCGCAGATTTTCCCGCGTGAATTTCATATCATTGCCGAAATGATACGAGTAAAGCTCTTTAACCGTCAGCCGTGCGTCGGTGCATTCGGGCTTTTCCAGATTCGGAATACTGCAGGATGATAAGCAGTAAGCGATAAGCAGTAAGCAGATAAAAACAACTCCCCGCAACTTCGAACTTTGAACTTTGAACTTTGAGCTCATAAAACTTTCGGCACTTGAAAATATCCGGCGACAGCCGAAGGAGCCTGGTCGAGCGCTTTCGATTGTCCGAGTGATTCGTGCGGCGTATCTTCACGAGTCGTGGCGGTCGCTTCGCCTTCGGGCGTCAAGCCGCCGATTGAGACTTCTACGTTTTCCGTATCGAGTTCGTTTAACTGCTCGACATAGCCGACAATACTCGCCATTTGCGGCGTGTAGAGCGCAACTTCTTCATCGGTGATTTCCAGATGCGCGAGTTTGGCAATTTTTCTGATGTCCATAAATTAAATGCAGAGCAGAAAATAAACAATGGAAAATATGATTTTATTTTCCGTTTTCCGTTTTCAATTTTTTATTGATTTTCTTCTTTCTGGCTAACGCGCTTCCCGCCGCAAGTAGAAATTGGTAGCGCAAATTATCATCTTTAATCGCGTCCGCCGAGCTACGCAATTTCGGCGTAACTTCATCGAGCGCGATTTCCTTTAATTCTTCGTCGGAAATCGTGGACGTCTTCGTTTTGGCGCGTTCCTGCAAAACGGTTTCTTCGTCAATCCGAAATTCGATAAATGTAACTGCTGCCTGTCCGAGCATCGAATTGATTTTAAAAATCATCTGTCCGCTCAAAAATTCGAGATGCTTTTTCCAAGTCTTGCTCGCCACGGCGACGATTAAATGTTTATTGAAAAGCCGAAAGGCGACGGCGTGCGATTGAAGACTTTCACCCGCAATTCTCCGCCAAGCGGCAAACACGACCGCCTCGCGGACTTCTTCGCTGTCGCTCATCTCTTTGAGCAGTTTCGGCAATGCGCGGAACAAGTCTTCCATATTTCATTCGTCATTGAACATTTAACATCAAACGAATAATAATTGATAAATGATAAATGATAAATCTTCAATATTACAGCTTCCAAAATTGATTTTGGCGTCGGGAAGTCCGCGACGGGCGGAAATCCTGAGGTTTGTCGGCTGGGAATTTGAAAAGCACGTCGCGGACATAGACGAGAGCGAATTTGCAGGCGAAAAACCGGAAGATTACGTCAGGCGATTAGCGCATACAAAAGCGCAAACAGTTGCCGAATTTTACGAAAACGCTTTGGTTTTAGGCGCTGATACCATTGTCGTGATTGACGAGAAAATTATCGGGAAACCAAAAGATTTGGAAGATGCGCGTAGAATGTTGCGGCTGTTGTCGGGAAACTGGCACAAAGTTTTGACGGGCGTCGCGTTGGTCAAAAAAGAAAGGGAGAAAGGGAGAAATGAAGAAGACGAGCAAATAAAATTAGTTGCGTCAGACGAACAAAGCCCAAAACCCAAAACCCAAAATGTAATATTCGGGCTAGCTGATTTGCAAAAAACGCGCGTAAAATTTGCCGAGCTTTCCGATGCCGAAATTGAATTGTTGATTGAGAAAGGCGAGCCGCTTGATAAAGCCGGAGCTTATGCAGTGCAAGCGCAAGCGGCGCTTTTTATTGAAGAAATTCAGGGCGATTATTGGAACGTGGTCGGTTTGCCGATAAATCTTGTTTACAGGTTAGTTAAGGAATTTACCTTTCAGTAACATAAGGAACGCTTTTCCATTTGCCGCGAACCCGTTTGAAAGTGTATGCAAGACCCGATTTACAGTTGCCGAATGAAACGGAAACTAGTTTGTTCGAAACATTAAACGCGCCGAACCGGTAATCACAACGATTCTGATTTGCGGCTGTTTCAGTCGAAACAAGTTGGACATTTTCATTTGCAATTTCCGAAAGGTCGTTTTGAACATCAGGCGAAAGATTTTTCGTCGAAACGTAAATTATTTTGTCCTTGCTGTTTTTGGAAACGTTTTCCAGAATAAGTTTGATAATCTCGCGCCGGTCGGCAGCTTTGAGCGTATCCAAAGATGTTTGAGCAAACGTTTGAACAGCGAAACAAAAACACAAAACGAATAATAAACAAAACGTGCAGGAATTTTTAAGTTTTAACTTCACGCTTAACTTATACTACAAATCTGCAAAATTTCCCAAAATAAAAAGACGAGCCTTTTCAAAACTCGTCTTTCCGCAAACGGTAAATTTCCTTGTAAAACGGTTACAAAATTTTATCAATCTGCTGCGAAATTGCTACCGAAATATCAGTTTTCGGGTCAATACCGCTAAAGGCTTCGGTTGCCGGTTTGCCGTCTTTGCCGAGAATGACGAACGACGGCAGTTGGTCAACGCCGAATTTCTTCAAAGTCAGCGCGCCATCTGCGTCGCGCAGAACGGGGACGCTTAATTTATTGCGCGTCGCAAATTCACTTAATTCGTCGTTGCTCGCGTAATTCTTCGATTTTGCCGAAGCCGAATCGGTCATTACGAAATAGATAACGACATCTTTGCCGGCATATTTTTTCGCTAATTTGTTTGTAAAAACAGCCTGCTGATTCGACAGTGGCAGCCAGCTTGCGCCGATTGCCAGAACGACGACTTTGCCTTTTTGGTTCTGCACGTCAACGCGCCCGCCGTCAATCGAGGTCAAAGACACGCCTTGCGCTCGCGCGGCGAGCGAAAAAGCAAACACAAGACCGAAAACAGCCAGTAATGTTTTAATGTTTTTCATATAATTTGATTGCCAAAATCTCTATTGGCAATACGTTTGTTTAGATGCGTTTTTGCCGTCTTTTACTGTCTTTACAGTCTTTTATTTATAACCGTATTATCAATTAGCCGCGTGTCGCCGAAGCGCACGGCAACCGCAATCAAGGCGGCATCTTCACCGATTTTTTCAACGGGTGCAAGCGTTTCATTGTCAACTACGGCGATATAATCAATCTGCGCGAGCGGCTCGGCGGCAATCGTCGCACGCACTTTTTCAGCGAGATTGACGGCGTTTCGCTCGCCTTCTTTAGCGGCGATTTTCGCTTCGCGTAAGCCTTTGTAAATGACCGTTGCCGCCGCTTTTTCTTCGGCGCTCAAGCGTTCGTTGCGCGAAGACATAGCCAAACCGGATTCTTCGCGCACGGTGCGCCCGACGACGATTTCCGTGTCAAAACCCAAATCTTGCGTCAGGCGTTTGATGACGGCGACTTGCTGTGCGTCTTTCTGCCCGAAAAAAGCAAAATCCGGTCGAATCGTATTAAAAAGAATCGTTACAACCGTCGCCACGCCGCGAAAATGTCCGGGACGGAACGCGCCTTCGAGCGTTTCGGTTAAATTTTCCACGTAAACAAAGGTCGAAAATTTTTCGCCGTAAATTTCTCCAGCGTCGGGCGCGAAAATATAATCAACCTGATATTCGGTCAAAAGAGAAGCGTCGGAGGTCAAATCTCGCGGATATTTGTCAAAATCGGTCTGCTCATTAAACTGCGCCGGATTAACAAAAATTGAGACAATCACGACATCGGACATCTGCCGGGCTTCGCGCACAAGCGACAAATGTCCTTCGTGCAGCGCGCCCATCGTCGGCACAAAACCGACGGTTTTATTCTCGCGCCGCAACTTTCGGGCGATGGATGCCATCCTCTGCCGGCGATTGATAATTTCCATAAGTTAAAAACCTTTTGCTTTCAGACTTTTGACATCAATGTCCTTCGGCAAGCCATAAGATTCCTTATCGCTCGGATAATTACCGTTTTTCACGTCTTCCATCCAATTTGTAATCGCGTCGGTCATTACTTCGCGGATGTTGGCATATTGACGGACAAAGCGCGGAAGTCTGCCGAAACTCAAGCCGACTAAATCGTGGAGAACTAAAACCTGTATGTCGCAAGCCGTTCCGGCGCCGATGCCAACGGTTGAAATTTTCAGTTCTTGCGTCACTATTTCGGCAACTTCGCGCGGCACGAGTTCTAAAACGACGGCAAATGCACCGGCTTCTTCGAGCATTTTCGCATCTTCAATCAAACGCTGCGCCGCGCCCGCAGTTTTGCCCTGCACACTGTAACCACCGAGTTTGTGAACCGATTGCGGCGTCAAACCGATGTGCGCCATCACGGGAATTTCCTCGTCAACAAGGCGTTTGACGAGTTCGACGCGGTTGCGTCCGCCTTCGAGTTTGACAGCTTCCGCACCGCCGCCTTTCATCAATTTTAAGGCGTTTCGTACCGCTTTATTCGCGCCCGTGTGATAACTTCCATAAGGCATATCAGCGACGAGCAGCGCGCGGTTCGCGCCGCGTTTGACGGCTTTTACGGCGGACAAAATCTCGTCCAAAGTTACGGGAATCGTATTGCCGTAGCCGTGTATGACATTGCCCATACTGTCGCCGACAAGAATTATCTCGACGCCCGCCTCGTCAACGATACGCGCCGACGGATAATCGTAAGCTGTCAGACAAACGAGCTTTTCGCCTTTCTCTTTAGCCGCGCGCAGCGCGGGAACGTAAACTTTTTCGGGTTTATCAGGTTGTAGATATGCCATAGGAATTTAATGTAAAATGGAAAATGAAAAATGCCTCTGATACGAAACTTTAAACAGAACAAAATTTTTTGATAAATTATCGAAGGTATGCGAAATAAACAATTATTTTCCATTTTCCGTTTTACATTGATTTACGGTTTCCACCTTTTAACTTCCGCAGAATCCTCGACTTCCGCCAGAATTTCCTGCACGTTTTTATGCAGAATCGGATGAACGAGATGCGGCGCAAGTTCCGTCATCGGAACTAGAACAAATCGGCGCAGATGCAGGCGCGGATGCGGCAAAATCAAAAACTCCGTCTGGCATTGAACGTCGCCGTAAAACAACAAATCGAGGTCAACCGTGCGCGGTTTTTTCTCGTTTTTCTCGCGCCGTCCGAGCAAGTATTCTATCCGCAACATTCGCGCCAGCATTTGCGACGGCGAAATGTTTTTAACGCAAATTTCGGCAACTAGATTCAAATACCGCGCGTGACCTTCGACTTCGACCGGCTCGGTTTCGTAAACGGCAGACAGTTTGCGAACGACGAAACTTGCTTCCATTAGCCCGCGCACAGCCAGCAGCAGATTGCCCGCGCGGTCGCCTAAATTTGAGCCGAGACCGACGTAAGCTGTAATGAACTCGGATTCCAATACTTGTTTCGCGTTTCGCGCCTTTAGAATTAAAAGAACGCGAATAGTTTGCGAAAAATTTGCGGAAAGAGCAAATAAAATCTCTGCATTTAGAAATACTTTTACTTTTTTATTTTGAAATGTTTCAATAGAAGTGGTCGGAAATTCCAGCAGTGCGTTTTTCAAGGCGCACTCGGGCGGCGCGCAGCGTGAGCCGTCTTGACAAAAAAGTCGCACGCTCCAATGAAAATGTCGCGCAGAAAATTTCGCCCAAGCCCGCGTTTCGAGCCGTCCGGCGAACGTTCTTTTCAAGAATATATTTCCAATCAACCCGCGCAGCAGACGACGCGGACGGAACTGCTTCGCCTGATTCGCGGCGGCGAAGACACTTACCTTGAATTAAAAGTAAAACTATCGAATCCAGACAAAATCGCCAAAGGCATCGTCGCGCTCGCTAACACGGCGGGCGGCACAATGGTTTTCGGCGTTACCGACCAGCTTAAAATCGAAGGCGTTCCATATCCTGAAACCGTTCAGGAAGAACTTGCGCGCATCTGCCGCGAAGAGATTTTTCCGCCTCTGCTTCCGCTGATTGATTGTATATCTTTTGACAACGGCAGGCGTGTCGTCGTTCTCGACATCGAAGGCAAGCGTCGTCCATACAGAACACGAGACGGCAGATTTTACATCCGTATCGGCGCGGAAAAACGCGAAATTGCGCGCAGTGAACTTTCAGATTGGCTCGAAGAAGTTCGCCCGCTCAATTACGAAAACGTTCCGGTCGCCGATTTCGCGGAAGAAGATTTCGACGACGCGCTTTTATGGAGTTTTGCTAATTCTTTCGGCGATGAATTTCTTGGCAGAAATCTTTACCAAACCGCCGAGTTTTTGAAAAAGGATTTACTACTTGCCGTCGGCAATAGCGAGAATTTTCTCCCGACCGTTGCGGGCATTTTGCTGTTCGGGAAAAACGAACGGGTCGGCGAATTTGTGCCGCGCTCCGGTGTTACGCTCGTGCGTTATGCGGGCGAGACGACGGACGCTCCTGTCGTCGAACAAGCGGAACTAACGGGAAATCTTTTGTCGCTTTACGAATCAACGTTTGCATTTATCGCTCGCTACTGCGATTTGTCGAAGGATAAAAAAAGCAAAGCTGTCGCAGAAAATTCGCCCGTTAAAAAGCGTGGCGAATATCATCTTTACGCGATGCGGGAAGCGGTTGCGAACGTTTTGATTCATCGAGACTTAGCCGTAGCGGATGTTCCGACGCGCATTTTGATTTTCGATAGCGCGGTCGAGGTGACAAACCCGCGTCGAACTAACGGCTTTGCGCCGCCCGCGTCGCGCGCCATTCGCTATGGCATCACGCAGCGTCTGAATCCGCAAATCGCCGCCATTTTCACCAAACGCGAATATGGAACGAGCGTTCCACGCGGCGGTCTGCCGATGCTGCTCGCTCAATCGCAAAAATTCTCCGGCAAGCGCACCGAACTCTCCACCGCAAACGACGAATTTAAGCTGAAATTCTGCGGCGTTTGATAAAAAGTTATTTGCAAAGATTTGGTAAATCTAAGCGAGGATTTATTTTCAATAAACGAAATGGATAAAATTCCGGTAAACGCCAAATGCCTGACATTTCTTAATGCGGCGATAATTACGGCGCACGGCGTGTTTGAATTTCAGAAATTGACGCTCAAAGAAGCGCGCGAAATCGTCAATGAATTTCACGCCTTAAACCACAAAATTAGCTCTGCAATCGGACATGCGGCGACTGCCGAATTGATGACGCGACTTTTGAAATTTCCCGTGCCGGAAAACCGGATTGATTTTATTCAAACAACTGAAGACGCGGCTCTCGTTTTCAAACTCAGAAAACGCGCTTCCGAAGGCGTCATTCTTACGCGCGAGGAGCTAGAAGAAATCGGCTACGAATTCGGACTATTGACACGGACGGTTTAAAAAAAATAAATAAATCTACAATAAGAAAAGCGTTGGAAATCTTTCCAACGCTTTTTAAGTTTTGGGTAAATAACCGTCAAGTTACTGCGAGATTTCCGTTAATCGCGCCGGCGATAAATTTAGCGCATTTTGTCCGGCATTAATACTGACGGGCGAACTCCAGACGGCAAAGCCGTTTTTGGTTTTCGTGATTCCGTAAAAATAATAACTGTTCGGTGTTACGTCCTTCATAGATGCTTTTCCGCTCGCGTCGGTCGTCGTTTTATAAACGATATGTTTGGCGATGGCGCTTGCCGCTCGTTTGTTTGTGTCGCCGTATTTATCGGGATACAAAACTGCCATGCCATAAGCATTGACCAAACCTTGTCCGGTTTCGT
>JALYZF010000043.1 GCA_030948995.1 Acidobacteriota bacterium
AAAACACACGAGTCAATTATCTACATTGACCGCGACAGCGCGCCGCGCATTATACCGTTTGGCGAGGATTTTATTTTGGAAGATATTCCAATCGGGACGCGCGTTATTTATCCGAATCCGCCGATTAAAGGCTTGCCGAATCGGGAAGCGGCGATTCGATATGCGGTCAATCATCCGCTCAACGCGAAACCGCTTTACGCACAGCTTGAGCCGGGCATGAGGGTTACGATTGCGATTGATGATATTTCGATGCCGCTGCCGCCGATGCAGACGCCCGACGTGCGCCAGACGATGCTCGAAGTCATTCTTGAACAATGCGCGGCAAACGGCGTGGACGACATTCATTTGATAATCGCTATCTCGCTTCACCGCCGGATGACGGCGTGGGAAATGGAGCGAATGGTCGGCAAGAAAATTTTTGACGAATTTTACCCGGACAGATATTACAACCACGACGCCGAAGACGACGAAAATCTCGTAACCATCGGACACACGCGCCACGACGAACCGCTGCGCATCAACAAACGCGCCATCGAAAGCGATTTGCTGATTTACGCCAATATCAATTTCGTGCCGATGAACGGCGGACACAAATCGGTTGCCGTCGGGCTGTGCGATTACGAATCTTTGCGGGCGCATCACGAGCCGCAGACCATCCGCGATTCGGATTCGTATATGGATCCTTCCTCATCTGAACTAAATCACAAAATTGATCGGCTTGGAAAATTGGTTGACGAACACTGCAACGTCTTTCACATCGAAACCGCGCTCAACAGCCGAATGTTCAGCGACGGATACGACATTCTGACGCGCAACGAAGACGAATTTTCGTTTATGGACAGAATGAAATGGGAAACGATGAAACGCACGTTCTCCAAACTACCGCGCGGCGCACGCCGGAAACTTCTACATCAAATTCCCGCGCAGTATGAATTGATTGCCTGTTATGCGGGCGCAACCGAACCCGTCCACGAAAAGATTCTCGAAAAGAATTATCAGCAGTTTGAAATTCCCGTCAAAGGTCAATGCGATATTTTGATTACGGGCATTCCCGACATTTCGCCGTATAATGTCTATTCGTCGCTTAATCCTTTGCTCGTTCAGACGATGGCTCTTGGTTATCACTTCAATATGTATCGCAACAAACCGCTCGTTCGGAAAGGCGGTGTGATGATTGTTTCTCATCCGTGTTTCGATGAGTTTGACCATAACCAACACGCGCCGTATATCGAATTTTTCCATCGCCTCTTGCCCGAATCGCGCGACGCTTTTTATTTGCGCGACAAATATGAGCGCGAGTTTGCGACCAACCCGAACTACATCGAAATGTATCGGCGCGGCAACGCCTATCACGGCGCGCACCCGTTTTTTATGTGGTATTGGGGCGAAAACGGTCGCCAGCACGTCGGCAAAGTCATCGTCGCCGGCGCGGAAAACGCCCACGTTCCCGAAATGTTAGGCTGGGAACGCGCCGACAATCTGACTGAAGCGATTGCGATGGCGCGTTCATATATGGGCAGAAACGCGGAGATTACGATGCTGCATCAGCCGATTATCGGATTGTGTAACGTAACGGATTAGAGAAAATGGAAGCTGTAATTTTTGTTGGCATACAAGGCGCGGGAAAATCAACTTTTTTCAAGGAAAGATTTTTCAATTCTCACGTTCGCATTAACCTTGATATGTTGCGAACGCGACACAGAGAAAAATTGATTTTTGAGGCGTGTCTTGAAGCAAAGCAAAAATTAGTTCTCGATAATACGAATCTGACACAGGAAACAAGAATAAATTATATCGTCAAAGCTAAAGAGTTTGAATTCAAGATTGTCGGTTATTATTTTCAAACAAATCTATCGAAAGCTATTGAACGAAACAACGCACGCGAAGGCAAAGCGAAGATTCCTGAAAAGGGTTTGCTGGGAGCGTTCAAAAGATTACAGTTGCCTGATTTTGATGAAGGTTTCGATGAATTGTTTTATGTCTGGACGAATGAACAAAGTCAATTTGTAGTAGAAAATTGGAAAAATGAAGTTTGATGAACTCGACAAGAAAATGCGCGTTTATGAAACCGCTCACGACATTTGCGTTTTGCCGAAAATGTTTATGGCGGCGCGAATTGACGGGCGCAGTTTTACGCGCTTAACAAAAGAAGTTCACAAATTTGAAGCGCCGTTTGACATGCGAATGCGCGATATGATGGCGGAAACTACAAAACATTTAATGGACTGCGGTTTCAATGTCGTTTTCGGTTATACCCAATCTGACGAAATTTCTTTGTTGTTTCACCCTGAATTTAGCGCCTTTGACAGAAAGCTAAGAAAATACAATTCAATTCTTGCAGGCGAAGCGAGCGCAAAATTTTCGTTGTTGCTCGGCGACACCGGCGCTTTTGATTGCCGCATTTCTGAATTGCCGACCGTTGATTTAGTTTGCGATTATTTTCGTTGGCGCAATGAAGACGCGCATCGAAACGCGCTGAATGCACATTGTTATTGGCTTTTACGAAAGCAAGAAAAATCCGTCGAAGAAGCGACGAAATACTTTGAGAAAAAATCTGTTGCCGAAAAGAATGAATTTTTGTGGCAAAACGGAATGAACTTTAACGACATTCCGCTTTGGCAAAAACGCGGAACAGGACTTTATTGGGAAGATTACGAAAAGGAAGCGACGAACAAACTAACGGGCGAAAAAGTTACAGCGAAGAGGCGGCGAATCAAAATTGATTACGAGTTACCGATGCGCGACGAGTTCAGCGATTTTATTAAAAGTTTATTGCAATGAAATTATCACCAACCGAAATTTTCAAAAATAAAAAGATTTTCTTTATCGGCGGCACGGGCTTTGTCGGCAAGGTTACGCTTTCGATGCTGCTCAATAATTTTCCAGACATCGGGCGAGTTTATGCGACCGTGCGGGCGCGTGATGCGGCGGAGTCGAATAATCGTTTTTGGACGAGCGTTGTAACCAGCCCGACGTTTGACCCGTTGCGCGAGAAATACGGCGACGGGTTTGAGAAATTTATCCGCGAAAAAGTCGTGCCGGTGAACGGCGATGTCGGGAATGAATTTCTTGGGCTGGATGAAAAGGAAGCCAGAAAGATAATGAAAGATTGCGACATCATTATCAATTCGGCGGGCAATGTTACGTTTAATCCTCCGCTTGAAAGCGCGCTGCGGACGAACGTCGTCGGAACGAATAATGTTTTGCAGATGGCGCGGATGATGAAGCGTCCCGCGCTGGTTCACGTTTCGACTTGTTTTGTCGCGGGGAAGAAAAGCGGGACAATTTGGGAGAATGAGCCGGTCGTCGGGTATTTTCCGCGCAAGGAAGAATTGATTGGGACGCGGTTTGATGTCAATCAAGAAATTGCCGATTGCGCGAGATTGTCGGAGCAGGCGCGTGAGGAAGCGAAGGACGCGATGCAGATTGCGAAGTTCCGCGAAGCCGCACGCGAGCGTTTAATGGACGAAGGGCGAGACGCGGACGACGAAGACGCGCTGAGTCTGGCGATGCTGCGCGAACGAAAAGTTTGGATTCGTGAGCGCACGACTGAACTCGGAGAAAAACGCGCGGATTTTTGGGGCTGGACGAACATTTACACTTACTCGAAATCTTTAGCGGAACAAATCGTCGCGCAGCAGGACGATGTTGTAAAAATCCTTCTTCGTCCATCGGTCGTCGAATCGGCAGTAAATTATCCGTTTCCCGGTTGGAACGAAGGCTTTACGACGACCGCGCCGCTGATTTTAATCGCTTTGCGCGGGCAGCCGATTTTTCCGGTTAATGAGAAACTGGTTCTGGACATTGTTCCGGTTGATTTAGTGGCGGGCGCGATGCTGCAAGCGGCGATGAATGCTTTGATTGACGATAAACCACCGCTTGTTTTTCAAGCCTGTTCGGGCGACACGAATCCGAACGATATGAAGCGAATGGTCGGGCTGGTCGGACTTTATAAACGGCAGCATTTTAAGGAAAAAGAGACGGGAAATAAAATTGTCAACCGCGTCGCCGGAATGATTGAAGCGATTCCGGTAACGCAAAAAACTTATGAATTAACCAGCGCCCCGATGCTTAATAAATTGGCAAAAGGCGCGTCCGGTTTGCTTGAAAAAGCCAAGCCGAATTGGGGTGGCGGGCGCATCGGCGATATTGTTTCAGACGTTAAAAAGTCGTTTGAAAATTTCGAGCGCACGACCGAAGAAACCAAAATGGCGTTTGAGATGTTCAAGCCGTTCACGGTTGACAACGAATACAATTACCGCGCTGACAACACGCGGGCTTTGCATTCGTTGATTCGGGAGAAGGAAAAGAATTTATTGCCCTGGTACCCAGAAAAATTGGATTGGTATGATTACTGGCTAAACGTGCATTTTCCGGGTTTGCGAAAATGGGTTTTGCCGCAGCTCGAAGAAGATTTGAAATTACAGGAAAAGCGCGACCACACTTACAAAGATTTGATTGATTTGTTCGATACAGCGACGAAGCGTTTCCCGACGCGCGTGGCGATGCGAATCGAGCGCAACGGGAAAAAAGAACAATACACTTTTGAAGATGTCAGAGAATTAACTTTACGCGCCGCCGGATTTTTGGCGAAAAACGGAATCACGCCGCAGCAGAAAGTCATTTTATTTTCCAACAATATGCCCGAATGGGGTCTGGCGTATTTCGGCATTTTAAAGGCGGGTGCGGTCGCCGTACCTCTCGACCCAAGTTTGAATGCGGAAGACGTTACTAAATTTGCAAAGGCGAGTGAAGCCTCGATGATTTTAATCAGTCCAAAACTCGAAGACGAAAATCCAGAGTTAGCCGACGAACTGAAAAAACAAAATCTCGACGTTCCGATATACGATTTCACAAAAGTTTTCGAGTTGCCGACGGAAACCGAAGAAGCTAAACGGCTGGCACTGTTGCCGCCGAAAGTTTTAGCAAACAACGTTGCTTCTTTGATTTTTACATCAGGAACGACCGGCACGCCGAAAGCCGTGATGCTGTCGCACAAAAATTTCGTCAATATGGTTTCGATGCTCGGCTCGGTTCTCGATATGAGCATCACCGACGGCGTGCTTTCTGTTCTGCCGCTTCATCATACGTTTGAATTTTCAGCCGGATTTCTCACGCCGTTCGCTAACGGAACGCAGATAACTTATTTGGACGAACTCTCCGGCGAAGAACTCGCACGCGCTTTAGAAAACGGAAATATAACCGGAATGGTTGGCGTTCCCGCCCTATGGGAAATGCTGCATCGCCGCATCAAAACTCGCTTTCGTGAACGCGGCGATTGGTTCGCCGACCTTGCAGATAACATCATCGAATTTAACGCTTGGCTGCGCGACCACACGCCGTTTAATTTGGGTCCAATTATCTTTTTCCCAATTCACGAAGGAATGGGCGGGCGAATGCGTTATTTAATTTCCGGCGGCTCGGCGTTATCGGAGAAAGTGCAAAAGGATTTGCACGGTTTAGGTTTTACCATTTTGGAAGGTTATGGCTTGACGGAATCTTCGCCCGTATTGACTGTCGCGCGTCCGCAGAATAAATTGATGAAAGGCAGCGTCGGCAAAGCTCTGCCGGGCGTGGAAGTGAAAATCAACGAGCCGGACGAAAACGGCGTCGGCGAAGTCTGGGCGCGCGGGCAAAACGTGATGCTCGGATATTTTAATAATGATGACGCAACCAAAGAAGTTATTCAAGACCGTTGGCTTCGCACGGGCGATTTGGGCAAGCTGGACGAAGACGGAAACTTGTATATTGTCGGACGTTCGAAAGACATCATCATTGACTCGAACGGCAAAAATATTTATCCCGACGAGATTGAAGAGCTTTATTCAAAATCGCTTTACATCAAAGAATTATCGGTGGTCGGTTTGCCGGACGCGGACGGCGGCGAAAAAATCGCCGCGCTCGTCGTGCCGGATTATGAATATGACATCGCGCTTTCCCGAAGCGACACGAACCGCAAAACGGAAGAACATTTTCGAGAAGTTTCCGCATCTCTGCCATTCTTCAAGCGCGTTAAAATTCTGCACCTCACGCCATTTGAATTGCCGCGAACGGCGACCAGAAAAGTAAGGCGCGGCGAGGTCGTCGAGATGCTGCAAAATCTCGAAAACCGTGCCAAAACGAAAACGAAAATCGTTGCGGAAACAAGAGGCGACGACACGGCTTTGTGGCTTCGCAAAATCGTCGCAAGTGTGTCGAATCGGACTTTGTCGGAAATCGCATTAGAAGATTCGCTCGCCGATTTGGGCTTTGATTCGTTGATGTTCGTCGAGCTTCAATCGGCGATTGAAGATGCAGGCGGGCGCGTCGCTTCGCCCGACACTTTGAACGAAGTACAAACCATCCGTGAACTTTTGACCGCCGTTCAGCGGGTTGATAAATCGAAAAAAATCGAAGAACCGAAAGAAGAGGAAAAAAAGGACGAGGAAGAAATTCAAGTTCCTTCAATCGTTCGCCGCATCGGAAATTCGATTGTAGATTTTGCACAGGAAACTTTATACGAAGGCATTTTAAATACGACCATCGAAGGCGAAGGAAATGTGCCGCAGCACACGAATTTTATCGTCGCACCGAATCACACATCGCACCTCGACACAGGACTTGTGAAGAAAGCGTTAGGCAAGGGAGTTGCGGAACAAACCGTCGCTGTCGCGGCGGCAGATTATTGGTTCGACACAAAATACAAGCGTGCGTATATGAACAACTTCACGACGCTCGTTCCAATCGAACGCACCGGAAGTTTACGCCAGAGCTTACGCCACGTAACCGAAATTTTGAAAGAAGGTTACAACGCGCTTATCTTTCCCGAAGGCGGACGACAAAGTTCCGGCATAATCGCCGAGTTCAAGCCAATCGTCGGCTATCTCGCGCTTAACAATAAAATCGGAATTCTGCCCGTTTATCTGTGGGGAACTTACGAAGCGTTTCCCAAAGGAATAACCATCCCGAAACGCGAAAGCATCGGCGCGGAAATCGGCGCGAAAGTCGGGCGATTTTTGGAATACGAAGAACTCTTGGAAATGACCAAAGGCGTTCCGAACACCGAAGCCTATCGCCTCATCGCCGCCCGCATCCAACACGAAATCGAAAATATGCGCGATGGTCAGCGCAACGAATTCGACGTTGCGGCAGTTCGCAAACGATGGCGTGCAGAAAGAAGAAAGACGCGCAAGCAAGAGCCTGTAATTGATGAATAAATTTACAATGAAATTATCAAAAACTAAATTTTTTGTTTTAATTTTTTTGCTTTTAGCTTTTGTTTCCTCTTATGCCCAAACGAAGCCGAAAATTAATAAAAAACAATTTGCCAACCAAGTAAAAAGCGAATTTCTGCACGCTTGGAACGGTTATAAAAAATATGCATGGGGACACGATGATTTGAAACCTTTGAGTAAGAGTTATAAAGATTGGTATGGACAGACGCTCCTTATGACTCCGGTTGACGCGCTCGATACATTGATTTTGTTGGGTTTTAAGCAGGAAGCCGACATGACCCGGAAATATATCACGGAAAATCTTTCGTTTAATAAAGATATTGAAGTGCAGAATTTTGAAATTACGATTCGGCTTCTTGGCGGATTGCTTTCGTCTTATCAAATGACGAATGACAAAAAACTTTTGAATTTAGCCGAAGATTTAGGAAACAGATTATTGCCCGTTTTCGATTCGCCGACAGGAATTCCGTATCGTTATATCAATCTCAAAACAGGCAAAACACGCGGCGAAATCACGAATCCGGCGGAAGCGGGAACTTTGCTGATTGAATTCGGAGCTTTGAGCAAATTGACAAAGAAATCAGTTTTTTACGAAAAGGCGAAACGTGCGTTAATCGAAATTTACAAACGCCGTTCGCCAATCGGATTAGTCGGAACGCGCATTAACGTCGAAACAGGAGAATGGACAAATCCTGACAGTCATATCAGCGCGGAAATTGATTCTTACTATGAATATCTACTGAAATGTGCGATTTTGTTTGACGATGAAGACTGCCTGAAAATGTGGCAAGAATCAATCACGGCGATTAACAAATATTATGCCCACGAAGTGCGCGGCGAACTCTGGTATGGTCACGCCGATATGATAACGGGCAAGCGAACCGCGACTGTTTACGGCGCATTGGACGCTTTTTTCCCGGCGGTTCTGGCTTTGTCAGGCGATTTGGAACGCGCGAAAAGATTGCAGGATTCGAGCGTTAAAATGTGGACGAAATATGGTATCGAACCCGAAGAATTTGATTATCAAAAGATGGAAACGGGCGATGCCGGCTATCCGCTGCGTCCCGAAATCGTCGAATCAACTTATTATCTTTATCACTACACTAAGGACGAAAAGTATCTCCAGACGGGCAGAACTTTCTTCGACGATTTCGTAAAATACTGCAAAACCGATGTCGGCTACGCGAGCCTGAAAAGCGTTGTAACAAAAGAAAAGAGCGATTCGATGCAGAGTTTTCTGTTTGCGGAAACTTTCAAATATTATTATCTTCTGTTTGCGCCGCCGAAAACTTTGGATTTCAAAAAGGTTGTGTTTAATACCGAAGCGCATCCAATTAAAAAGACTTGGTAATATTGTAAATAATCAGAAAAATGCCAGCGAAAAAAACAAAAGCATTAGCGAAAACCGAAAAGAAAATTTTAATCACCGGCGGCACGGGTTTTCTCGGCTCGCACGTCGTCCGTCAATTTCTCCAAAAAGGCGAAAAGAATTTGCGCGTGATGGCATCGAGTGTTCCCGTTTGGATGAAAGACGCCGGGTGTGAAGCGGCGGAAGGTTCGGTTACGAGTCGGGAAGATGTCGCACAAGCAGTAAAAAATGTTGAAGCGATTTATCACTTGGCGGGAAAGGTTTCGCGTGATAACGAAGACGCGGCGCAGATGAATAAAATCCACGTTGAAGGCACGAGAATTTTATGCGAAGCGGCGAAGGAATCAGGTGTGAAAACTTTGATTCTGGCTTCTTCAAGCGGCACGATTGCCGTCGGCGAAGCGGAAGAAATTTTAGACGAAACTTATCCGACGCCTTTGGAAATTATTTCGCGCTGGGCTTATTACGCAAGCAAATTTTATCAGGAGAAAACCGCGTTAGAGAATTTCGACGGCAAAGGTTTAAAGCTCGTTATTTTGAATCCGAGTCTCTTGCTTGGAACGGACGACGAGCGCCTTAGTTCGACGAAACCCGTTTTAGATTTTCTCGCTCGCAAAATTCCATACACTCCGTCCGGCGGTTTGAGTTTCGTTGATGTGCGTGATGCGGCAACGGCTTTTATCAATGCTTTAGAAAACGGAAAACATCAGGAGAAATATCTTTTGGGGGCGGCGAATATGACTTTTGCGGAATTTTTCGGTCGGCTCGAAAGATTGTCGAAAGTTTCTGCGCCGATGCTTCGCGTCCCGAAAAAATTAGCGGTGGCTGGCTCTAATTTTATTGATTCGGTTTTCAAAAATTGGAATCGCACGTCGCCCGTTCAACCGAAAGAAGTCGAGCAAGCCGAATATTTTTGGTATTTCACTTCACAGAAAGCGGAAGATGAATTAAATTTCAACCCGCGCGAGCCGAACGAGACTTTGCAGAATACGATTTCTTACCTGCGCGAGAACTTTTTGGGCGAAGGCGTTTTCAAATAAGATTCAGCCACGAAAAAACACGAAAGAACACGAAAAGTTTTTTATCACTGTTTCGTGCCTTGCGCGTGTCTGTTTGCGGCTAAAAATTCTTCCGCATAAGTCGGCAAAAACTTCGGCGTTCGTCGCGCTTTTGTCGCTTGCTCAAAAGCGTAAGCGATTTTTATCAAAGTCGGTTCTGAAAATGCGCGTCCGAAAAATGTAATTCCGACGGGCAAACCCTGTATGTAACCGGCTGGAACGGTGATGCTCGGATAGCCGGAAACTGCTGCCAAACTTGTGAGACCTTCAAACACGCCGCAATCGCCGTTGACTAAATCGGTCATCCACGCCGCGCCGCCCGAAGGCGCGAAAAAAGCGTCCAATTTATTTTTGTCCATCACGCCGTCAATGCCTTGTTCCTGCGTCAGAACTTTGGTTTTGAGTAGTGCGAGCCGATATGCGCGATCGTTCAAATCGGCTTTCTCCTGTGCCTGCAAAAAAATCTCCTGACCGAAAAACGGCATTTCTTTTTCCCGATTCGCTTCGTTGAATTTGATTAAATCGGCGAGCGTTTTATATTGTCCGCCGCGCGTTGCAAGATACTTGTTCAAGTCTTCTTTAAATTCATAAAGCAAAACTTGGAATTCGTCGTCGCCGAATTGTTGGAGCGTCGGAAACTCGACGTCAATCAAAGTTGCGCCGCCGTTTTTTAACGCTTGCAAATGCGGCTCGATAACTTTATCAACTTTGTCGTTGTGCCCGAAAGTTTGTCGCCCGACACCGATTCGCAAATTTTTCAAACCGTCTTTCTGCAAAAAGCGCGTGTAATCTTTTTCGCCTTTCGTGGCTTGTGATGTAATCGAATCGCTTTTGTCCGTTCCGACTAAAACACCGAGAAGAATCGCCGCGTCCGTGACCGTTCGAGCCATCGGTCCCGCCGTGTCTTGCGAATGTGCAATCGGAATCACGCCCGAACGAGAAACAAGTCCCAGCGTCGGTTTGATGCCGACGATGCCGCAGGTTGCCGACGGACAGATAATCGAGCCGTCGGTTTCCGTTCCGATGCCGACAGCCGCTAGATTTGCCGCGATTGCCGAGCCTGTTCCCGAACTCGAACCGCACGGGTTTCTATCCAACACATACGGATTATGAGTTTGCCCGCCGCGACCCGACCAGCCGCTCGAAGATTTTGTCGAGCGGAAATTCGCCCATTCCGATAAATTAGTTTTGCCCAAAATCACCGCGCCCGCTTTGCGTAATTGCTGAACTAGAAAAGCGTCTTGCTTTGGCGTCGGCGCGTTTAGCAACGCCAGACTTCCGGCGGTTGTGTGCATTTTGTCTGCCGTGTCAATATTGTCCTTTATCAAAATCGGAATGCCGTGCAGCGCGCCGCGAAGTTTTCCCGCTTTGCGTTCTTTATCCAAATCGTCGGCAATTTGCAAAGCGTCCGGATTTATTTCGATAACCGAATTTAATTTCGGGTCAATCTCTTTGATTCGCGCGAGATATTTTTCGGCGATTTGCCGAGCGGTCAGTTCCCCGGATTTCATTTTCGCCTGCAAATCATTGATGGTTATTTCGTTTAATTCAATGTTTTGCTCGGACGACTTTATTGTTTCGGCTTTTATATTTTTCATAAAAGTTAAAGCAAGCGGGATTGTCGCGCTCGCTTGCAGAAATTGACGACGATTTTGTTTTTCGGTTTTCATAATTTTTTGGTAGTTTCAGGCAAATCTAAACAATTTTTTTGTAATTAGCTTATAGCGCAAACATGAGCGTTATGGCAAATATCTCAGAAATAACCGGAAAAAAGCGGTTAATTTTATAGGGAAATGTTGAATTTGAATTAAAGAAATTTTAACAAAACAGCATCCGAAAAATCTATTCAAAATCGAAAGCATTTTGTATCGAGATATATAAGATCAACAGTTTCCTTTTGACGTATGCACCTAAGATTTTCAGATTGTCGTCTTACTAAAGCATGTTCATATACTATTACTGTTCAAGTTCGCTACGTTTATTCAACCACCAATAAAAAGGCAGGCTAAACACCAAACCACCGATAAGAGATAATACGACAAACCAATACCATTTAACTTTTCCAATCGGGTTTTTTGCAAAATAATATGCGAGCAACATCATTGTGAGAAAAGCGTCTGTGATAAAAGCCAGCGCAAGTTTGTTTTGAACGACACCGGCAATTCCGTCATACTCATTTAACAGCCAATACAAAAACAAACCGTTTGGCACAAACAAACCAAATAAAGCAATTAACAAAAGAGTTATTTTGTTTCCCATTATTTAATCTTTCGCAAATTTCCTTCGCCGCTAATTTTGTGCGATGCAATGCGCGCAACCTTTTCGGCTTGAGCAAACGCGCGAAGAAAGTTTTCGCCTAGAACCTTGCGAATGTCTTGTTCGGAATAACCGCGCCGCAGCATTTCGTAAGTTACGAGCGGCAAATCTTCCATTCCGTTCATTCCGGCAGGCAGAAACGGAACGCCGTCGAAATCCGAGCCGATGCCGATGTAATCGATGCCGATTAGATTTTTAATGTAATCAATATGGTCAACAATGCGTGTGTAAGGCGTAATGTAAATCGGGTTTTCGCTCATAAGTTTGCGCTCGACTTCGTTGTATGCTTCTTTATTGTCTTTGAATTTTTCCTTGAGCGCGTCAATTTGCGGCTTTAATCGTTTGGCGCGTTCGTTTTCTTCCGTATTAGTTCTGGCGTCGAGAAACGACGGGTAGAAATTTACCATTATCACGCCGCCGTTTTTTGGAATGCGTTTTAAGATGTCGTCGGGAACATTGCGCGTGTGGTCGTTGACGCCGCGCGCGCCGGAATGTGAAGCGATAACCGGCGCGGTCGAAACGTCCAAAACGTCCGACATCGTTTTTGCCGAAACGTGCGAAATGTCGGCAAGCATTCCAAGTCGATTCATCTCGCGCACAACGTCTTTGCCGAAATCCGAAAGTCCGTTGTTGCGCGGTTCGTCGTGATGTGCGTCCGCCCAATTGTTCGTGTTGTTGTGCGTCAGCGTCATATACCGCACGCCGAGACGATAGAATTCGCGTAAAGTAGCGAGAGAATCCTCAATCGCGTGTCCGCCTTCGATGCCCATCAAAGCGCAGATTTTCCCCTGCTTTTTGGCGCGTCGAATGTCTTCGGCGGTCGTGCATTGCGAAAATTCGTCTCCGTATTTTTCAACGGCGCGGTAAGTCGAGTCAATCAAATTCAGCGCGTGGCTTGCCGACCCGCCGGTTTTAACGTAACTAGCGGAAACGTAAATCGAGAAAAACTCGCCTGTTATTCCGCTTTCCTTAAATCGCTGCAAATCGCTGTGAAATGGGTCGCCGTCGAGATGAAATTTCCCGCGCGTAGGTGTCGCTAAATCGTAATCTTCGTCATACATCGGCGTCGGAATATCGTTGTGTCCATCAACGATAATCGCCTTTTTGTGAATCTTCATTGCCTGCGCCCAAATCTTCGGGTCTGCGCCCGCCGGCATTGTTTGGGCGAACGTTTGATTGATACACGAAGCGACGAACGCAAAAATCAACAGGAAAGAAAACAATTTGTTTTTCATAAGTTTTACGGATTTTTTAATTTTAGGATATTGCAGGAAAAGTTTAACTCGTTTCGGAAAATTTGGCGAGACAAAGTTTTTGCGTGATACCTTTCAGCATTTTTCTGCGCGTTAGCAATTGAAGGGCAAAAACTTTCGCCCGTAGATTTGATTAACAAAAGGAATAATTATATGAGCAAATTTATTCATTATTTTACGGTTTTTTTATTATTGGCAGCCGCTGTTTGCCCGCTTCAATCGCCCGCTGAAGCGCAAACAGTTCGCGCGCAGGACAACGTTACAGTCGAGAGAACGATTCATTTTCAACGCGGCGCAATTTCCGCTGTCGTGAGCGGTCGCATTCAGCGCGGCACGGCGCATTGGTTTCATGTTCGGGCGCAGGCTGGGCAGAGAATGGCAATCGTTTTGAAAACCGGCAGCCAAACTTCTTTTACGGTTTTTGCGCGAAATGCCGGAATTTTGGAAGACGCCGACGGCGTGCGGGAAGCGGTCGTCGAATTGCCGGAAACCGGAGATTTTTTAATCGAAATCGGAACGGACGCGGCGGCAAATTACACTTTGGAAGTGGCGATAAAATAGAAAATAGAAGGAAAATATAGTTTTATAAATACGGTTTCTAAAAAATTGACAGCAGTTTTTGTATTACTGCACGAGACTTGAAAATCTTTTGTCTGCACGCAGATTATCGAGAAGCGGGTCAACGCGGGCGAACGAAAAGCCGACGGCGTGAATGTTTTTTCCTTTTTTCAGCCACTCGAAACTTTTGTCGCGGTCGCCGACAAGAGCATAGATGACAGCAATTTCGTAAGGTGTGATGTTTATGATTTGATTGCTCGTCTTGAGTTCTTCGATAATAGCACGCGCTTCGTCGCCTCGTCCGATGGCAGCAAAGACGTGCGCTTGTTTGGCGCGGCTGGTTGGCGTATTGCCGGCAAAAGCAATTTCTTTTTCGTAAGTCGCCAGCGCGTCTTCGTTCATTCCTTTTAATTCATAATTCCAGCGCAGTATGACGTGAGCGCCGACCGACGACGGGTCAATTTCCAGCGAGCGTTTTGCCTGCGCAATTGATTCGTCGTATTGCCGCGCGTAGAAAAGAACATTGGCGACGGAGTTAGCAATTACCGCCGAACGCGGCTCTAATTCTTCGGCGTGGCGCATAACGGCGACCGCTTCGTTGTGCCTTTCTTGTGCCGAAAGCAAAAAGGCATACCATTGATGCGCCGTCGCATAATTCGGTTTTAAGTTAATAGCGCGCCGGAATTCGTTTTCCGCGCTCGTGTAATCGCGCTGGTAATGAAATTTGATAAGCGCCAGAGAAGCGTGCGCTTCGGCTAAATCGCCGTCGAGCGCGACCGCTTTTTCGGCATATTGTTTAGCGCGCTCCCAGGCGTCCGGCGGCTGGGGTTCTTGATACCAATTCAAAAGCGCGTGGCAATCGGCAAGTCCCGTGTAGGCGAGCGCAAAATTCGGGTCGGCTTTTGTCGCTTGTTCAAAAAGGGAAATCGCTTGGCGTAAACCTTCGACCGTGCGCTTGCCGAACTGGAAGCGACCGGCGAGATAAAACTGCTGCGCCTCGCCGCTTTCCGTGAAATGTTTAGCGAGATTTTGTTTTTCGGCGTTTGTCAGCCGCAAACTTAAAGAGTTTGCTACCTGCTCAGAAATCAAGTCCTGCAAAGCGAACAAATTATTATTCGGCTCGTCGAAAATTTCCGACCAGATGACGCGCCCATTTGCAACTTCAGTCATTTGCAGCCTCGCTTCAACATTATTTTCCTTACGTTCGACGCTTCCGCTGACGATGTAGTCAACCGCCAGCTCGCGACCGACATCAACGGGAGATTTTTCCGTCTTCAAATATTTTCTGACGGCGCTTGCCGAGCGGACGTTTATCTCGACAATCTGGCTGATTTTGCTGCTGATTAAATCGGCTGTTCCGACGCCTAAATACTGTTCGTCTTCGGATGCCGCGCCGATTGTCGTAAATGGCAAAACGGCAAACGAGCGGACTTTCGATTTCGACGAACCGGAAACTGCCGCGTCGTTCGGTGCAATGTTTTGAGCCGATTCGGTTTTCGGAGCGCCGCCGAACCAGCCGGAACGCGCCGAGAAATAGGAAATCGTAATCAAAGCTATAGCCATAGCGGCAGTAACAAATATCCATTTTGGAATTTGAAGAGCCGACTTTGGCGGCTGGTGAATTTTTTCTTCGGCTCTAAATTCAACCGTTTCGGCTCGCCTTGCAAATGTGTCGAGGTCGCTTTTCATCACGAGCGTTTCGGCGCGGTGTAGAAGCGGATTACCCGTTGTTTCAAACAAATTTGAAAAACGCGCGTCGTCGCGCAAAACATCAAAGGCAGGCTCGACGCCCATCCACGCCAGCCAGCATTCGCTCTTTTTATTAGCTTTTTCGAGCGTCGAGATAGCTTTGTTTTTATCGCCCAGAAAAGTGTAAATAATCGAAATGTGATACGGCGAGACATACCTGTTTTCCGAAAGACTTTCGAGCTTTTCCAGAACCGCTTCGGCTTCCTTGCGGTTTCCGGCGGCGGCGTGAGTTTGCCCGCAAGCCGTCAGCATAAAGACGCTTTCGCCCGCTAGTTCCTGCGCGCGGCTGACTGCTTTGATAGCTTCTTGGTGACGACCGACAAAACGCATTCCCCAACTCAAACCGAGAAACGCTAGCGGGTAAAGCGGATTTGCAGCCGCCGTTATTTGATATTGGTTGATGCTTTCGTCAAAACGACGAGCGAAATACAAACACCAACCGAGATTGTGCTGATTAAAGGCTGTCAACGGGTCAAGTTTTACGGCGCGGCGCGCATGTCGTATGCCTTCGTCAAAGCGACCTTCCATCGTCAATTGAATCGAATACCAAACGTGAGCCGTCGCATTGTTCGGATTCAATTCAAGCGCGCGAAGACAGTGCTGTTCGCCGCGCGCCCATTCAAACTTTCCGCCGACAACCGCGAAACCGAGCGCTGAATGCGCTTCGGATAATTCCTCGGTTATGTTTATCGCCGTCGTCGCCGCTTCGATTGCCGAGTCGAAACATTCGTCAGGCGGCAAAATGCCGTAAACGCCGAGCCAATTGTAATAATCGGCGATTCCCGCAAAGGCGAGTGCATATTTTGCGTCATAAGCGATTGCTTCGTGATAAGCGACGATTGCTTTGGCAAAACCATCTTCAGTAAAAGTGTTCCAGTAATAACGACCACGCAAATATGCTTCAAACGCTTGCGGATTATCCGTGCCGCGTTTAGCCAGAATCTCGCGCTCGCCTGCGGACAGATGCGGAATTAAAGATTCGGCGACCTTCGTCGAAATCGCGTCTTCAAGACTTAAAACGTCGGTTAGATTTTCGTCGAATCTGCCAGCCCAGACAGTAGTTTGAGCTGGCACGCTGAGCAGTTGAACCGAAACTCGAATTCGCTCGCCCACGCGCTGATAATAACCGTCGAGAATATATTCGACGTTCAACTCTTTTCCGGCAACAAACGGATCGTAATTTATTTTATCGAAACGCAGAACAGAACTTGTCGGGCGCACGATGAAACGCTGAATATTCGACAGGCGCGTAATTAGTGCGTCTGCCAGACCGACGCCAAGAAATCTTTCCGCCGTATCTTCACCCGCAGCGATATTAAGCAGTTTGAACGGCAAAACGGCGACGGATTTATCTCCGGTCGGCGCACTGTCGGACAAAGTATTTTCAAAATAGCCTGCTTGCGAAATCGGCGGATGCGCCAGCACTTCCTTGCCGTTAAGATGACGCGACAAATCATCGGCAAATTCTCTGACCGACTCGAAACGCTCGTCGGGCGATTTTCTGAGCGCCTTCATTATCAGGCGGTCGAGGTTGCCCGCCAATTCATTTTCTAAATCTTCGACGGTTGTTCCGCGCAAGTCCGCCGCTTTTTCCGCCGAAATATTGTTGCGAACATAAACGGGAAGAAGATTTTGTGTTGAGGCGACCGCACGGCTCGGCAACTCCGGCTCAGTTTCGCAGATGACGCGCGAAACTTCGTGCGCCGAATGTGCGGCAAAACCGTATGGGCGATGTCCGGTCAAAAGTTCGTAAAGCAGAATTCCAAGAGCATAAACGTCGGATGCGGGTGTGATTTCCAAGCCGCGCACCTGTTCTGGGGATGCGTAATCCGGCGTCATCAAGCGCATCATCGTCGAGGTTGGATTAAACGATTCGTGAATCAAATCCGGGTCTAAAATTTTGGCGATGCCGAAATCGAGCAGTTTCGGCACGCCGAGCGAAGTTATCAAAATGTTTCCCGGTTTGATGTCGCGGTGGATAATTTGCTGTTGATGCGCGGCTTGAACGGCGGAACAAACCTGTTGGAAAATTTTAAGGCGCTGGCGAACGCTCAATTGTCTTTCGTCGCAGTATTGATAAAGCGGCTCGCCGTTGACGAATTCCATTACAAAATACGGCAAGCGGTCTTCGGTCGTGCCGCCGTCGAGCAGACGCGCAATGTTCGGATGGTCGAGGTTGGCTAAAATCTGACGCTCGTGACGAAAGCGGCGGACGATAAAATCCGTGTCCATTCCGCGCTTGATTAATTTGATGGCGACGCGCTGGCGAAATTCGCCGTCCGCTCGCTCCGCCAAATAAACCGCGCCCATTCCGCCGCGTCCGATTTCCTTTTTCAATTCAAAAACGCCGATGCGCCGCCCGATTAGCGGATCGATTTTATCGTCTGAAAATTCTTCTTCGAGCGAGGATGCGATTTCTCGTTTAGCCTTTGAACTGAGAAAATCACTATCCGTCCAAGCGGGCGATTCGATAAATCGGTCGGCTGATTCATAATCGGCAACTAGCTTTTCGACTTCGCTTTCTAAATCTTTATCGCCCTCGCAGGCTTTTTGGATAAACGGGCGGCGCTCCGCAATCGGCAAGTCGAGCGCGGATTGAAAAATTTCTTCAATTTTTAGCCAGTTTTCAGCAGACACTTTCTAGTAAAAAACGGTTAGATGTTTGTAAAATCGGAAAAGTTTTTTGAAATTTATTTTAAGTTAATTTGGGTTATCAACATCAATCTTGTGATTCTTTAATCGGTTCGCGCGATTTGTCCATAAAGCCAAGCCTTTGCCATCCGCCACTGACGCTTGATTGTAATGGCGCTGACGCCCATCACTTCCGCGGTCTCTTCGACCGACAAGCCGCCGAAATATCGAAGCTCGACGATTTTCGATTTTTGCGGGTCGAGTTTGGCAAGATTTTCCAGCGCTTCGTCCAGAGCTAGAAGCTCGACCGATTTTTCGTTCGATACAACTAAAATTTCTTCTTCAATCGGCAATTTTTCTGCATCACCGCCGCGTTTGTCGGCTTTCGTTCGGCGAGCGTGGTCAACCAAAATCCGCCGCATAATATTTGCCGCGACCCCGAAAAAATGCGCGCGGTTTTGCCATTTAACCTGCGTTTGGTCAATTAATTTCAAATACGCTTCGTGAACGAGCGCGGTCGGTTGCAGCGTATGGCTCGCGCGCTCGCGCCGCAGATATTTGCCCGCCAGATTACGCAGTTCGTCATAAATGAGCGGCAGCAGCTCTTCGATTGCCTGCGTGTTGCCGTCAGTTAATTTAACGAGCAATTGCGTAACTTCTTTTTGAGTTTCGTGCGCCATTAGTTTTCTTACGGATTTCTATCAGAACTCATTATAAAAAACAACGGAAATTTTTACAATAAACGATTTACTGACTTGGAGTTTACGCCAAAACTAATAACCTACATTGAAGAATAATATAAAAAACAAACGAATCAATCTTCATTGCTTTCTTTTGACAATCGCTCTGCAATTTCCTAAGAAAACCGCTTCGGTATTCGTTCTAAACTCAAAATTTTAGCCACGCGCTTACACAAATAGCAGGAATAAAAATTGCTTTTATAATTCGTGTTATTCGTGTAAGTATGTGGCTAATTTCTTTTATTGTTTAGTTGCCGTTTGATTTCGCTCGCGCGGTTTAGCGTTTTTCACGTATTTATCAAACCAATTAATCATCTCGAAAAGCGTGTGTTCGGTTGATTCTTTTGCAGCGTAGCCGTGCGCTTCAAGCGGCAGTAGAACAAGCCGTGCCGTGCCGCCGTTGCCTTGAATAGCCGCGAATAATCTTTCCGATTGAATCGGGAAAGTGCCTTGATTGTTGTCGGCTTCGCCGTGAATCATCAGGAGCGGCGCTTTGATTTTATCGGCATAAAAGAACGGCGAAACTTTTTCGTAAAGCTCCGGCGCTTCCCAAAACGTGCGGCGCTCGCTCTGGAAACCGAACGGCGTTAAAGTTCGATTATACGCGCCCGAACGTGCGATTCCGGCGCGAAACAAATCCGAATGCGCGAGCAGATTTGCCGTCATAAACGCGCCGTAAGAATGCCCGCCGACGCCTACACGGTCGCAGTCGGTTACACCCAATTCGACGGCTTTATCAATTGCCGCCTGCGCGCTGTCAACGATTTGTTTGATAAAAGTATCGTTGACCGTCAAAGGATCGCCGACGACCGGCATCGTCGTATTGTCTAAAACAGCGTAGCCTTCGAGCAGAAAGAAAAGATGCGAATAACTGCCGATTGACGTAAAACGGTTTGTCGAGCCTGATACTTGTCCGGCAGTCGAAGCGTCGGTAAACTCAAGCGGATACGCCCAAACGACAGTCGGCAAGCGCGTTCCTGCTTTGTAATTCGGCGGCAGGTAAAGCGTAAAAGATAAATCAACGCCGTCTGCGCGTTTGTATTTGACGAGCCGTTTCGTGATGCCGCGAAGCTGCGGCGTCGGGTCTCTGAAATTTGTTAATTCTTTGGTTTCGTTATAATGCGGCGAATATCCGTTCGGAATTGATGAGCCGACTGTCGGGCATTGATTTCGCGGGTCTAACAAACATTCGTTGGGAAAAGTATGCAGAATCAAATTCGGCGGTTCGCTGACTGATTCTTTTCTTGTGATAAATGTTGGATTATTTTTGTCATAATCCAACGCAACAAAACTCTCGTATGAATCTTTTCCCGAACGAAAAATTTCTAAAGTTTGCTTCGTTTTAAAATTCATTTTTCGTAGAAACGGTCTATCACCTTCGCTGGATGCGCCCGTACCGCTCAAGAAAATATAATCGCCGTCTTGCCGGACGACACTGAAACCGTTCGGCAAAATTTTCATCACGAGCGTTCCGATGTCGTTGTAACGGTCGTTGATATTTAAGTCGGAAATCAATTTCGGCGCGTCCGACTGATTGTTGTAATTCATCGCAAACATTCGGCGGTGCTGCGTGTCGCGGTTGTAATCGTAGAAAAACATTAAGCCGTCGCGCTCGCCGAAAGCGCGTCCTTGATAACGCTGTTCGATTCGGACAATTTCCGTCGGCTGCGCTGTAAAAGGCGCGGAGATTTTCAACAACCGGTCGCGCGGCGTAGTCTTTGTGCGCGGGTCGCCTTTGTCTAATGCTTCCGCCCAAATGACGGTCGCCGCTTCGGTCGGAATCCAGCCATAACTTCGCGCGCCAACCGGGACGCCTTGCGCCGGTAGATTGTCTTCGAGCGGAAGACTGGCGATTTTGTAAAGCGTTTTTCCCTGCAAATCCCAAATTTCGACATCGGTCGGGAAGCGCGAAGCCGGAAAAAGATACGAATACGGATGCTTGATTTGCGCCGTCAAAATGTGCTGTCCGTCGGGCGAAATATCGGCAGTATCGAAAATCGCGGGCTGTCCGATTTCCTTTATCTTGCCGTCGAGCGAAACAATCGCCAACTGCGAAGTCGCGTAATAATCAAACAATTTTTCGTCGGTCGGATTTTTGAGCAAATCTTCAAAAGTCTGAACGACGCCGGTTTTTCCAGCTGTTTCCTGAACGCTCGGCTCGGTCGGAACGCCTGATGCAGTCGGGGGAGCGGCGCGTTTTGCAGGAACGAGATTAACCAGTAAACTTTTTTGGTCAGGCATCCAATCGAATCTGCCGAATGCCGTATTTACGCGAACATTTTTCAACATTCTCGCTTTAGCGGTTGCGGTATCCAAAATCCATAATTCAATTCCCGTCAATGTTTGATTGCCGAAAGCGATAAATTTTCCGTCCGCGCTCCAATTCGGCGAAATCACCTGCGCATTTTCGGGTAAATTAATAGGCGTTTCTTTACCGTCAGAAATATTTTTCAAAGTTAAATTAACAAAATACGGCTGGCGATGCTGCCCGTTTGTGTTCGGATTTATTCGCAAGCCTGCCAATCTCAACATCGGTTGGGCGAGTTCGGAAATCGGCGGATAACGAAGCGGCGTCGCCAGCAGAATTTTATCGTGTGCCGGAGAAACAGAAGTTACGGGAAGCGCGGGCGCGTTTAAGATGTCTTCGATTTCCTTTGGCGGCTTCCGATAGCCTTGCGCGCAGATGTCAATCAAACAGCAAAAACAAAAAGCGACGACGGCAAAAGCAAAAATTAGTTTTTTCATTGTAAGTTCCTTATGTTTAGTGAATTGAAATTTTAAGCGCGTAAGCGGCGTTTGAATTTTTTCGGCGCGCCTCGCTTCGCATCATATAAACGCGAACGACGTAATCGCCAGATTCGGGCAGCTCGCCGGAAAATTCGTTTTGTTCGGTCGCGCCTTCGAGATTGTCTCCGTTCGGCAAAAAAACCGTGAAAACTGCAAACGTATTGGCGGCGGAAAGGTTAACCGAAATTTCCTGCCCGCTTCGCGCGCCGATGATGTAATTGGTATAACCGTAGCCGCGAACGATTCCTTTAACGGTTGCGCTCGACGAGCCTTTCGCAAAATGAACGCGCTGTTTGAATTGCGTAAAAGCGGCGGAAGAAAAAACAAGCACAAAAAGTATGCTTAAAGTAGAAGATAGAAACAGTTTCTTTATCATTTTACTGCTCCCAATTTATTCAAAATTTCAGTCGCAATCGAAGGAATAATATCGCGTTCGTTTGCCACATTTTCCGTGAAAACGACCAGCACGAATTTCAGACCGTCGGGCGTCTCGACGTATGCCGCGTCGTGGCGCGTCTTTGAAGTCCAGCCGGCTTTTGACCAAAGACGCGCGTCTTTCAAATTCAAATTATTAAGCGCGATTCCGGTAAATCCGTGCGCTTGGTCGTCCGTGTCAGTTGAAGTTCCCGAAAAATCGCGCCGCATTAATTCCAGCATTGCGCGCGAGCGTTCCGGCGTAACGGCTCTGCCCAAAACAATTTCAGTCAAAAGCCGCGCCGTCGCATCAGTCGTCAGCATATTGCGGTTTTTACCATTATCACGAAATTGCTGCTCGCGCCCGTAGGCGTCTTCGCAGTAAGTTTTTTGATTGGTGTTGATATTCGCGTAACCGAGCGAGGCAAAATAACGATTAACAGCATTTCTTTTATCGGCGTAAACTCTAAATTTCTTTCCTTCGAGTTCCGCACCGCTCGAAGTGTCGGTTAAAACGTCAACAATATACTGCGTCGCGTCGTTCGACGACGACACAATCATATCGCGCAAGCCGCGTTCCAGTTCCGGCGTCATTTTTATTCGTCCGTCTTCCAATCGGCGTTCAAGCGCCGTCATATAAAACATTTTCACGACGCTCGCCGGATAAATTTTTTCCTCGCCGCGATAATTTGCCGATTTCAAATCGTTTATGTCACGCAAATCGATTAAAGTTGCGGCTACATATTCGGGTTTTAATCCTTTTGATGAAAAGTTTCGGACGGCATTGCCGATGACGGAATCGAGGAGCGTCTGCATTTCAGGCGAATTTCTAAGTATAACCGGCTGGTAATTTTTCGGCATTGCCGAATCTTTCTTTTGCGCTTGCGCCGTTTGAAGCGCGAAACAAACGACAAGAATGCACTTAAAAATTGCAGATACCTGTTTCATCAATCAAACTCCTGTAGAGATGTAGGCGGAAAGTTTTTTTAAAAGTGTATAAAGTATAAACGAAAAACTCGCGGCGAAAAAGCGGAATGCGGCAACGAATAATCAAGCCCGTTTTATTGTTCTAAAAATTTATTGCGGCAGTCTAAGAATTATTTGCAATTGTTAAGATTTTGAGGTTATTTTATTTTCTCGTAAATAAGGCGCAGACCTTCGAGCGTTAAATTGTCGTCAACCGTTTCAATCAATTCCGACGCTTGCGAGATGAGCGGCGCGAGTCCGCCCGTGGCGACCACCTTGGTTTTTTCTCCTAATTCGTCAATCATCCGGCGCAAAATTCCGTCAACAAGTCCGGCGTAGCCGTAATAAAGTCCCGATTGAATCGAGCCGACGGTTGTCGCGCCGATTACGTTTTCAGGTTTTTTTATCTCGACGCGCGGTAACTTTGCCGCTCTTGTAAAAAGCGCGTCTGAAGAAATCGTGATACCGGGCGTGATAACTCCGCCGAGGTATTCGCCGCTTGAATTTATCGCGTCGAAAGTTGTCGCCGTTCCGAAATCGACGACGATGCAGGGCGAGCCGTAACGCGCGATTGCAGCAACCGCGTCAACGATTCTGTCCGCGCCGACGTCCGACGGCGGATTATATTTTATCGGCAAGTCCAAATCTAATTTGTTATCTACAAAAATTGCTTTGTGTCCGAAGTAATTTTCCGACATTTTCTGAAAGGCAAAATTAAGCGGCGGAACGACCGAGGCGATTATTACGGCAGAGATATTTTTGTAATCAATACAGGCTGCGGCAAACATCTGACGCGCTAACACGCCGTATTCGTCGGTCGTTCGGTAACGAACCGTCGCCATCCGCCAATGAGCGATTAAATTTTCCTCTTTGTAAACGCCGAGCGAGGTGTTTGTGTTGCCGATGTCAATAACTAGCAGCATATTGGAAAATGGAAAATGGAAAGTGGAAAATGTGAAAACAATTTCTTCATTTTCCACTTTCCATTTTCCATTTTTCGCTGGATTTACCCTTGCAGCGGCAAGCCGTCGTAAACTACGAGCCAACCGTTTTGCTTGCTTGTTCGCAGGCTTTTGCTAAACCATTCGAGAGCTTTTTCCGGGTCGTCGTAAAGCTGTACGGACGGGCGCGTCTCGCGCGGGTCAACGCGGCAGATAGCGCCGCCTTCGGTCGCCGTCTTGACGCAGAGCAGCGCAATCATATTGTTTTTCGACAAAATCGCCGTGCGCGTCATCACGTCTTCCAATTCGTCTTCGTCAAAATCGGCAAAATCCTCGCCGGAGAGTTCTGAATCAAAACCAGCAAAATCGTCTTCGTCGGAATTAAAATCAAATTCGTTATTCATAAAATATTATTAAAGCCTTTTATCTACAAACTACACTCTTGCGCCTTAAAGTTCAATTCAGCCGCGCAAATGCAAATCTTTTCGGTTAAAGATTACTCGCCCGAAGTCTTTCCACATAGCCGGCGCGGATGATTTTAATTTCTCCGTTAGCGGTTTCGACGCGAAGCGCGCCGTCAGTTTCGATGCCGCGCGTCGCGCCGCGAATCGTTTCGTTTTCCAATACGGCACGCACTTGTTTTCCAAATGCATAAGACGAACGCTGCGTCCATTCCTGCCGGATTTTTTCAGCGCCGCTTTCGCCATACAATATAGCGCAAAAAGTGGAAAGCTGGCGAGTTAAAGTTTGCAGTAATTTTTCGGTGTCCGGCGTTTGATTGGTTTCCTGTTCGACGGAAGTGGCAATTTCTTTTAATTCCGGCGGAAAGTTTGAAGATTTCAAATTAATTCCGATACCGACAACGACAGCCAAACCTAAATTCGTTTCGCAGGTTTCGGCTAAGATTCCGCTTATTTTTTTGCCGTCTATATGAACATCGTTCGCCCATTTTATATCAGGTTTCAAACCGAGCTCGTTAAGCGTTTCATAAACGGCAACCGCGCTCATTAAAGTAATCAGCGGTAAAAACCGCATTTCCAATTTCGGGCGCAAAACGATGCTGAAATAAAGTCCGGCATCTTTTTCTGAAATCCAGTTTCGCCCGTGTCGTCCGCGTCCTGCTGTTTGCTGTTCTGCAACGACGCATAAACCTTCATTTGCGCCGCGTTTGGCTTGATTGGCAGCTTCGGTATTGGTTGATTCAAGCGAATCAAAACGGAGGATTGTAAAGTTCATTCTAAAACTTTCCAAAGCGAATCGACAAAATAACGGTTATCATCAAAGAAGTTTTTCGCCGTTTGAAAACCGCTCATTTGAGCCAAATCTTCAATCATTTCTAAATTGTATTTTTGCGAGATTTCCATAAAAATTGCTTCCCACGCTTTGAAATGAAAAGATTGATTTAAGGCTTTGATAAAAACAGTTTGATGCGCGCGGCTGATCAAAAAAGAGCGCGCCGCACATTCGTTCGGGCGATAAAGCGCGTAGTGTGAAAATTTTTCCAAATCGAAATTCGCGCCGAGTTCGCGGTTGATGCGCTGCAGAAGATTTAAATTAAACTGCGCCGTTACGCCTTGCGCGTCGTCGTAAGCGCGGGCGATTACGCGCGGGTCTTTCTGTAAATCGAAGCCGACGAAAAGCAAATCGTTTGCTTTCATAACATCGCGCAAATGCCGGAAAAATTCGATGCTTTGCAGGCGACTAAAATTACCGACGTTCGAGCCGAGAAATAAAATTATTTTTGGTTTTTCCGATTCGGTTTTGAGCGATTCCAAAATACGAAAATAATCGCCCGTTTTCGGCTTCATTGAAAGACGCGGAAACTCCAAGCGAAATTTTTCGCTCAAAGCGTCGAGAGCTTCCTGCGAAATATCAATCGGCGAGTAAGTAAAATCGGCTTTTTGATTTAAGAAATAATCAATCAACACGGCAGTTTTCGTGCCGTCACCCGCGCCGAGTTCGATTAAATCAAATTTTCTGCTCGTTTCTGTAAAAGCCGAGAATATCTCGTGCGCCTGTGCCTTAAAAATCTCAAATTCGGCGCGCGTCAGATAATATTCCGGCAATTCCATAATCTGCCGAAAAAGCCTTGAGCCTTCGTCGTCATAAAAATATTTCGACGACAAAAACTTCGGCGCGGCTGATAAACCTTTCAGAACATCGGCGGCGAAACCGCTCGGTTGAATTTGGCTTGGACTCTGCATAAAGAAAATCTAACAGGATGGATAGAATAAGCAGGATATAAATCAGAATTTTGCGGATCGAATTAATTTATTCTGTTTATCTTGTCTATCCTGTTTGAAATTATCTTGCTAATCTGATTCCCGTAAACTGCCAGCGCAGATGCGGGTGAAAAAAGTTGCGGTAAGTTTTCCGGCTGTGATTTGGCGGCGTGACGACCGACGCGCCGCGCAAAACCATCTGGTTTATCATAAACTTTCCGTTGTATTCGCCGACTGCGCCCGCCGGTTTTGTAAAATTCGGATACGGTAGATAAGCGCTGTTCGTCCATTCCCAGCGCAAGCCCCAATCGAATTCGCTGGACGCCGCTTCCCATTCAAATTCAGTCGGTAAGCGCATTTGTTTCCATTCGGCAAACGCCGCCGCTTCATAAAAAGAGACGTGGCAGACGGCGTTTTCGCGCTTTGTTTTCCGCAAGCCGCCGAGCGTGAATTGAAACCAAGAGCCGTCTCGTTTTTGCCAGTAAAGCGGCGAATTTACCGCGTTTTGTTTCACCCAATCAAGACCTTCGGCGTGCCATAAAAGATGATTTTCGTAGCCGCCGTCTTCGATAAATTCGACGAATTCGCTGTTTGTAACAAGGCTTTTGCTAATATGAAAATCGTCGAGATAAACTTTGTGCCGCCTGAGTTCGTTGTCAAAATGAAAGCCTTCGCCGCAAAAACCGATTTCGTAAATTCCGCCTTTTATATTCGCAAATTCTTCCGATTCGGATTCGCCGGTTTCTTCTAAAATATTTTCCGCATCGTAAACCGGATATGTCGGATTGCAGGCGAGAATATATTTTAGGTCGGTGAGTAGAAGTTCCTGATGCTGTTGTTCGTGGTT
>JALYZF010000060.1 GCA_030948995.1 Acidobacteriota bacterium
GTCCGATACCGACTGACCAATTGGTCACAAATTTTCCTTTACTGATGAGAAGTTCGGTTGTAGCAAAGTTTCTTTACATTAACGAAATTTACCAGAAAATAATCAAAACGCCCGGCATCGTGATGGAATTCGGCGTTTGGTGGGGAACAAATATTGCGCTTTTCGAGAATTTACGCGCTGTTTACGAGCCATATAATTACACACGCCGCGTCGTCGGTTTCGATACTTTTACAGGATATACAGCTATCACCGAGAAAGACGGCACATCGGATTTTGTTTCAGAAGGCGCGTATTCGGTTTCAAAGGATTATTTAGATTATCTTTACCAAGTTCTCGATTATCATCAAGGTGAAAATACGATGTCGCATATCAAGAAATACGAACTTGTTAAAGGTGACGCGACAAAAACAATTAACGGATACCTCGAAAAACATACGGAAACAATTATTGCGCTCGCCTATTTCGATATGCAGTTGTATGAGCCGACAAAAAAATGTCTGGAAGCAATTCGCCCGTATCTGACGCGCGGCAGCGTGATTGCGATGGATGAACTTAATTGCGAAGAATTTCCGGGTGAAACCGTCGCTTTTAAGGAAGTTTTCGGGCTGGATAAATATAAAATTGTGCGCTCGGAATTTCTGCCAGACCGTTCATACATTATCATTGATTAAATATGATAAATGTTTGCCGCTATGAAAATACGGACAAAACCGAATGGAATGATTTTATTAAATCCTCGAAGAACGGCACGTTTTTGTTTAGTCGTGATTATATGGAATATCATGCCGAGCGATTTACCGACTGCTCGATGATATTCCGGGATGACGACGGCAAACTGATTGCGGTTATGCCTGCCAATTTAAGCGGCGAAACACTTGTTTCGCACGGCGGTTTAACTTTCGGCGGGGTGGTTTCGGGCAATAGAATGAAAACTCCTACGATGCTTGCTGTCTTTGAAGGTTTAATCGGGTTTTCTCGGAAAAACGCTTTGCTTCGTATCGTTTACAAAGTCGTGCCACATATTTATCACGCGCAGCCGGCGGAAGAAGATTTATACGCGCTGTTTCGTTATAACGCGCAGCTTGTCCGCCGCGACATTTCAACGACAATTTACCTGAAAGAGCGATTGTCATTAAGCAAAGGGCGCAAATGGGCAGCCGGACAGAGCCGCAAAAATAAAATCGAAGTAAGAGAAAGCGACGATTTTGAAACATTTATCCGCCTCGAGTCTGAATTGCTGGCTGAAAAATATAATGCCGTTCCTGTTCACACGGCAGCGGAAATGCAATTGCTCGCAAGCCGTTTTCCCGACAATATAAAACTTTTCGGCGCGTTTCGTCAATCGGAAATGCTGGCAGGTATTATCGTCTATGAAAGTAAAACGGTGGCGCACACGCAGTACATTGCCGCCAATAACGAAGGCAAAAAGTTGTGCGCCTTGGACGGCATTTTACAGTATTTAATAACTTCGCATTATGCTGAAAAACGCTATTTTGATTTCGGTATCTCAACCGAGCAGCAAGGGAAATATTTAAACACTGGTTTGATTGACTTCAAGGAAAGCTGGGGCGGCAGAGCCATCGCTTATGATTTTTATGAACTTAACATTAAATAAAGAATTCACAAAAGAAATGACTTTTGACCAAATTGAACAAAGCAGATTAGTTGAGTTGCCGAAAATCTCAGACCCGCGCGGTAATCTGACTTTTATTGAAAATCAGAAACACATACCTTTTGATATTAAGCGGGTTTTCTTTCTCTATGATGTTCCCGGTGGAGAAAACAGAGCTGGTCACGCCTTAAAAACCTGCTACCAGTTTTTGATAGCGGCATCGGGCAGCTTCGATGTAACGCTTGACGACGGTAAAAATAAGCAAAAATACCATTTGAACCGTTCATATCAAGGTTTGTATATTCCGCCGCTTGTTTGGCGTGAGATTGACGATTTTTCATCTGGCTCGGTTTGTATGGTTTTAGCATCGGAGTTTTACAGCGAAGCGGACTATTATCGTAAGTATGATGAATTTCTGAAAGCGGCTGGAAGCGAAAAATAACCAAATATAACTTTTGTTAAAATTTAGAACGAGTAATCAAATTCAAAGTGAAGAATTATATAAATTCTTTACAAACAGGCTAAAAATTTCTATATTATGCTGCTTTTAAGTAGGTTATACAAAATATTGTAATGAAAATTCCATTTCTCGATTTGAAAGCAGCATATACGGAGTTGAAGGATGAACTGGACGCGGCATCGCAAAGAGTTCTCGAATCCGGCTGGTATATCGGCGGCGGGGAAGTCGAAGCCTTCGAGCGCGAATTTGCCGATTACTGCGGAGCGAAAAACTGCATCGGCGTCGGCAACGGTTTGGAAGCACTGCATTTAATTTTACGCGGCTTCGGCATTGGCGAAGGCGATGAAGTTATCGTTCCCGCCAATACTTATATCGCAACCTGGCTCGCCGTCTCTTACGCCGGAGCGACGCCTGTTCCGGTCGAACCAAACCCGAATACTTTTAACCTTGAACCGAAAAATATCGAAGCGGCAATCACGCCGCGCACGCGAGCAATTATGCCGGTTCACTTATATGGTCAGCCATCTGATATGGACGCCATAAATGAAATTGCGCGAAAACACGGTTTGAAGGTTATTGAAGACGCGGCACAGGCACACGGCGCGCGATACAAAGGACGATTGACGGGCAGACTCGGCGCCGCCGCCGGATTCAGTTTTTATCCCGGCAAAAATTTGGGAGCTTTCGGTGATGCCGGAGCGGTGACGACCGACGATGATCAATTAGCCGACCAAATCCGGTTGTTGAGAAATTACGGTTCGCGTGTCAAGTATTATAATGAAGTTAAGGGTTATAATTCACGGCTCGACCCGATGCAGGCGTCATTTCTGCGCGTAAAATTAAAATATCTCGACCAATGGAATGCGAGGCGCGTCAAAGTTGCTGAGAAATACTTGCACGAATTGGTTAATATCGAGGAAATTGTTTTGCCTCTTGTCTCGGAATCAGTAGTTTCGGCTTGGCATTTATTCGTAATTCGGTATGCAAACAGAGAAAAACTGCAAAACTTTTTAGAGAGTAAGGGTGTCGGAACGCTGATTCATTATCCGGTGCCGCCGCATCTCTCGAAAGCATATGAGGAAATGAAAAATTGGGAATTTCCCGTTTCGGAAAATTCTGCCGAAACCGTGTTGAGTTTGCCGATTGGACCGCATCTCAGCGATGATGCCGTTGAATACGTTTGTTCAACCGTCAAGTCTTTTTTTTATGAGTAAAGTTAAACTGTTGATAGTGAACGAAAGTTTGGCGCAGGGCGGAAGCGAGAAATGGATTTATGAAATTTGTAAAGCCATTGATAAAGAAAAATTCGAGGTCGGCATACTAACCGACAAAAATTATCTTTTTACGGACAAAGCGCGAAATTTCCAAAATTACCATTATCACGAACTGAAAAAAATAGGCGTCGAAATGTATGAATATCTTGATTTAGACGTTAAGCGAACACCGCTCGGTCTCGGCATTCACAGAGCCAAAAGACTGGCAAGACATCTATTGGGCAAAACCAAGACAAAAATCAGCCCTAAGGTCATAGATTTACTTCAGACTTACGATGTGGTTTGTATTATGGATTATTATAACTACATCACACTCAAAGAGGTGATTCATAAATACTGTGAAGAAAGATTTTTCATAGTTTTGCACAGCAACAAAGCACAGTTTGATTTCGACCCATACGCTATTTTCGATAAAGACAAACAGTATAATTTCACCTACGTTTCGCCAATTCAGATAGAAGAAATCAAAAGCACCAAACTCAATACGCAAAAAGATAGCTTCTTTTATAATCCGCTCGTTTCAGACCTCTCTAAATACGAATATATTTTTAATCCGATTACCGTTGAACCGATCGTGATTTCTATTTTTTCAAGGATAGCCAAAACGAGAATGAATGATCAATTTATACAAGCATTTGCCCAGATACAACAAAAACTGCAACACAAATCCGTGCTTCATATCTACGGTGAAATTATTGATAAAGATTATTACGACCACCTGCAGCAGTTGATAAGTTCTCTAAATATCGAAAGCGGTTCTGTCAAGTTTATGGGACACACCAAAGATATGGCAGCCAGCATCAAAAACGATAAGGTGAACGTTTACTGGGGACACATAACCAATTCGAGTTGCGGTTATTCGACAATTGAAATCGGAGCTATGGGAGTTCCGAGTTTTTTCTGGACTTGGGACGAAATAGGCGAATCCGAAAATAATGACCCAGATAATAACTTGATGTTTTTACATAATAAATTAGACGACTTTGAAGATTCAAATTTAAAATATCTCTCCGATAATAAACTGCTAGCCGAATTGTCCGGCAAACAGCGCGAATTTTTTATTAGTCGACATCATATAACTGGCAAGATAAAGGATTTTGAAAATTATGTCGCTTCGCTTGCAAATAATTCTGAAAAGATCCGCTGCAAAATAGCGTCGTCCAGTTATTTGTAATTCAACGAACCGACGACGGGCTGTGTATTTGGTATAAGATTTAAAGTTGAGCATAATTTTGTTATCATCAAAAACTTTTAATTCAGCCGGAAATTTTACAAGTATCGGTAAAAACGGTTGCTTTGCGATAAGAGGAGTGGTTTAAATGTCTTTATTTATAAGTATCGTCGTTTGCACTTACAATCGCAATCAGGTTTTGTGCGAAGCGCTTGAGAAACTGCTTGAGCAAGATTATCCCAATTATGAATTGCTGGTTATTGACCAAACTATGGAGCATGATGCTCCGACCACTGAATATCTAAAAAGTATCGACTGCAAAATCAGACTTTTTAAGCCGTCGTTTGCCAATTTGCCGAAAGCGCGAAATTATTCTCTCGCGCGCGCGCGCGGTGAAGTCATTGTATTTTTTGACGATGATATGGACGTGCCGCTCGATACGTTGTCAAAACTCGCCAGGAATTATATTGATAATCCGCAAATAAATATTCTCACCGGTTTTATGTCGGAAAATCATAAAATTGATTTTGTTAAATATTCAGGTTATGCGTGGGGAAAGACCGTCCGGGAAAATTCCGGCTTAATGGAACTGGAGGTAATGGACGGCGGATTTATGTCTTTTCGGAAAAGCGCGCTCGACCGTATCGGCGGTTTTGACGAATGGATCGGCACGCAGATGGCGGCTTCGGGCGAAGACCACGAAATGAGCCAGCGCGCTCGTATGGTCGGCTATAAAATTTATCTCGATACCGGTATTACGATTGAAAACAAAAATTTGGGCGAGGGCGGTTCGGAACGGGCGAAAGTCGATCCTGAATTTAAGCAAATCGCAATGCTCAATATAAAATTTTACGGCGTGCTTAAAAATCGTCCGTATAAAGGTTTGGGCGGTTGGATTGCCGCTACTTGGGCTGTCTATAGGTATCATATTCTCAATCGTTCGCTCGTTGCGACATCGCCGGCAAAACTACTCGGCAAGCATCATCAATTTATAAAATCTCATCGGTGGGCGAGAGACGCCATTTACAGAAACGCCGCCGAGACAGCGCAACCGGACGTCGTTAAATTCGCTAAGTAAATTTGTTGCTGCCGTAATTTTTGTCGGAACGTTTTAGAAACATACCGAATATGATAAATTTTATGAAACGCCACAAATATCGAAATTGATTCTAATTGAGGATTAGATAGGTATGAACATAAAATTTGTCAATCATTCTTCATATATCGTTCAGCATGACGGAGTAAATCTCATCTGCGACCCGTGGCTCGAAGGCAGAGTTTTTAACAACGGCTGGGATTTGATTTCAGAAACTCGACTTAAATACGGCGATTTTGCCGACATCACGCATATCTGGTTTTCGCACGAGCATCCAGACCATTTCAGCCCGCCTAATCTGAAAAATATTTCGCCCGAACACCGGCAAAACATCATAGTTCTTTTTCAGGAAACAGGCGACAAAAGAGTTGTAGATTTCTGCCGCAAATTCGGCTTCAAAGAAGTCATTGAATTAAAACCCGATGAATGGGTTTCGTTATCAACCGACTTTGAGATTTTGTGTGAATACTATGCAGAAGGTGATTCGTGGGCGGCTTTTAAATCAAAGTCCTGCACCGTTTTAAACACCAACGATTGCGGGATTAGGCACAAAAATCGGGCTTTAGAGATTTTAAAAAAAGTCGGAAAAGTAGATGTTCTAACCACACAATTTTCATACGCTTTCTGGGCTGGAAACAGAGACCAAATCGAATACAGAAGAAAATTAGCCGCCGAAAAACTCGACGGATTAAAATTTCAAGTGGATATTTTCAATCCTGTCGTAACGATTCCGATTGCAAGTTTTATATGGTTTTGTCACGAAGAAAACTTTTATCTTAACGATGAAATTAACCGCCCGCAGAGAGTTTACGATTTCATCAAAGAAAATACGAAAAGCATTCCCGTGGTTCTTTATTCGGGCGACGAATACAAATTCGGCGACGAACACGATTCGACTTCCGCCATCGAAAGATATAATCGCGATTTTGAAAGCCTGAAAAATACCGCACGGCTGGAAAAAACAAAACAGGCGGATTTGACGGCGATTATCGAGCAGTCTAAAAAATTCGCGGAAAATCTCAGAACGGAATACGGAATTTACGCTAGATTTTTAAAGCCAGCGAAGATATTTCTGACCGATTATGACAGGTCGTTTGAGTTGAATCTCGAATCCGGCTTGGTTGAGTCGAGTTACAAATTTGAAGATTCGGACGTGGCTTTAGGCTCGGAGTCTCTTGCTTATTGTTTTAAGTTTCCCTGGGGAACGGATACTTTGCAAATCAACGGCAGGCTTCAAAAGCCAACCGGCGGAAATTATACTAACTTTTATAATTTTTTCCGTTTCGACCAATTGAAAAGCCGCGACGTAAAAGTTGACTGGAAATATATTGCCGGACATTTAACGCATAAAGTCGCTACGAAACTCGGCTTGAGTTCAAATTAAAAATTATCCGTTACCCGCAATTAATTGGTAACAAAACTCCAATTCATCGTTTGTTCGGTCACTACGCATGTGTCGGCGTCGAGACAAGTCAGCTTAATTGTCGCGCCGGCTTGCGTGGTTTGAAAAAATCCTTTTGTGTTATAACTGCCGTTCCAAACCAAAAATTTCCCCCCGGGAACGCTGATTCGCAACAGTCCCGCGTTTGCGTCGAGTTTTATTACTTGATAATGATTGCCCGCGACAAACGAAGAGTCCGCTAAATTTACTGTCTGCGTGGTGTTAGTCTTGTTAAAAGCCGAATAAATGCCTTCGGTAACCGTCAAATTCAAGCGGTCAGTAATGTTTAGAACAGTCGGAATGATTTTTACGCCGCCAGAAGCAATTGCCGATTCTCCGCCGCCGAAGACCTGCTTTGCTTTTCCAACAATATTCAAATCGCCGTTTTCGGAATTTGAACCTATCAGACTAGGCGCTGAAAAACCGTTGTTATTATAAAATTTATTGTAATCCGAATCGTTCGTTTCACTAATCGCCGTATTTGTCGCCCCCCAATTTTCAGTGTCCGATTTAACTCCGTAATCATTGCTCTTTAAATACGAAGTGTAGTTGTCGCGCACAACGCTGTATTTAGTTGAATCGAGAATTATTGCCGAAACCGAGCCGCCGTTATTTTGAATTGCATTGCCGGAAACATAAGCGCGCCATACGCCGCCCAGATAAATTCCGGCTTGCGAGACGCGCCTGATTTGATTGTTGGTAATGCTCACGTCTTGAAAATTATTGGCGATAAAAATACCGCAAGCCATATTATTTACCGGATTCCAAGTTTCGCCCGAATCATAAAAACCGTTTTTATTAGCGTCTGTAAATTTATGAACGTCGCCGCCGATAAAAACGTTGTTGGAGATGTTAATCAATCCGACGTAACGCGAGCCGTCTCCATTATTACCCGCGATTCCATGTCCGATATTTCCGACAGATTCACCAGCCGAACCGCGAAAATCGAAAATGTTGTAACTGATTATCAGATTTTCCAGCCTGTCCCAGCGGTGATGAGTTTCAATGTCTATTCCGTGAGCATTGGCAACGAAGCCGCTTGCCGTCATTTTGCCCGGTTTGAGAATCGTATTGCGCGTGAAAATAACGTTTCTGGCGTTGACGATATTTAAGTTGTTGGTTGCGACGCCTTCAAAAAGACAATCTTGGACAGTAACCGTATCGGCATAAAAATCGTTGGTATCACCCGAAAGATTTGCGCCGCCGACGTTTAAGCCGAGCGTGTTGGTGGATTTTAGATAAACGCGCTCGACCAGCGTGCGCTTGACATTGCCGAGCGCGATTGTCGTATAGGCGGCATCGTAATTGAGCGTGATTCCATCGCCGTTAATTTGAAAATCAGATAGATATAAGCCCTCGTCCGTTCCCTCAAACGGATACTGGCGAATGCCGTAGGAGCGAACGGTCGAGCGGACGTTTTTGCCAATATGATTCTCCTTTAAGACAGTCAGTTCCTTGCTGATTCCGCGCAGCGAAGATTTGCTTTTCAGAAGAATCGCCGCGCCATCGACAGCGAAATTGAAAGTTCCCGCGAGAAATTGCAAAGTGCAGTTTTCGGGAACGATTATTTGGGTTGAAATAACTTGGGCGGACGGCTCGACCTTCACAATACATTGCGCCATTTGCGTCTTTGCCGTCGTTAAAGCCTCGTGGATTCTCACGCCCAGATTGCCGTTTGCAGCAGTCGTTACCGTTACGGCGTAATCGTCCCCGTCGAACGCTTTTCTCGGAAATGCCGCGTTGTTTGCTAAAGCCGAAGAAGATTCGACGCGGCGAAAGGGATTTACATCTTTGTTTTTATCCGATTGACTAAAGATGGTTGCCGAAAGTACAACGATTAGAAATAACAATAAATAAAAACTTCTTTTTTCAAAAATACTTTTTTTATAACTGCACATTGTTAAATTATTGTGTCGCGGTTTATTGATTAACATTTATTAAAATCGGATTGGTTTTAGATAAGATTAGCAAAAAAACAAAATATGTTTGAGATTTCAGTCATCTAATTACAATTTAAGCGTTAATAAATTTCCTATCTGAAAACTTTCATACGGTTATATCTTAGAGATGTAATTCGCCACGTTTTGACGATTTGTTATAATTATTTGCTCATATAAACTTAAAGCAGGCATTTATTTAATCGAATTATAAGTATGTCTAAATATAAGGTCAGCATCGTTATCCCCACATTCAATTACGCGCGTTTTATTTCGCAAGCTATTGACAGTGTTCTGCAGCAAACTTTTGAAAACGTCGAAATCGTCGTAGTCGACGATGGTTCAACTGACGAAACCAGAGAAACTTTAGCCGGTTACGGCGCGCGGATAAAAGCCGTTTTTCAGCAAAACAAAGGTGTCAGCGCGGCAAGAAACACAGGCGTGAAAAACTCGACCGGCGATTTAATCGCTTTTCTCGATGCCGACGATGTTTGGCTTTCGACAAAATTGGAAAAACAAGTTCGATGTTTTTCGGAAAACGACGGCGAAGTTGGATTCGTTCATTGCGGTATCCAGGAATTTGACGCACAGGGAAATGTTTTGGATGAATTTTGCGGCGAAGTTGCCGAAGGTTGGGTGGCAAATGAATTGCTGCTTTTGCAGCCCGTCGTTGTCGGACCCGGCAGCACGACTATTCTGAAACGCGAAATCTTTGACCAAATCGGCGGATTTGACGAACGCCGGATTTTGAGCGCCTCTGAAGATTGGGAATTTTGTTATCGCGCCGCAAAAGTCTGCAAGTTAAAATTTGTGCCTGAAATTTTAGTTCGCTATCGAAATCACGGAGAAAACAGACATTTAAAGTTACAGAACGTCGAACAGTCAATGCTGACGGCTTACAGAGAAATTTTTTCTCAAGCCGACAAAAACACGCTTGAACTTCGCCGCCGGGCATATGGTAATTTTTACACCATTCTCGCGGGAAGTTATTTTCAAGCTAAAAATTACCCGCAGTTTTTAAAGAATACGGTGAAAGGCTTGTGGTATGCGCCATCGAATATAAACCGCTATCTAACTTACCCGAAGCGTTTATGGAAAAACGGAATTTCCCGCTATAATTGGGTGGAAAAGTAATTTGCGGAAAGCTGGCGCTAATCAAAACTTTTTGTTAAATCTCTCCCGAATCCGGCAATAATCATTAATCACTATAAAAACTCGTTCGTCCAAGCGGCAGCCGTTTTGGACATTAGTTTTGCGTTTTTGGAAAATACTCAATAGTATTAAAGGTTTGGAATTATTTATTGAATTTGAAAGAGTAAAATTGATTTGGAAACAAATCAAGCGGTAAAGAAAAGTTGTTATGCAGGAAAAATTGCTTGAGATTTTAGAATGTCCTAAATGTCACGGAACATTGAATTGTTCGCGCGAGACAATCGAAAACGAAGAAATCATAGCCGGCAGACTCTCCTGCCAAGGTTGCAGCGAAATATATCCTATCGAAAACGGCATACCGCGTTTTGTCGAGCGGGGAAATTATGCTTCTTCATTCGGTTATCAATGGAATATTTTCAAGCGCGAGCAGCTTGATTCCTATAACGGCACGACGCTTTCGGCAGACCGCCTGTATTCGGAAACCGGCTGGAGCAAAGATTGGTTAAAGGGAAAATTGATTCTCGATGCAGGTTGCGGGGCAGGACGATTTCTCGATGTTGTTTCGCAAACCGAAGCGGAAGTTGTCGGCATTGACATCAGCACAGCTATAGATGCAGCGAAAGATAGCTTAGCTGACCGCAAAAACTTGCATTTCGTTCAAGCGAGTATTTATGATTTGCCGTTTCGCCATGAAGTTTTTGACGGCTGTTATTGTATCGGCGTCGTTCAGCATACGCCCGAACCGTCTGCTACTTTTCCTTCTTTATTCAGGGTTTTAAAGCAAGGCGGTAAATTCGCTACATCTATCTACGAACGCAAGCCTTGGCAACTTTTGTATTCAAAATATTGGTATCGCCCGTTTACTAAAAAAATGTCGAAGGAAAAATTGCTCGGCGCGATTCAGAAAATTATGCCTGTCGCCTTTCCGGTTACCAACGTTTTATTTCGGATACCTGTTCTAGGCAGACTTTTCTGGCACGCGATTCCGGTTGCCAATTATGTTCACGAAAAGGCTTTAACTTCGGAGCAAAGATATAATTGGGCGGTTTTAGACACATTCGATATGCTTTCGCCGCAGTATGACCAGCCGCAAACTCAAGCCGAGGTCGAACAAAGTCTCAAACAGTCCGGCGCGGTAGAAATAAAACGCCTGAAAACCGCCGGTTTGAATATTATCGGACAAAAAGGCACGACAAAGGCGAACTAAGTTGTTTGAATCCAGAAAAATGAAAGCACACACTCTGCACCTG
>JALYZF010000066.1 GCA_030948995.1 Acidobacteriota bacterium
GGCTACAACTTTGAGGACGCGATTCTAGTTTCCGAAAGATTAGTGAAAGAAGATTATTACACTTCGATTCACATCGAGGAACTCGAAATCGAAGCGCGTGATACGAAACTCGGACCCGAAGAAGTTACGCGCGATATTCCGAATATCGGTGAAAATATGCTGCGTGATTTAGACGAATCGGGAATTATCCGCATCGGCGCGCAGGTTAAACCCGGCTCGATTCTCGTCGGCAAAGTTACGCCGAAAGGCGAAACGCAACTAACGGCTGAAGAAAAACTCTTGCGCGCAATTTTCGGCGAAAAAGCCGGAGATGTAAAAGACGCTTCTTTGACTTGCCCGCCGGGAATCGACGGAACGGTTGTTGACGTTCAGGTTTTCACGCGCAAAGGTCAGGAAAAGGACGAGCGCAGTTTGGACATCGAAAGTTTGGAAGAAGACGATTTGCGGCGCAACCTTGAAGACGAAATTCGTATTTTGAGCGAGCAACGCGACGAGCGAATTTTCGAGCTTTTCGACGGTCGAAAACTGACTAAAGATTTGGCTGACGGCAAAGACGTTCTTATTAAAAAAGGCGCGACGCTAACGCGCGAAATGCTGAAAGACGTTGACATCAAACTGCTTCGCAAAGCGGAAGTTTCTGCTGGAACGGTTGACATTGCCGGAGAAATCAAAGAATACGAACAGCGCACGACGCGCCAAATCAATATTTTAAGCGACATCTACGAGGAAAAAATCACCAAGTTGAAACAAGGCGACGAGCTGCCGCCGGGAGTTATCAAAATGGTTAAAGTTTTCGTGGCGATGAAGCGTAAACTTTCGGTCGGCGATAAAATGGCTGGTCGTCACGGCAACAAGGGCGTCATCGCACGCATTTTGCCGGAAGAAGATATGCCGTATCTGCCGGACGGAACGCCGGTTGACATCGTGCTGAATCCGCTCGGCGTTCCCAGCCGTATGAACGTCGGACAAATTCTCGAAACGCATTTGGGCTGGGCGGCAAAAGTTCTCGGGCTTCATTTTGCAACGCCGGTTTTTGACGGCGCAAGCGAAAAGGAAATTAAGGAATACATCGGAAAGGCAAACGAGCGTTATGACGAACTCGGCATTCCGCCTTCGGTTGGATTGTCGGGCAAAACACGGCTATACGACGGAATGACGGGCGAGCAGTTCGAGCAGAAAGTAACGGTCGGTTACATTTATATGCTCAAACTCTCACATCTTGTTGACGACAAGATTCATGCTCGTTCAATCGGACCGTATTCGTTGATTACGCAACAGCCTCTTGGCGGCAAAGCGCAATTTGGCGGACAGCGTTTCGGCGAGATGGAAGTTTGGGCTTTGGAAGCATATGGCGCGGCTCACATTCTACAAGAGCTTTTAACTTGTAAATCTGACGACGTTGCCGGACGCTCGAAAATCTACGAAACCATCGTCAAAGGCGAATCGAATTTCGAGCCGGGTATTCCCGAATCGTTCAATGTTTTAGTGCGCGAATTGCAATCGCTCTGTCTCGATGTCGAACTTCTAAACGAAGATGAAATCAACATCGAAGAAGCAAGGGCGGGTGTTCTTGAGCTTGTTGGAGCCGACTAATCAGTTGAGAGTTCAGCGAGTTTAGCGAGTTCGGTGAGTTAATGAATTTCAAATTCAAAAACTCTGTCAACTCGCTAAACTCAGCCAACTCGGTCAACTCTCTTGGAGAAAAAATGTTTAAGTTTCAAAACGAAAATAAAACGCAATTAACACCGAATTTCGAGGCGATTCGCATATCTCTGGCGTCGCCCGAAAAAATTAAATCTTGGTCGCACGGCGAAGTTACAAAGCCGGAGACGATTAATTACCGCACGTTCAAACCGGAGCGCGACGGGCTTTTCTGCGCGCGTATCTTCGGTCCCGTATCCGACTGGGAATGCCTTTGCGGAAAATATAAACGAATGAAGCATCGCGGCGTCATCTGCGATAAATGCGGCGTCGAGGTTACGCAATCAAAAGTTCGCAGAGAGCGGCTCGGTCACGTCGAACTTGCCAGCCCGTGTTCGCACGTCTGGTTTTTCAAAGGTTTGCCGTCGCGTATCGGACATCTTCTCGATATAACCTTGCGCGATTTAGAAAAAATTCTTTATTTTGAATTGTATATCGTCGTCGACCCGGGTGATGTCGCGGAACTCAAAGAAAAAGATTTGCTGACAGACGAGCGTTACCGCGAATTGATGCAGGAACATCCGCATCAATTTGTCGCCAAAATGGGCGCGGAAGCGATTAAAGAATTGCTGATGAAAATCAACGTCGCCGAGCTTGTCGAAGAATTACGCGGCAAGATGCGCGAGGAAACTTCGCAGCAGAAAAAACTGAAATTCTCCAAGCGTTTAAAAGTGTCAAATTCATTTTTGAAATCGGGCAATAAACCTGAGTGGATGATTTTGGACGTAATTCCGGTTATTCCGCCGGAGCTTCGCCCGCTCGTGCCGCTTGACGGCGGACGTTTTGCGACTTCGGATTTAAACGACCTTTATCGCCGCGTGATTAACCGCAACAACCGTCTGAAAAAGCTGATGGAATTGCGCGCGCCGGAAGTTATCGTGCGCAACGAAAAACGGATGCTGCAGGAAGCGGTTGACGCGCTGTTCGATAACGGTCGTCGCGGTCGCGTTCTGCGCGGCGCGAACAATCGTCCGCTCAAATCTCTTTCAGGAACTTTGAAAGGAAAGCAAGGACGTTTTCGTCAAAATCTTTTGGGCAAGCGCGTCGATTATTCGGGACGCTCGGTTATCGTCGTCGGACCGGAACTCAAACTACATCAATGCGGTTTGCCGAAGAAAATGGCTTTGGAATTATTCAAGCCTTTTATCTACAACAAACTCGAACGCGACGCGCACGCAGCGACAATCAAGCAGGCGCGCGAAATGGTCGAACGGCAAGAACCGATTGTCTGGGATATTCTCGAAGAAGTTATCCGCGAGCATCCGGTTCTGCTAAACCGCGCGCCGACGCTTCACCGACTCGGAATTCAAGCATTCGAGCCGGTTTTAGTTGAAGGCAAAGCAATCAAAATTCACCCGCTCGTCTGCACAGCTTTTAACGCCGATTTTGACGGCGACCAGATGGCTGTTCACATTCCGCTTTCGGCTGAAGCGCAGATTGAAGCGTCTGTTTTAATGCTTGCGTCAAACAATTTACTGTCGCCCGCATCAGGACAGCCGATTACAGTTCCGTCGCAGGATATTGTTTTGGGTTGCTATTACTTGACGTTAGACCGTCCGGGATTGAAGGGTGAAGGCAAGGTTTTCGGTTCGGTTGACGATGTTTTGCTCGCGCTCGACGCCAAAGCAGTCGAAACACAGACGGTCATTAAACTTCGCTGGAAAAACGATTTGATTGATTTGACCAAGGAACACAATACGCAGGACGTAATGCGCGCTCTGGTCAGGGAAAATGTTGACAGCTTAATTGAAACAACGGTCGGGCGCGTTATCTTAAACGAGCGCCTCACGCGCGACGGCTTGCCGTTTGTCAACGGAACGCTGAAGAAAAAAGGCTTGCAATCGCTCGTCAGCTTCTGTCATCTGCGGCTCGGACACGAACAAACCGTTATCCTTCTCGATGATTTGAAAGCGATGGGTTTCCTTTACGCAACAAAGTCAGGCGTATCTATCGGCATTGACGATATGGTTACACCGGCGAGCAAGAAAGGAATTATCGAAGGCGCGCGTAAAGAAGTCGATAAACTGCAGCAGCAGTATGAAGACGCCACGATGACGAATATGGAGCGCGTCAATAAAGTGACGGCGATTTGGTCGGAAGTTACAGACCAAGTGGCGAAAGAAATGTTCAAGGCGATGCACACGCGCGAAGACGAACGTAAAGAGCTTAATCCGATTCTGGTTATGGCTGATTCGGGCGCGCGCGGTTCGGAAGCGCAGATTCGGCAGCTTGCCGGTATGCGCGGGCTGATGGCGAAACCTTCGGGCGAAATTATCGAAACACCGATTGTCGCTAACTTCCGCGAAGGCTTAAACGTTTTGCAATACTTTATTTCAACGCACGGCGCGCGTAAAGGTCTGGCTGATACAGCACTTAAAACGGCTGACTCAGGTTACTTGACACGCCGACTGGTTGACGTGGCGCAGGACGTAATTGTTTCGGAACAAGATTGCGGAACGCTCAAAGGAATTTGGGCGGAAGCGATTATCCGAAATGGTGAAGAAGTTGAATCTCTGCGCGACCGCATAGTCGGTTGCACGGCGCTCGACGACATCATTGACCCGGTTGACAGCACGACGATTGTCGAAGCCAACACGGAAATCAATGAAGATTTGGCGGCACAGGTTCAGCTTTCAGGGCTGCAAAGACTTCGTATTCGCTCGCCTCTGACGTGCGAATCACGTCGCGGTATCTGCGTTAAATGTTACGGTCGTAATTTGGCAACAGGTAGAACGGTGGAAATCGGTGAAGCTGTCGGCGTTATCGCAGCACAATCAATCGGCGAGCCGGGAACGCAGTTGACGATGAGAACTTTCCACGTCGGCGGCACGGCGCGGCTTGAACAGGAAACCAAACACGCGGCGGCGATGGACGGAACGGTTAAATACCTTGGCGATATGAAGGTTATTACCAACCGCGCCGGCGAACTTATCTCGATGCGTCGTCAATCGGAAATTGCTTTAATGGACGAGCGCGGGCGCGAAGTTGCGCGTTACCAAATCGTTTATGGAGCGCATTTGCACGTCAAAGACGGACAAAAAGTTAAAGAAGACGATATGCTCGTAACTTGGGACCCGTTCACGTTTGCGATTTTGTCTGAAGTTTCGGGAACGATAAAATTCCAAGACTTAAAAGAAGGCAAAACGCTCGAAGAGGAAATTGATAAAGTCTCGGGACAGAAACGTCTGGTGGTTAAAGATTCGGATGAAAAACATCAGCCGCGTCTTGAAATCCGCAAAGGCAGCAAAGTTTTGAAAACTTATCAAATGCCGATTCGCGCAAACCTTCATGTCGAAGACGCGCAGGAAGTCGAAGCAGGCGATATTATCGCTAAGATTCCGCGTGAAACGACCAAGACAAAAGATATTGTCGGCGGTCTGCCGCGCGTGGTCGAACTTTTTGAAGCTCGTCGTCCGGGTGAAACTGCAATGATGTCGGAAATCGACGGAACTGTTAAATTCGGCGCAATCTCAAAAGGTAAACGCAAACTTATCATTACCGGCGACGATAATGAAGAACGCGAATATGATATTCCGCGCGGAACGCACATCAACGTGCAGGAAGGCGACCACGTTCGAGCGGGCGAGCCGCTAATGGACGGACCGCTCAACCCGCACGATATTTTGCGCGTTCTCGGAACCGAAGCGCTTCAGGAATACATCGTCAACGAAATTCAGGAAGTTTATCGCTTGCAGGGCGTCAACATCAATGACAAACACATTGAATGTATCGTCCGCCAGATGCTTCGCTGGGTAAAAATTAAAGATGTCGGCGATACTAATTTTCTGCTTGAAGAACAGGTTGACCGTTTCCGCTACGAAGACGAAAATCGTCGTGTTGCGGAAACAGGCGGACAGTCTTCCAGCGCCGAACCGTTATTGCTCGGTATTACAAAGGCGTCGCTTTCAACCGATTCATTTATATCAGCGGCTTCTTTCCAAGAAACAACGCGCGTTTTGACCGAAGCGGCAATTTCAGGTCGCGTCGATTACCTGCGCGGCTTGAAGGAAAACGTAATTATGGGACGCTTGATTCCGGCTGGAACTGGTATGAAGTTTTACCGTAACGTCAAGGTCGATTACGACCCGACTGTCAACCAGAAGGAAGAAGAGGAAGACGAATTTCCATTAACGACTGGGGGCTTGGATTTCCCTGCCCCGATTGACGTTCCGGGAATTGATTTCGACGAAGCAGAAGACGTAGATGCGATTGAAGATTTCGGCGTGGAAGATGAAGAAGTAGAAGAACCATTCGACATCGACGCCGCAATGGAAATTGAGGTGGACGATGATATTTAACGATAAATGTTGTCGATAAAGAAAAGGCTGAATGTTAAAATAACATTCAGCCTTTTTCAGTTGGAGCTAATTTATTTTCGATTGCTGTTGTTATTTGACCGAGGAAAACTTACTAAACCCGCCTCCGATAACATTCTTGCAACCAAGCATGTTGGAATTACGAATAAGCTGTACTAAGGACGTTTCACTATCTACAAAATCTAATTCTTTCGGAAGTATTCTTTTTGTAAGTTTATTAAATTTATTATCCGCCAAAGAAAAATCGCTTGAAGAATTAAATGATTTATACCCATTAGCAGCAGGAACAAACTTGAGAAATAATAAGTATTGACCTTTCGTTTTTAGTGATTCATAAGATTTATCTGTTACACGAAATATACGTCCATCCAAACTAATTACTCCGCCCGGTCGGGTAACATTAATTTCACTTCCAACTTCAACAAGAGCCTTTTCATTGTTTTTAATAATTTCGCCTACGATTATTTTATGTTCTGTGTAAACAAAAGTTTCATCTTCCGTTAAATGTGAAGATTTATCTTTTACCATTCCTCTAATAATCAAATCCGCATCACAAGCTAATTTATTGAAAAAAATTTCAGCCCTAACAGGCAAATCATTTGGACTTCCCGGAAATGAACCTTCAAGGACGAGTCTATCCGTTCCCCTCATTTGAGATATTTTCTCATCTCTAAAAAAGTCATATTCCTTTTCATAAATTTTACTATATACTCGCTCTTCGTCTGTAACTTTCCCTTTCTGAACAATTGTTGCTTCCTCCTCTTGTAGCTTGCTGGTTTGAGCCTCTTGACACAAGGATGAGACTGTGAATAAAACGACTGTGACAAATAAGATACCAATTGTTGTTGGTTGACGTTTGTGCATATTAATCCCTTTTCTACTTAGAAGGTTATTGAAAAAGTAAAAGATATTGGTCGGGTAGAAAGGCTAACAACCGTGAAAGATTGTGCATTAAGTAACGGATTGCTCAAGAGCAAAATATAAGAAAGAGCATTGAAAGTCAAGAGAAATTTTCAAACAAAAAGGCGACAAAAACTTGCCGCCTAATCTTCAAATTTTTTATTTATTTAATCTTACCTAATCGGCGAAGAAGACTGCACCGTAATTGACGAGCCTCTTTTGAGTTCGAGGTCGTCTTTGCCCTGAACGTAAACCGAACCCGCTCCCGCGCTGCCGCCGATGACCGCGCCGATTGCCGCGCCGTGTCCGCCGCCGGCGATTGCGCCGATGATTGCGCCGATGCCTGCGCCGATGCCGCCGCGTTTGACGGTTTCGTTTGTTTGGCTGTCGCCTTTCGCCGTGCCTTCGGCGTCAACTTTAACTGTTTTGCCGTTGGCGTCCGTTACGTTTTGCAGAAATCCGGCAAAATCGTAAGTCTGTCCGTTTGCCAAGCGAATAGTTTCAAAATTGAAAGTAATTTGCGAGCGTCCCGACACTTTGCCCGAACGATTCAAGCCTGCAATGTGTCCTTCGACAATTGCGCCGCGAAATTCATTCGGCGCGTTGACGGTCATACGGAAACGGTCGTTGTTTTGCGAAACTTTCGTCGAAACGTCAGCTTGCAGAGTTCCGGTCAAAATCGTTCCGTTCGGCACGACGAAATTTCCTGTCCGACCATTAACCGGCGTCGGGTAATTATTTGTCGAATTGTTCGGATAATTGCTGTCGCTCGTATCGTTGCTCGAATAAGAACCGTTTGAATTGTCCGAACTATCGCCCGTTCCAAGCTGCGCGCTCGCATCGGTTTTCTCATAAACGCTTTCGACGAAAACTGTTTGATTCAGATAATCGGTCGTGATACGGCGCGTAACTTTCATTGCTTTGCCGTTGTCAATCGAGGCGAAAACAACAGTGTAATCAGTGTCTCCGCCGACGCTCGAAACGGTCAATTCCTGCCCGCGCAAAGTCGAGCGCACGCGAAGCGTTCTGCCGTCTGTGGTTTGCTCGGTGCGGTCGCGTCCGTCTGCCGCAAACGTAACGGGAGCGGCGCGGCTTGATGATAAAGTTACTTGATTGCCGCGAACATCAACCGTGATTTGCTCCGGCGCTTCGAGTTTGTTCTGTAAATCTTGTCTCGCCTGCGCGTTGTTGCGCGCGTTGCTGTTATCAACCGCGCGGTCGGCAATCTCGTCCGTGTTTTCGCTTCTCGAAGCGTCGAGCCGGTAAGTTCCCGTCAGCGCGGAAGAAGAATTCGGCGGATAATTGTTCGGCAAACGATTTTCGGGCGGATAACGATTATTGTTCGCGTCATTCGGATAATCATAATCATTATTACCACTGTTATTTCCATCCCAGCGCCAATTGACGTTGTAATTTGAAGCAAGCTGTTCAAACTGCGCGCGGATACTCGCCCAATCGTTTTGCTCTCTGCTGCCGAGACGATTAAGTTTTACCGCGTCGTTCACGTCTTTTGCCGCATTCAAAACGTTTGAAACATCGGCAGAGTTTTCATGGTAGCTGTTGAGCTTCGTTTCAAAATCGCGCATTCTGTCTTGAAGTGTCCGCAAGCTATTGTCCAAATTTCCGATGTTTTGATTGCGAGACGAATTTTGATTTCGCTGGTAAGACAATCTATAACCAAAATCCTCAATTTTCGCGTTCAGATTTCGCACAATGCGTCGGACTTCCTTCTCACTTCGCGCGCCTTGCGCGTTCGCCTGTGCCGCAAAACCGAAAACTATCAAACCGATTATCGAATAAATCGAAAAAATTCTGCGAAACCCGTTCATCTCTATTCTCCTTTTTCTGCTGAAAGCCATCTGAAAATAAATTATTAAAATTTATGCGTGCCGACGGTTTTGAAGCATTTTCAATGCCAAAAGGTTGTTCGCTCATAAAATTAAGCTGTGTTCCAGCAAAAGCTGTGTTAAAATTTCGCAAAAATCTGCTCGGGTTTTCGTTCAATTTAAGGAAAGTTTTTGATGCCGGACAATATTTATAAAGCGACAATACAATACGCGGGCGACGAATTTTTTATCGGCACGACACCGAGCGGACACGCGCAAGCAATTGATACAAACGGAGATAGACATGCCGCGCCGACGCCGCTTGAAATGCTTCTCGTGTCGGTTGCGGCTTGCACGGCAGCGGACGTTATCTCGATTTTGGAAAAGAAACGGCAAAATGTGAGCGCCTATAAAGTAGAGATTGAAGGCGACAGGCGCGAAGAATATCCGCGAGCATTTACAAAATTCCGTATTCACCATATCGTGCGCGGGCGCGACGTTTCCGAGCAAGCCTTAGCGCAGGCAATCGAGCTTTCGGATAAAAAATACTGTTCGGTTGCCGCGACCGTTCGCCCGACTGCCGAAATACGGACGAGCTTTGAAATTGTCGAAGATTAAAATTATGGAGAAATAAATGATTTCAAGAAAGTTTGTAAATGTCAGAAATTTACTAAGCGGCGCGATTTTGTTTTTGATTCTGGGCAATTTCGGCGTGACGAATGCGGCAGCGCAAACGCCGGAGCAGACGGCAGAAAGTTTTTATAAATGGTATCTGCACGAGCTTAGCGGTAATAGAGAACCGACCAAAGAAAGACAAACGATGCTTAAATTCGTTTCCAAACGCTTGGACAAATGGATTCACTCGAAGGCTTACTCCGACTACGGCGCTGATTATTTTCTCGACGCGCAGAACTATGACGAACATTGGATGGTCAATGTTTCAAATGTGAAAGTCCAAGGAAATAACGCAGCTCTAAAAGTGTTGTTAGCCTTGCCGAAAGCTAAAAAATCAGATTGGAAACAAACTTTGGCGATTAAATTAATCAAGGAAAACGGAGTTTGGAAGATTGATAAAGTGAACGAACATTGATTTATATTCTTTAAAACGAGGCGAATTGATATGAAAAGAAAATTGTTAATTTCATTAATATTTATGCTGGCGATTTGCAGCGCGCAAGTTTTCGCGCAGGACGCGCTGAAAAAATGGCAGAAAATCGATTTTGCAAAAACGCTCGTCAAAAAAACCGACTTGAATAAAATGGATGTCGGAGATTTGTCGCTCGTGCGCGGAATCGTTTTCGGCAAGCACGGTCGCATTTTCAAAGAGCAGTTTATTCAAGATTATTTGTCTAAACAAGCGTGGTATAAGCCGAATAAAGATTTCAACAATAAACTTTTAACTGCGAATGAACGCAAAAATATTGACTTAATCCGCGAAGCCGAAGCCGTCAAACATGATTCGATTCAGCCGGGCGATTTGCGGTTCTGGCAAACAAAGGAATTTACGACCGAGCAGATTTACGCGAACACGGCGGCGGAATGGCGCGTGATGATTGCCGAAGTCGAAGCGATTCACGGCAAAACTTTTGCGGACGAGCCTTGGCTGCAAAAGTATTTTGAAGAACGTTATTGGTATAAACCAAACCCGAATTATAATCCGTCGGTTTTGTCCGAAATCGAAAAGAAGAACATAACGACTTTGATGACGGCGCGCGGGCATGACCGCAAAGTCGCCGTCTCGCCCGGCGATATGGACAAATTTCAAAACGCGCCTTTGAGCGAAGATTTACTGAAAGGCGCGACCTTGAACGATTTGCGGATTATGCGAAACGAGTTTTGGGCGCGGCGCGGCAAAGCGTTTACAACGCCGGGTTTCAAAGCGTTTTACGAATTTCAGGATTGGTATAAGCCTTTGAAAGACCAATCGAAAGTGAAATTAAACGAAACGGAAAAAGCGAACGTCGCGCTGATTCAAAATTACGAAAATAAATTGCGTGAGCGCATCGCATCGGAAATTTTAGAGCCGGAAACTTTTCAGGGTCTTTTTGTCGAAGATTTGCGCGTTCTCAGAAACGAAATTTACGCTCGGCACGGACGCATTTTCAAAAACGCCGAACTGCAAAAAACATTCGACGCAATGCCTTGGTATAAACCGAATCCCGAATTTAAAGACGAAATGCTGTCTGAGACGGAATCGAAAAACCTCGTCAGCATCCGGCAGGCGGAAGCCGATGCCGTAAGCAAGTTTGCATTGGTCGAAGGCTGATAAAACTTAAATTTTAAGTTCCGCGTGTCGGAACAGCAAAACTAAAATTAGCCACAAACAAACACAAAAGAACACGAAAAAATCATTAAAAAACTTTCGTGACTTTTCGTGTTTGTTCGTGGCTAAAATCTTTTGTGTTAATATTTTCTAAGTTATGAACACTGCCGCGCCTGAAGAAATCGAACTCGCTAAAAAATACCGCTCGCTTGAACGCTTAAAAGACGCGCTTGCCGATAAAGAAGAAGTGATGACGGAACTGCGCGCCGAGTTGGAACAGTTTGAAGCAAATTACACGATGGAAGTCGGTAGACTTTACGCCGAACTCGACGAGATAGAAGCACAGATTGCCGAAGAAGAAGTCAAACTCGTGCCGGACGACGAAGAGATAAAAAAGCGCGCCGAAGAGTTGAGAAAACGCGCGGAAGAATCGGCGGCTAATGCGGAAAATGCCGCAAATTGTTCGTTCAAATGGCAGCCGACAAGCGAGGCGAAAAGGGCTTATCACAATCTGGCGAAAATTATTCACCCGGATTTGGCTTTGGATGCGAAAGAAAAAGAAAAGCGCCACGATTTGATGGCGAAATTAAACGAAGCATATTCGGCGGGCGACCAGAACCGTCTGAATAAACTCGTCGAAGATTTCCGCGATTCGCCGGATTTGATAATGGGCGAGTCGGTCGGCGATAATCTTGTCCGCGCGATACGACAGATTTATCAAGTCAAAAATCGCTTAAAAGAATTGCGCGCAGAACGCCTGAAAGCCGAGCTTTCGGAACTATACATTCTGCGTAAAAAATTTCAGGCGGAAATGCTCGAAGGCAGAAATATGATTAAACAAACGGCTGAAAGAACTAAAACTCTCGTCAAAAAAGCCGAGCGCCGCCTTGAAAATTTGCGTAATGTAAATCTGGCGCAGGAAGAATATGTGAAGGAACGCTTTGGAATGGATATTTCGGCTTTTCGTTAAGAGAATAATAATGAAAGGTAAGCAGTGATTTTATTTACCATAAATTGTGAATAAAAAACTCCGCAGCAAAATGCGGAGTTTTCTTCAAATAATTTAAGTTTTGAAATTTATTTTCACTTCTCGCCGCTTTGCATCGGGTAACCGGCATTTTTCCAAGCCGCCGTTCCGCCTAATAAAGCAAACGCATTTCCGACGCCTTTTTCCTTCAAAATCTGCACCGCACGGGCGCTGGTGTGTTCAGCCGGTCAGGAACAATAGGCGATGATTTTTTTATTTTTGGGAAGTTCCTTGTAGCGCGTTTGAAAATCGTCAGCCGGAATATTTATCGCGCCTTTGATGTGTTCGGTTTTATACGAAACTTCGGCGCGCGTGTCAACAAATAGTGCGCTTCCTTCGTCAAAAGCCTTTTTCGCATCTTCCAGAGTAATGCGCGGCGCTTCTTCGGGAAACGCGGCTGTCGGAGCGGCTGCAGTTGCCGCATTTGAATTATTTTTTGCAGTAGTATTGGAACTGCTTTTTGCAGTTTCGGAATTGCTTGTCGTAGTTGTTGTCGCCTTATGACAATTTTGCTGAGCAAAACCGAAGACTGCGAACATTACAAACGATAAAATAAAACGCATATTACCTCCTAAAACGTAAATCGTAAATCGCTAATGGTGAATAGAAATTTTGAATCGAGAAGAAATCTATTCACGATTCACGATTTACTATTCACTAGCTATTATCAATGGTCGGCTCGCCGCCTGCAACTGCGGTCGGATATTTTCCGTTCCAGCAGGCGACACACGCCGAATCGGTTTCAAAACCGATAGCTTCGAGCATTCCCGCCAAAGACAAATAACCGAGAGAATCGGCTTCGATATAACGGCAAACTTCCTCTACCGACATTTGCGCGGCGATTAAATCCGCTTTGCGTGGCGTGTCAACGCCGTAATAGCAGGGCGAAATGGTCGGCGGACAGCTAATTCGCATATGAACTTCCGATGCACCCGCTTCTCTGACGAGCTGCACGATTTTTTTTGAAGTCGTCCCGCGCACAATGGAATCGTCAACAAGGACGACGCGCTTGCCTTCAATTAAATCTCGAATCGGATTGAGCTTTAAGCGCACGCCGAATGAGCGGATGCTTTGCGAAGGCTCGATAAAAGTTCGCCCGACGTAATGATTGCGAATAATCGCGTGGCGAAAAGTTACGCCTGACTGAGCCGCGAAACCGATTGCCGCCGCAACGCCCGAATCCGGCACAGGCACGATTAAATCGGCTTCAGCCGGATGCTCAATCGCCAGACGCTCGCCCATTTTATGGCGCGACTGGCTGACTGAACGCCCGAAGATTATCGAATCGGGACGCGAAAAATAAACATGCTCGAAGGCGCAAACTGATTTTGGTTTTTCGGCAAACGGGTAAAACGATTGGAGACCGTTTTCGTCAATGACGAGCATTTCTCCGGCTTTTACTTCGCGCACGTATTCGGCGTCAATCAAATCAAACGCGCAGGTTTCCGACGCAACGCACCAAGCGCCGTTTAATTTTCCGAGATTCAAAGGGCGAAATCCGCGCGGGTCACGCACGGCGATTAAAGAATTTGGAGTTAAAAAAAGCAAAGAAAACGCGCCTTCGGTTTCTTGCAGAACTTTGGAAATCGCTTCGATAACGCTGTCGGCTTCGCATCTGGCAATCGAATGCAGAATCGTTTCCGTATCTGAAGTCGAAGAAAAAATCGCGCCCGCGCGTTCGAGTTCCGCGCGTTTCTGCGGCGCGAACGGCAAATTTCCGTTATGACAAACAGCAATTTGCCCGTGTCGGCAAGCGACGCTAAACGGCTGAACCTCGCGGATTGTATTTCGTCCGGCAGTCGAATAGCGCGTATGTCCGATTGCCGCCGCTCCCGTCAATTTTTTCAAAACTTCTTCATTCAGAACGTCAGCGACCAAGCCCATCGAGCGAAACTGATGCAGAGTTTCGCCGTCGGACGACACGACGCCGCACGCTTCCTGCCCGCGATGTTGTAGCGCGAAAAGTCCTAAATTTGCGAGCGTCGAGGCTTCGCCGTGTCCGAAAATGCCGAAAACGCCGCATTCTTCGTGAAATTTGTCGAGTAGAAAATCACTCATTAAAATTATTGTAACGAAATAATTGTATAACCTGAATCGGTTCGTGCTAGAAAACGTCCGTTTGGCAAACCGCGAACAAAGTAATTTGAATATTCACCTATTCTTTGAGCTTTCTCATTTCCGATTTGCCATTCATAAATTCCAAACTTGTCTTTATATGAATGGTGAAAATAAATCTTGTCGTCAAGTTTAGTTATCGCACTAAAGCCACGAACGATGCCTGGTGTTTTCCAAACTTGTTGTGTTTTTGCTTCAATATCGAAAAGAACCAGTGGAAATTCTGTGTAAGGACAAAAAACAATCTGATTTTCTTTAACCAAAGCTGAGGCATAACAGTCAAAAATCTCTACTGATTCTTTACCGAATAACTCTTCATAACCGAATAAAAGTTTTCCTTCAAAATCATAAACTTCTAAGCCTTCTCCATAACAAGCTGATTCATCAAAATAAGTAACCACAATGAAATCTTTTGTTATTACGACATTTTCAACAGCACCGTTGGTACAAAAGCCGATTTTTACTTTTCCAGATGAGTTGATTATCCAAACATTTGTTTTGTCTGTCTCATCATATTGTTTGCTTGCTCCCAACACTAAAGCGCTTTTTTCGTTGATGCTTCTCACAAGTGGATTTCTTAGTTCTTTCGGCAAATCGTAAGATTTATCGCTGAAATGAATATGAGTGCCGAAAGGAAATTTGGGAATGCTTTTGTGTGAACTTTCTAAATACCCAGTTATTCCAACCCAAGAATTTGATTGATTAATATCAATATCGATAAGAGGTCGTTGAAGATTTTCAATTATAAATTCTGTTTCTTGAAACATAAATTTAATCGGCTGGCATAATCATGCCGCGACATTCGCCGAACCCAATTCTTTTGAAACCTTCGCGCTCGCAGAAACCTTTCATAATAATTTCGTCACGGTCTTCTAAAAATCTGCGCGTTTCGCCGTTCGGCAACTGGATTGGTTCTTTGCCGCGCCAAGTCAGTTCAAGCAGACAGCCACGCGCGTCTTTTGCTTCGCCGGAAACCGTTCCGGTCGCCATAAGGTCGCCGGTTTGCAGATTGCAGCCGTTCGATGCGTGATGCGTCAGCATTTGCGCGATTGTCCAATATAAATCTTTAGCATTCGAGCGAGAGAGAAGAAACGGTTCGACATTTTCGTCGCGCATTTTTTCTGTTTGTAGGTAAACTTCCAAATTGATGTCGAAGCCACCCGATTTTTCGTTTTGTTCAGAAGATAAATAATCAAGCGGCGACGGGTCGCCTTCCGCGCGCTCAAAAGCGTTTGTTCTAAACGGCGCGAGCGCTTCCATCGTTATGACAAACGGCGAAATCGAAGTCGCAAAATTTTTGGCGAGAAACGGACCTAACGGCTGATATTCCCACGCCTGAATGTCGCGCGCCGACCAATCGTTGACAAGACACAAACCGAAAATATGTTCTTCGGCTTCTTCAATTGAAATCGTTTCACCAAGCTCGTTTCCCTGCCCGACGAAAAAACCGACTTCCATTTCGTAATCGAGATTTTTGCACGGCGCGAAAACCGGCGGCGCTTCAGCGTCCGAGCGACTCTGACCTTTCGGGCGCGTGATTTCAGTTCCCGAAACGACGATTGATGAAGCGCGCCCGTGATAACCAATCGGCACGAATTTGTAATTCGGCAGTAAAGGATTGTCGGGACGAAACATCGCGCCGACGTTGGTCGCGTGGAATATTGAGCAGTAAAAATCAGTGTAATCGCCGATGTGCGCGGGCAGATAAAACTGCACTTCGTCCATCGGAATCAAATTTCGCTTGACGTTTTTTTGTGTTTCTTCATCGGCGTTTTCAGATAAAATTTCTACCAAGCGGCGGCGAAACGCGCTTTGCAAATTCTTGTTTTTTTTCATCACCGAATGGTCTAGACAATAATTATTTGCATTAACGGCGACGGTGAAAGAATCGTCGTCAAACAGACAGCATTCGTAACACGAATAAACGTCTAAGACAAAATCGCCGATAGCGACGCCGATTCTCACATTTTCATAAGTGCAAGCGCGCGTAAAAACGCAGAACGGCAGATTTTGAATCGGAAAATCCGTTTCGGGAGCATTGGCTGATTCAATCCAGCTTTTAAGATTTTGGTCGTGTGTTTCATTTACATTTATCATTTACCATTTACCATTTATCAATTTTTATTCAAACATTTCCATTCGATAAATGATAAATGTTGAATGTTAAATGTTATAGAATTCCAATTTCCCGCAAATCCGCAATCGGTTCTTCAAACGAACACGAGCCGAAGGAAATAAACCGCTTGTCGCGCAGATGCTTTAGATGAGCCGTCGAAGCTACAGGAACATTTCGCCATAGCACTTCGTTGTCGTTGAACGCGAAATTTTTCGCCTGTTCGTCTTCGAGAAGTCCGGTTATAACGCTCTGTTTATAACCTTGCAGCAGAAGCGCGGCAGCGAGAAAAACATTCAAAAAGCCGTGCATCGTTCCGGTTTCGGCATTTGTTTCATAAGTTAAAGGTTTTTCACATCGAAGCGGATGATGCAATCCGGCAGTGGCTTTAAACGCCACGTTTGCCGCAAGGCAGGTTCGCATAAAGCGCGTGATTTGCTCGGCACTCGGAAAAGCGTTTTGCGCGATTCCGCCCGTGCGAATTTTGGCGCGCTGTCGGCAGATTGCGATGGTTGCCACCATATCGGCTAATTCTTCACTGGCGGGAATTTCAAAATAAGTCGTCAGTTCGGGCGGAATAGATTCGGCGATTTGTTCGATTTGCGCGCCCGTATTTGCTTTAACTTCCAGCGCATCACAGACGGCGTAGGGCGCGTATTCGGAGTTAAAATCCTCGACTTCGCTAACCGTTCCGTAAACGTCTTCGCTTGCCAGAACGGTTATTTTCCAAACTTCTGTTTCAGGCGAAAAAAAACGCTTCGTGCTGTCGGCAAGTTCTTCAAGGCGTGTAACCGGCACGACAAAACGACCGAGCATCCAATTGTATTCGCTCTTTTTATAATCGGCATAATTTTTGGCGGCTTCCGTCATTGAAAGCTGCGCGGGCGGGAAAAGTCCGGCGTAATCAATAATTTCCGACAGCAGCGCGCGGGCGGATTCTTTAGGGAGTGGGTTTGTCATTTCGCTTTTATTTTACGACAATCCGGCGAATCTGCAAGACTAAACACGCGACAAATTTGTCGCTTTTAAGCAAGACAATCACGAAAAAACAAAGCGAAGCCAAAGTCGGCTCGAATTAATAATTTATAAATTCCGCATTGGTGAAGACGAATGAGAAGAAAATTTCCGAAGAAATTTGTAATTTGAAATGTAGAATTTAGAGCCGAGCGCACTTTTTATTTTTGTATTCTCCAACCGATTTCCTTCGCGCTTCCGAAAATGCCCGGAGTGAAATTGACCTTTGCGCCAAATTTCACGTATAATCAATGTTTTTCGATTGGTGAAGATTTTCGCCATTGTGAAGGAGACAATAAACAACAATGAGTTACGCAATTATTAGAACAGGCGGAAAGCAGTTTGCGGTCGAATCGGGTCAAACCGTGCGCGTGCCTTCGATTGGAAAAGAGGCGGGCGATAAAATCGAAGTAGAAACTTTGATGAGCGGCGAAGGTGCGGATTTGAAAGTTGGCGCGGGAACGCTTAACGCAACAGTCGTCAAACACGGACGCGGCGACAAAATCATCGTTTTCAAAAAGAAACGCCGCAAACAATACAAACGAAAACAAGGTCACCGTCAAGATTACACGGAAATTAAAATTGATTAGTTGGAGGATTTGCGATTTTTACGATTTGCGGTTTGTTTTTCAATCCAAAATCCAAAATCCAAAATTGAATTATGGCTCATAAAAAAGGTGTAGGTTCATCACGCAACGGGCGCGATTCAAACGCGCAGCGATTAGGTTTGAAAAAATTCGGCGGCGAAAAGGTGCGCGGCGGAAATATTCTGGCGCGTCAGCGCGGCACGAAATGGAAACCGGGCAAAAACGTCGGGCGCGGCAAAGACGATACGTTGTTTTCATTGATTGACGGTTTTGTAAAATTTGAAAACAAAGGCATCAAAGGCAAATTCATCAGCGTTTATGCCGAAGGCGCGCCGGAATTGCCGCAGCCGCAGACCGATGTTGCCGTTGCCGCTTAATTTCAAGCAGCAATTTTCGATTTTATAAATCGCAAAATTTGCACAAATTTTTGACGCTGGCGCTAGAACACTTTCGTTGTTCGCGTCGGCGTTTTATTATTTTGGTATTAACAAGAAATGTTTATTGACCGCGTAAAAATTAAAATCAAAGCAGGCGACGGCGGCGACGGCGTTACGGCTTTCCGGCGCGAGAAATTCGTGCCGCGCGGCGGACCGTCGGGCGGCGACGGCGGCAAAGGCGGCGATGTTTGGATGGAGTCGGACGAAGGATTAAACACGCTACTGCATCTGCGCTACAACCCTGAACACAAAGCCGAGCGCGGTCGTCATGGCGAAGGCTCAAATCGTCACGGCAAGGACGGCGCGGACGTGCTTATAAAAGTTCCCGTCGGCACGCAGGTTTTCGACGCCGAATCGGAAAAATTATTATTTGATTTCACCGAATCGGAACAAAAATTCCTAGCGGCAAAAGGCGGCAAAGGCGGTTGGGGAAACCAGCATTTTGCAACGCCGACAAAACGCGCGCCGAAATATCATTACACGGGACGACCGGGCGGCGAGCGCGAGTTGCAGCTTGAATTAAAACTGATTGCCGATGTCGGCTTGGTCGGTTTTCCGAATGCCGGAAAATCTACTTTAATTTCTGTTATTTCCGCAGCGAAACCGAAAATTGCCGATTATCCTTTTACGACTTTAGAGCCGAATCTCGGCGTCGTTGATTTGGGCGAATTTAAAACTTTTGTTGTTGCGGACATTCCCGGTCTTATCGAAGGCGCGTCCGAAGGCGCAGGTTTGGGCGACCGCTTTTTGCGCCACGTCGAGCGGACGAAATTGATGCTGCATTTAGTTGATGTTTCATCGCTTTCAAACAGAAATCCGGTTGAAGATTACGAGATTATCAATCACGAATTAGCAAATTATAATCAGGATTTAGCGCTGCGCCCTCAGATTGTCGTCGCAACGAAACTCGACGCGCTGGACGAGCCGGAGCGATTGGAAAATCTGCGCTCGCGTGCCAAAAAAGACGGCAAAGAATTTCTTGAAATTTCCGCCGTTGCAAATCAAGGAACAAAAGAACTGGTTTTTGCGGTTGCACAAAAATTAAACGAAATCGCCGAGCAGAAAGCGGAAGAGCAGATTGATTTCAGCTTTGAAGAATTATGAAGCGAGTTGCATTTTACGGTGGCTCGTTTGACCCGCCGCACAACGGACATCTTCAAATTGCGCGGCGATTAACGAAAATTTTCCGTCTTGACGAATTTTGGTTTGTTCCCGCATTTCACGCGCCGCACAAACGAGGCAAAAGCGTAACTTCGCCGTTTTGTCGTTATGCAATGCTCGCTCTGGCGACAAACAATGAACCTAAAGTAAAAATTTCGACCGTCGAACTCAACGCGCCGGAGAAACCTTACACTTTTGAAACGCTGGCGAAACTGAAAAACAAATTAAAGGGCGCGCAAATTTTTTTCGTGATGGGCGCGGATTCGTGGGACGAAATTACGACGTGGCGCGAATGGGAAACGGTTTTAACGATTGTAAATATAATCGTCGTTACTCGTCCCGGCTATCGAATCGAATTTTCGCACGTTACGGACGAGATTCGCGCGAGAATCGTTGACGAGCGGAAAGTCGGTCAGAGAGAAAACGATTCACGATTCACGATTCACGATTCACGAATTTATATTACCGACGCCGTTAATTTGGACGTTTCTGCAACCGAAATTCGTCGGAAGATTAGCGCTCGCGAAAGCGACTGGCGCGACTTCGTGCCGCAAGAGGTTGCAAAATATATCGAAAAATACGAGATTTATTAAATGATTGAAGAAGTAGCAGCAGCAAAAGAAAAATCTTTGCAGAGAGAAAATTTGAAATCGGTCGAACTGGTCGAAACAAAAACGCCTTTTGCGGATTTGGATGAAACGGTAAAACTTGCAATTGCCTGCGCGAGCGAGAAAAAAGCGTTCGGTATAACTGCGCTCGATTTGCGCGAGGTGGCGAGCTTCACGGAGTTTTTTATAATCTGCAGCGGCGCAAACACACGACAAGTGCAGGCGATTTCCGATGAAATAGGCGAGCGACTCAAAAAAGATTTAAGCTCGCGCCCCGTTCGTATTGAAGGTTATCGCACTGGCGAATGGGTTCTTCTGGATTACGGCGATTTTATCGTTCATATTTTCGAGAAAGCCGCGCGCGAATTTTACGATTTGGAACGGCTTTGGCG
>JALYZF010000078.1 GCA_030948995.1 Acidobacteriota bacterium
AAATAATCCCGCGTTCCAAAATCAGTTAAAAGCGCGATTAAATTTGTAGAGTTTTTAGAATTCATAGAGTAAGGAATTTTACCATTCTCAAACTTCTCATATAAAAACTTCACAAAACTCTACAAACTCTTTGAACTTTAGAAACTAAAGAATGAACTCTAAAAATTAAAAAATCCACGAAACTCAGCAAAATCCCAAAGGAGAATGGAAAAGATTTGCTCTGTGTGTTTCGTGGATTAAAAGGCGCGACGCCCGGAATTCTTCGCGCCAAAAACTTGAATTAGTGGTGAGTTGTGAGTGAAAGAACATTCTTCAACTATCCGCTCACCACTCACAGTTCACCACTATCTTATCTGCGTTTCGTATGAGGTTTTGATACGAAGCTGTTGATTTTTATTGAGTTTAATGTCTTTTCCGCGTTCGACTGCCGCCGCGCCAACGCCGAAAGCCGCGCCGACGCCTGCGCCGACCGCCGCGCCCACAGGACCGCCCGCGACTGCGCCGACGACCGCGCCTGTTCCGGTTGCAACGCCGACTTTAATCGAATCGTCTTTAACCGAGCTTTTTCCTTCGACCGTGCCTTCCAAATCGACGCGCTTGACGTTATCGCCTTTAACGGGCAGAACTTCCGTTATAGTCGCGTCAAAATTACTCCAGCGATTGCCGGCTAAAACAATGCGGTCGAACGAGAGCAGCATTTCCGCGCGGCGTTTGATTCTGCCCGGTTTTTGAATTTTGGAAATTCTGCCTTCGATAATCGCGCCGCTCACCTCAGACGGCGAAACGATGCGCGCTTGAAATTTATCGCCTTCGCGGCTTCGCTGCGTGTCAATGTTGTCAACTAATTCGACAATCAACTCCGTATCGGTCGGAATAACGACCGGCGAATCGCCGCTCGGATTATAATTTCCCACCGGCACTGCAATCACCTGTGATTGACCGGGCGTGTAGGCGACAGTAGTTTCCGACGTTGCTTGCTGCGGCTCAGCCGAGTTTTTTATAACCGTCGTATTTTCCGGCGCTGCGTTTGCGGTTGAATTTTCAATTGTTTTCGCAGGCGTCTGTTCTTCGGCTTGCTGCGTCGTATTTGCCGCCGCAACAATACCGCGATGTCTTAATTCGCCCGGAATCGTCGCGTCAAACGCGCGTTTTTCAAAACCCGTGTCGTAACCCGCTTCAAAACCTTGCTGATAACCGTCCCGATAATCTTCCAGCCTGCCGTAATCTTTGCTGAACGCGCGGTCGGCTTTAAAATACTCTTCGTGTTTATCGTATTTTTTGGCGGCGTTATCGATTGTGTCGCGGTAGCCAGCCATATAACCGTCGGAATAACCCGTGCGATACCCGCGCTGAATAGCGATTTTTGAATCTTGGGCGGCGACTTTGTTAGCGGGAAAACTTAGGAAAGCGATTGGAAAAAGGGAGAAACCTAGGGCAATTGCTAATAAACTTCTTGTTAGCTTCATCTGAACTCCTTATCAAAATAACTAGAAATACTTTGTCCGCATTAGTTTATACAGTAAAACTTAAATAATTACAAGAAGAATTTTTTCGTTTCTTTTTCTACTTCCGCAACTTTTTGAAAGTAAAGAGTTTTCTGTTAATCTGTGAACAGATTTGAGACAACAAAACATCGAAAAATATATCCAAATTTGTCGAAGTTTTTATTTTTCAGAGGAGAAAATAATGAAATTCTTAATAGTTTTTTGCGCTCTTTTTCTGGCTGTTTCCGTCCTAAACGCCGAAGCGCAGGCGCGCAAAGTTTTTCCGTATCAATACAAAGTTGACGACCTTCCGAACGGCTTGCGCGTCGTAACCGTACCAACCGATTATCCGAATTTAGTTTCGGTTTACACGGTTGTCCAAGCCGGTTCGCGCAACGAAGTCGAGCCGCACCGCAGCGGTTATGCACATTTTTTCGAGCATTTGATGTTTCGCGGCAGCGAAAATTATGCGCCCGGAATGTTTGACGAAGTAATGAAAAAAGCGGGCGCATCTTCAAACGCATATACATCGGACGACCGAACGGTTTATCACGAAACTTTCGCCAAAGAAGATTTGGACGCGGTTTTGAAACTCGAAGCCGACCGTTTTCAACATTTGAAATTTAGCCAAGAACAATTTAAGACCGAAGCGGGCGCGGTTTTAGGCGAATATAATAAAAACTCTGCAAATCCGATTTCCAAAATGTATGAAGTTCTGCGCGAGACGGCTTTTAACAATCACACATACAGCCACACGACGATGGGTTACATTGCCGACATCAAAGATTTTCCGAACAATTATGATTACGCGATGCAGTTTTTTGGTCGTTTTTACAGACCGGAAAACGCAACGATTATTGTCGTCGGCGATGTAAATCAGGCAGATGTTTTAGAGAAAATCAAACAGTATTACGGCGGCTGGCAGCGCGGCGATTTCAAACAGTTGATTCCGGTCGAGCCGCTTCAAAAAGAAGCGCGCAGCAAGCATATTGATTGGGCTTCGCAGACTTTGCCGCTTGTGATGGTCGCATATCGCGCGCCTGCATTTTCCGAAACCGAAAAAGACAAAGCCGCGCTTGATTTACTGAGTGCAGTTGCGTTTGGCGAAAACTCGGATATTTATCAAAAACTCGTTCTTGAACAGCAGAAAGCGACTTTTGTCGGCGCAGACATCGAAAATCACGTTGACCCGGAACTTTTCACCGTTACAGCGCAACTCAAAGACGTGAACGATTTAAATTATGTCCGCGATGAAATTATCAAAACCTATAAACGTTTTACGACTGAGATGATTTCGCAAAAGCAATTAGACGAAACACGCTCGCGCCAACGATACGGTTTTTCGATGGCGATGAACAGCAACGACGCGATTGCCGGAACGCTCGCCGCCTTTGTCGCGCTTCGCCGCTCGCCGGAAACGATTGACAAAATGTTTGCGCTTTATGATTCACTCACGCCTGAAGATTTAAAGTTTTACGCGCAGAAATATTTCAACGACAATAGCCAGACAGTAATTACTTTGGCGACGAAAAAAGGAGACAAATAAATGGAAAACGGAAAATGGAAAATGGAAAATCATAGAAAATTTATGCGTCTCTGCGTTGCCGCGTTTTTAATTTCGGCTTTTGCCTTTTCAGGTTTCGCGCAAAAACGCGGCGCTAAATCTACGCCGAAAGCAAATAATATGAGTTCAGTAATGAATACGACGAATGTTTTTCAACCGTCAAAATCGCCGCTCGTTTCGATGAGAATACAATTTTTGACCGGCTCGGTTGACGACCCTGCGGGTAAAGAAGGCGTTGCGAGTTTGACCGCCGCGATGCTCGCACAAGGCGGCTCGAAAAATTTAACTTACGATGAAATCGTCGCCGAGTTTTATCCGATGGCGGCTGGTTTCGGCGGACAGACCGACAAGGAAATGACAACTTTCGTCGGTCAAACGCACGTTGACAATCTTGATAAATATTACGGCTTGGTTCGCCAAATGCTGCTCGAACCGGGATTTCGTGAAGAGGATTTCAAGCGTTTGAAACAAGATGCGATAAATTTTTTGAAAACTACTTTGCGCGAAGGCAACGACGAGGAACTCGGCAAAGAACGGCTTTACAATATAATTTATGCCGGAACGCCTTATGAAAATCATTCGATGGGCAGAATTTCTTCGCTCGAAAAACTGACGATTCAAGACGTGAAAGATTTTTACGCGAAGAACTACACGCAGGCAAATCTCGTTCTCGGACTTTCGGGCGGTTTCGACCAGAAATTTTCAAATCAAATAACAAAAGATTTTGCGCGTCTGCCGAAAGGCGCGAAATTGGCGCGAAAAATGGCGGCGCCAAAGCTAGAAAACGGAACGAAAATTGATATTGTTCAACGCGAAACTCGCGCGACGGCAATCTCGATTGGGTTTCCGATTCCTGTTAATCGCTCGATGGGCAAAGATTACGCCGCGCTTGCGCTCGTCGCTTCGTATTTCGGACAGCATCGCTCGTCGAACAGTTATCTTTACGGTCAAATCCGCGAAAAGCGCGGCTTGAATTACGGCGATTACGCATATATCGAATATTTCCCGCGCGGAATGTTTCAGTTTGAACCTGACCCGAATTTGGCGCGCCGCCAACAGATTTTTCAAATCTGGATTCGTCCCGTCGAGCCGCAAAACGCGCATTTCGCTTTGCGCGCCGCGCTTTACGAATTTGACAAACTCGCCCGAAACGGTTTAGACCAAAAGACGTTTGAAAACACGCGCGACTTTTTATCGAAATACGTCAACATTCTGACGCAGACAAAAGACGCCGAACTCGGTTATGCGCTCGACAGCAAGTTCTATGGCATTCCGAATTACAATCAATATATGAAGGATAATCTGTCAGAGTTGACGCTTGCCGACGTGAACAACGCGATAAAAAAATATCTCGGCAATGCGGGCGCGATGCGGATTGTAATGATAACGAAAGACGCCGACGGTTTGCGCGATGCAATTGTAAAAAACGCGCCGTCGCCGATTTCTTACAACACGCCGAAGCCGCCGGAAATTTTGGAAGAAGATAAAACGATTCAAACTTACCGAATTAATGTTCGCCCGCAGGACGTAACCGTTACGCCGGTTGCGCGAGTATTTGAATAGAACGTTTATTAGCCGCAAACAAACACGCGCAAGACACGAAAGAAGAATGAAATTTTTCGTGTTCTGCGCCTGTTTGTTCGCGGCTAAATTTATAATTTATGGAAAAGAAAAACGGACCTTGGACGATTAAAAAAACCGAAAAAATTCACGAGAACGATTTTTTCACGGTGTATAAAGACGACGTAATTCAGCCGGACGGACGAGACGGCAGTTACGGCATAGTGGATTTTCCGCCGGGCGTCGGCGTTTTGCCGATTGACGACGAAGACAATGTTTATCTAGTCAAACAATTTCGTTACGCCGTGGGGCGCGAGAGTCTGGAAATTTTAGCGGGCAGTGTCGAGGACGGAGAAAAACCGATTGATTCGGCGAAACGCGAGGCGAAAGAAGAAGTCGGCATTGAAGCCGAAACGTGGACTGATTTCGGGCGGATTGATTTGGACACTTCGATTGTCAAAAACGTCGTGAGTTTTTTTCTCGCCGAAAAATTAAAAATCGGCGAGCCGAATACCGAAGGCACTGAAGAAATCAAAACCGTCAAAATGAAACTCGACGAAGCGGTTGAAAAAGTGCTGGACGGCGAAATAACTCACGCAATAAGCTGCGTTTTAATTTTGAAAGCGGCTCGCGTAAAACGCTGAACTAGGAACGTTAAACGATGAATTGAAACAAGTTGTCTTTTATTCATCATTCATCGTTCCTCATTCATCATTCCTCAAAAACTCTTTCTAAACAAATACGACGCGCGGATAAAAAACGTTCGGCTGTTGCGTTCAAATCTCGGCTCAAGTTGTCCGGTAAACGGACTGAAACCGTTGTAATTAAAATTATCGTTGTAGCCGACATAAAACGCCGTTCCCGGATTCGGATTCCAGCCGACGAGCATCTGCCCGCTAGCGTTTGAATTAAGCGAATCGTAATCCCAGCGAATGCGGGCAAACGTAAAGCGCGTGAATTGATACGTCGAACGCAAAGTGAAAATGTTTGAATCGAACGCATCGCGTCCCGTATCTTTGCGGGTCAAATGGCTTTTGTTGTATTCAAGCGAGACGCGCAGCGGGTCAATCGGTTTGTAGTTAATTTCCGCGCCGATGTCGTATTGCCTGCCTACGCCCGGGTCAAGACCCGACAAGTTTGACAGAGCAGCCGGAGAAATGCGCGGAAAACGTTCGCCGCCGCCAAAATCGAAATCCAGAGCGTTGTTAATAAAACCCGTGAATACGCCGAACGAAACTTTTTTAGTCGGCGAACTGTTGAGATTCAGGCTTACATATTGCTGCCACGTCGAACGTTCCGGCGCGCCGAAAAATGCGCCGCTTCTCGTTGCCGAACGCTTCAGCCCGAACTCTTCTTCAAAAATTCGCTCGTAAAATATTCCTGTTTCAAAACTGACTCTTGTGTTGTGCTGAAGGCTGAAATTGAAATTGGAACTCAAACCTAAATCTTGCGAGCGTCCCTGCCAGTCAAAACCGGCTGAGACGCCCGGTCGCCAATCGAAACGAATAATTTTCGCCTTTTGATTCGCTTCGGTGCTTAACCGCCCGCCGGCAAAAATGCGGTTCGTATTTGTTCGGCGCGTAAATCCGGTATCGGCACGATAATCACGGGTTTTGCCGCTCGCTTCGACGTAAAAGCCGCGATTTTTTTCGGTAAAGTCAAGATTCCACGCATAACCCAAACCGTTTCCGGTGCGGTAATTATTAAACGGGTTGCCGCTGACGGTTATGCCGCCGAAGCTGCCGCCGCCGCAAATCTCGCGGTTGCGCTGCGCCTGTGCCGGATTCAAAGACGGGTCAAACCCCGGCTCGAAAAAACACCGGCGCGATGTCGTGCCGACGATTTGAAACTGCGAAACCAATTTCGGACTGAGCTTGAAACGTCCGTCAAAACCGCCTAGAATATTATGCTGCTCGGGAAAACTGCGGTAAGTTCCGAAAAATCCGACGTTGTTTTCCTTGCCGAAATCGTGTTTGACGCGAACCACGCCGAATATCGCGTTTTTATCAAGAAATTCATCGATACGAGGGCGAATAGACGGGTCGTTGCGGTCGTCGTCGTCGTAATTTCCCGGAGCCTTGTCGGAGGCGACCAGAAAACCAAACGAGTTTTTGCCAATTTTCCCCGTTAGTTTCAAAGCGATGTCCGGGTCAACAATCGTTCTCGAATAAAAAACCTGCAGCGGCGACTGGAAAATTTCCGAGCCTTCGAGAAAAAACGGGCGTTTTTCCTGAAAGAAAATCGGGAAACGCTGATTTGCCGAAACTACGGGAGCGTCGGCTTCAATTTCCGCAAAATCCGGGTTATAAGCCGCATCCAAAGTAACATTCGGCGTGATATTGAATTTGAAATTGACGCCGATGTCCTGCTTGATTCGTTGATTGACGAATCTGCCGCGGTCTTCGAGCAAGCCGTTTGGATTTGTCGCGGGATTATTCAAAATAAATCGCGGAATTGTGCGCGTGCGCCGTCCGGTTTCGCCGACCGTGATGCTCGGCACGATTTCCAGCGTGCGCTCAGTTTTTATCTCGTCAAGTCCGGCGAGCTTGCCGTGTTTAATTAAAAAACCGGAAATATTTTTGTCGTCCGGCATCCACGAATCGAATTCATCGTTTAAGCGGTCGATATTTCGCGCCGCGTTAAAGCCCCAGAGTTTTCCCTTCCCGGCTGTGTAGCGCAGCGATTTAAAGGGAATTTTAACTTCGACCGACCAGCCCCAATCTTCGATTACGCCTTTCGATTCCATCACAATATCGACGGAAAAATCCGCGCCCTGACCTTCGGTATAAATTCCGTCCTGCTGGATTCCGAGCGGATTAAAGCCGAGCACATAAGCCCGCCGCTGGTCGTTGTAGGTATCGAGCCAAACGCGAACATTGTCTTCACCGAAAACCTCGTCGCGCTTGGCGAGCGTGGCGCGGATTTTATCTTTTTCGTCGTAGCATTTGAAAGCAATATAAAGATTTTTTTCGTCGTAACCGAGCATTACTTCGGTCGGTTTTGAAGCGGGAATATTGTCGCCGGGACTGGTTTGATAAAAATCCTTCAGAACTTGCGCCGACTTCCACGCTTCGTCATCGAGTTTGCCGTCAATGACCGGCGGCACGGAAAATTTGGTAATTTGAACGGGTCTGGTTTTCTCAGGCGGCAAATTAAAATTTCCACTCGATTTTACATCCTGCTTGCTTTTTGAGTCAGTTGTAGTTTCATTCGACTTGTCGGAAGCGTTTGAATCGGTTGAGCTAGACGGTTGAGCTTGAATATAATTTATAGAAAATATCAGCAGAAAAAAAACGTATAGTTTATTCATAACTCACCTATTTTTATAAAAATTATTTTACGCAATGCTAAGAAAAATAATAACCGTATGTCTTTGAATTTAACGGGAGATTGGTCGGAAGGTTTCAAAAACATCCCGCAGAAAGTAAAAAAGACCTCAGACACAATTGAAATTCTAGTTTGTTTTTATGACGCTTGCGGGACGAACGAAAATTTCGCCGTCAGCCGATTGCAAAAAATAATTTGCGCCGCCGTTGCCGACGCGCCAATTTTTTTCGCCTTTGACAGACGGATTTATTCCTTCAAAATTAATTTTGCGGTTTGACGTAAAGTTTGCGTTCGTATTTTCCGGCAAATTCAAGACAATCGCGCCGTTGGAAGTTTCCGCGAGAAGCCTCTGAAAACCGCCTTCTAAGAACATCGAACCGTCGAGCGTGCGCGATTCGACTTCACCGCGAAATCCGACGATGCGAATTCGCGCGCCGCCTCCGTTGACGGTTAACAATCCGTCGCCGTCGCGGACGTTGATTGCGCCGTCCGTCCCGCGCAAATCAATCGTCCCGGAAACGCCTTCGAGCCGAATTTCGCCGTCATTTTCGATTTTCAAATTCGATTTTTTCGGCACGAAAATCTCAACGCGCGCGCGCGCCGAATCGTCGGAAAAATCGCCGCGCCGCGCCGCGCCGCCGGCATTCATTATTTTTATGTCGATATTCGATGCGTTCTGATTTGTCTTAACATCAAGCGGCGTTTGGATGCGGCTTCCGGCAATTTTGACGACTGAATACTGAACTTCCTGTTTGTCCCAGCCGCGCACGGCAACATTGCAGCCCTTTGCTTGAATCGTAACGGTGGGAATGCCGACGACGGCGAAAGAATCACTTTTTTTTTCGATGGCTGGCGAACCGGCGAAATAGTAGCCTGCGGCGTTTGCTTCTCGAAGCGCGTCAGCCGTTATTTTATCAATTTGAAGATTGGCGATTTCCTTTTGGGCTTGTTTCATTGCTCCGACAATAATTTCTTTTGAATCGGCAAGTTTTTTCAAATTTTCCTTTTGGCGCGCTTTCGCTTCTTTAGCGTCTATCTTTTTATCTGCGTCTGTATCTTCGTCAACGTCTTGATCAATCTGTTTATTAAAATCATCGTCCATTTTAGATTTTGTCGGTAGAAGATTTGTCGCCGGATTTACATTTCTACCGTCGTTTTTGCGTTTTATAGACAAACCGCCGTTGACGCTATTGAGCTTAATTTGAACGTCGCCGCTGCCGATTCTGCCATACATATCCTTGCCGACAAATTGACCTTTGTGAACCGGCAGACCGAAATCGTTTGTAATGCTGCCGTTGACCGTATCAGCTTTGAGCGTGGCGTTGGCGTCGGACGGAATAATTAAGTCAACCGTCCCGTTCACGGTATCAAGAGAAATGCGACTTCCCGTTTGCAGTTGGTCAAAATCGGCTTGCACCGTTCCGTTGACGGTCGAAAGATTTGCAGTGCCGCGCAGGTTTATAGCTCGAACTTCGCCGTTGACCGCCGAGGCTTTTGTCATATTAGCCGCATTCGAGATATTGATTCCGCCATTGACGGTTTCTATTTCGTCTAAAACCGCAGTGCGCGGCACGGTCAAATGATATTCGACGACGAGCTTACCGTTATTTTTCCAATTATGGTCGCCGACGCGTTGCGCCTTGTAGTAATCGGTTTCAACTTGAATCGAATCCTGCCGCGCGTCAATCTTGACTTCA
>JALYZF010000086.1 GCA_030948995.1 Acidobacteriota bacterium
CGGTGACGGTGTTTTGGTCAGCGACGGTGTTTTAGTCAGCGATGGTGTTTTAGTTAGTGATAGCGATGGCGCTCTAGTCAGCGACAGTGTTTTGGTCAGCGATATTGTTGATGCAACATCTACCGACAACGTTTGGCTAGACGATACCGTAACCACAACTACTTCATTACTCGGAGGCTTATAATCTGATTTAAGAAATTAAATCTAAGGAGAAACACCATGAGACTACCAATCACTACAAGCGTAGCTCCCGACAAGTTCGGGAGACATGAGAACTACGCCTTTATGAAGGCATCTCCAAAGCTGAATAGCCTCCAGCAGTTGACAGAAACAGAGAGGCAGGAAGTTTTGGAATTCTTGAAACTTCGTCCGGTGCAGACCGTTGTGCTGGCGAGCTTTATACAGGATAACGGAATGGAAAGTGCGGATAATCGCGGCAAATTTTACGGTTATCGCAATGCAGAAGGAATTTTAGAAGGCGTCGCGCTCATCGGACACACAACGCTCGTTGAGTCGCGCTCTGAAAATTCGCTGATGGCATTTGCGCTCGCCGCGCGCTCGTCCGAAACTCCGGTTCACGTAATGATGTCGGACGGTAAAACTATCGATACCTTCTGGCAGCATTATGCGGGCGACAACAGTCAACCGCGTTTAACCTGCAACGAATTGCTCTTTGAACTCGAATTTCCGTTCCTTGTTCAGGAATGCAAATGGAATGTGCGCTTGGCAAAAGCCGAAGAACTCGTCTCTGTTGCCGAAGCTCACGCCGAAGTCGCTTTTATCGAAAGCGGCGTCGATCCGATGCTGAAAGACCGCGAAGGGTTTCTAAAACGCACTTTGCGGAGAATCGAACAAGAACGCACTTTCGTAGTTTATGAAGGCGATAAACTCGTTTTCAAAGCTGATATTGTCGCGGAAACGGCGGACGTAATTTACTTAGAAGGAATTTACGTCTCTCCCGATTATCGCGGACAGGGCGTTGGTTCAAGCTGTTTGTCAAAACTCAGTCTTGACCTGCTCGAGCGTGTCGAACATATCTGTCTTTTGAGTAACGTCGATTTCAAAGGCGCTCATCGGAGCTTTTTGAAAGCCGGTTATAAGAATACGGATTGCAGTACGACAATGTTTGTTTAATCAAAAAAAACAATAGACAAAATTGTTATTCGTAAGTCATAATAGGGTTAGGCGCGCTTTAGCCTTAACCCTATTTTTTCTTAGAACTTATCTACCAAAAGCGAAAAATCAATTTCCGCTAAACACAAGAAAAATTTAACAGCCGTTTTCTCTCCCCACTGAACGACGAAATAATTCATCGGTTTATGAACAAGATAGCGCAAAACAAAACTTACATGCTGATAATCCTGGCAATAGGTTTTGTCTGTCTGTCGAGCGCTGTCATAAATCTTCCAATCGAAAAGTTTGATAAAAAATTTTTTATTCTTTTCTGTTTTACTATCGGTTTAGGCTCGCGTGTAACGCTGCAAATTCCGCGATTTAAATCATATATTGCCGTTTCGGATACGTTCATTTTTCTCGCGTTGCTATTATACGGCGGTGAATTTGCTGTCGTGCTGTCGGCAATCGAAGCATTTTCATCCTCGTGGCGTTTCTGCAATAAAAAGATAACCGTATTCTTTAACGCCGCGGTAATGACTCTTTCGACCTCGATGGTCGTCTTCACGCTTAAAATATCCGGCTTATATACTGAAAGCCAACTACACGGACGTGACGAAAACTTAAATAAATTCATTATTGCCCTCTCGGTAATAGCGCTGACGCAGTTTGCTTTCAATACTACGCTTGCATCGATTTATGGTGCGCTCAAAAGTGAAAAACCGCTTCTTGAAACTTGGAAAACTAAATATGTCTGGACGTTTATCACATATATTGTCGGTGCGATAAGCGCCGGAATTCTGCTCCAACTTACCGACCGTATCGGTTTCGCCGTTATCGTCGCGACGTTTCCTATCATCTACTTTGTTTACCTGACTTACCGGATGTATATGAAAAACGTCGAAATGTCGCTAGCGCAAGCCGAGCAAGCAGAAAGTCACGCCTCAATCCTCGAAGAACAATCGCGCGCGCTGGCTGAATCGGAAGAACGTTTTCGCAGCGCGTTTAATCACGCGCCAATCGGCATTGCGCTTGTCTCGCCCGACGGCAACTGGCTGAAGATAAACAATGCGCTGATGGAGATTTTTGAATACAGCGAAGAAGAATTCTTGGCGACTGATTTTCAATCGATGCTTCACGAAGAAGATTTGGGCGTCGCGCTGGTGAAAATTCACGAGCTGCTTTCGGGCAAAGTTCCAGCCTGCCAAGCTGAACAGCGTTATATGAGCAAGTCGGGAAAACCCGTTTGGGTTTCTTGGAGCGTCTCGACTGCCGTTGACGCCGAATCGGCGCGTCCGAATTTGATTTTCCAGATTCAAGATATCACGCAGAAAAAACTTGCCGAACATCAATTGCAGTATAAAGCCTCGCACGACGCGCTGACCGGACTGCCGAACCGCGCGCTTTTTATGTCGCGCCTCGAACAAGCCTTGAGCAAAATACAAGATAATCCGCAGTATAAAGTCAGCGTGCTGTTTATCGACCTCGACCGTTTTAAAATCGTCAACGACAGTCTCGGACATCAAATCGGCGACGACCTTCTGATTGGCATTTCCTCGCGCCTGCACGAATGCCTGCGTCCTTCGGATTTGGTGGCGCGAATGGGCGGCGACGAATTTACGATTTTAGTCGAAGGCAGATACGACACGAACGAAGTCATCCGTATTGCCGAGCGCATCAACGAAAAATTCGCGCTGCCGTTTAATTTAAGCGGTCACGAAGTTTACTCGTCAGCCAGTATCGGCATTCTCCACGCTTCGGAAAATCACTTAACGCCCGCCGATATGATGCGCGACGCCGACACCGCAATGTATCAGGCAAAACGCGCGGGCAAAGCGCGGCACGAAGTTTTCGACCGCAATATGTATGTCGCCGCCAAAGAAATGCTGCAGCTTGAAACCGATTTACGCCACGCCGTCGAAAAACAAGAGTTCAGCGTTTTCTACCAGCCGATTTATACGATTAACGACTGCAAACTAGAAGGCTTTGAAGCTCTGGCGCGCTGGAATCACCAAACTCTCGGCACTGTCTCGCCCGATAAATTTATTCCGCTCGCAGAGGAAATAGGTCTTATCAATATGCTCGGCGAACAAATTTTGCGCCGCGCCTGCGAGCAAGGCTGTCAATTGCAATCGTGCTTACCCGAAGGCGCGCCGTTCAGCGTCAGCGTTAATCTTTCGGTCAAGCAATTTGCTAACGCCGCCCTTGTTAAAGACATTGAAAAAATTCTGCGCGAAACATCCTTCAGCGCGCACAATTTGAAATTGGAAATTACCGAATCGGTTTTTCTCGAACACAAGGAAAGAGCCGTCGAGATGCTGCACGAGTTACGTGCGCTCGGCGTCGAGATAAATATCGACGATTTCGGCACGGGTTATTCAAACTTGAATTACCTGACGCGCCTGCCGATTACGACGCTGAAAATTGACCGCTCGTTTATCGCGCCGATTGAAGGAGACGGCAAAAGCGTGGAAATCGTGCAGACGATTGTGATGCTCGCGCATAATTTGGGAATGCGCGTTACAGCCGAAGGCGTCGAAAACGAAATCCAACTCGAGCAATTGAAAAAACTCAACTGCGAAGCCGCTCAAGGATATTATTTCGCCAAGCCAATGAATTTTGAAGACGCAATGGCTTATCTGGGAGACAAATCCGAAAACTTGAAATTATCAAATTCACAATCGTTTGACGGCATCAGCCTTTTGCGAACAGTTCAATAAATAACAACACGCAACACCTTTTTATACGGCAAAAACGGCACGCTTAGATACGACAAATTTCCTGCTTCCGAAAACAAAAGCGTGAGAAGCTAATGATTAGCTTCTCACGCTTTATCAATTTTTGATTAATTTACTATTTCCTGAGTCAGCAGAAAAGCTCGTGGATTATTATTTTCGGTTTCTTTGATAAGTTGCTCGCATAGGGGACAAATTCATACTGACTTTTGCGTAAACACATTGACGCGGCAATGAAATAGGCATATTGTTGTGTCGAGTCACAACTTCCTAGACTGGAGACCCCGAAATTAATCTTTAGTTTCCCCGCCCCAGCCTTCTTATTATTTATTGCGTTTGCCCGAATCTGCAATAAATTACGAAACAAGGAGAACGAAAATGAAAAAGAATTTTTTGCTTTTAGCCGGGCTATTTGTGTTTTTTGCGGCGACCAGCGCAACGTTCGCGCAATCGGACGACCGCGACCACCCGACGCTGCTTCGGTCTAATGAAATTACGGGAAATTTAACCGAACGTAGCGCGGAACATTTTTACTCATTTGTGGCAGGTCCGGGAGAACTAACGATAACTCTAGATGTCAAAGCGGCACCGGAGAGTCAGGTTCAGCTTAGTTTTGAACTGCTCGAAAGAAATGCCGCGACTTCGATTATATGCTGTGAAGGCGCGCAAGGTGACGGCGGCGGCACAGGGCGCGACGTGAAAAGTGTCAAATTGACAAGACGGCAAACCGTTATCCTGCACACGACTGAGGGTTCAGACAGCGGCACTTTTCGTATCCGATTAAGCGGCGCGGCAGTCGGCGGCGGTGGTCTTGCAAACACTAATAAAAACGATGAAGCTGTCGAAAATAATCGAGGCGGCGGAAATCGCTCCGGCAATCGAATAAATGTTCCAGCAAGCGGAACTTTGCGAATCAGGATGAGAGACGGCTCGACCAAAGAAATAGATTTAAGCCTCGTCCGGGAAATTTCCGTGAAGCCGTAGGGAGAAAATATGAAAAGCATTTTGATGCGTCTCTTTGTCGGTGAAATAAAAACTAAATCTTCCGGCGCGGCAAGCCGCAATCTTCCGTTGCTGTTACTGTGCGGCATTCTTTGGGTTGTCGGTTGCAGTAGTGTCGGAAAATTTCTTCCGAGCAAGAGTTCCGTTTCAACCAATCAAACGCCAGATGCGCCTAAAGCAACCGCTTCGCCCGTTGAGCGCCTGCTACAATTAAATCAGCCGCGCGTAATGAAATACGCCGATTTGCAATTTACAGTGACCAAAGCGGTAATCTCCCGTCGCATCGCCGACGAATTGCCGATAGATAACTCCAAGCCCGACATTGCCGACATTACTTTCTCCGTTGTTAATACGTTGAAAGATGCGGTTCGGATTGAGAGCGGACTGTGGCAATTACGGCTCGGCGACGGCTCTATCTATAAGCAAATATACTCCGACGCTTTTGAGCCGCGCGACACGAAAGAGCGCAAAATAAGTTTTCGCGTGCCGGCAAATTCCCAATGGAACGGCGCACAACTGACCTTAGACGAGCAGGACAAAGAACCTGCCACATTAGTGCTTGACGGACCTCTGCCGCCGTCGCAATATCCGATAAATCTTGCCACAAGCGGCGGCGAGACGACAAACAAAGGTGATAATCTGGCATATTCGATTGCAAAGGCAACCTTGGATTTGGATGCTTTCGGCAAACGTGCCGCATTAGGCAAGCGTTACTTAATTTTGACGGTTCGTGTGAAGGATAAAGGTGCAGGCGGAGGCGGCGGTTATTTTCTTCCCGAATACTTCCGTCTTCTGATTGACGGCACACCGACCGCGCCGGAAAGCGCGAGCGATACCAGTCTTAACTCCGGGGGTTCAGCAGATTACACGATGGCTTACGTCATTCCGGCGAATATAGGTAGAGTGGAACTTGAAGTCGGCAAACCGGACGCTTCGGAACTGGCGAACATTCCGATTGACCTAAAGCCAGTCAATCCATAGTTTTTAGCTGTATTGACAAAATAAATTTGCACGCGCGTTTGTGTCTTGTTTTTAGGCGTAAGAATTAATGGAGTAGCCTCTATAATTAAGTTCGGCAACTCAGAAAGGCGCGACGGCTTATCTAAAGTTATCGCGCCTGTTCACTAAATTTGTTCGAGGATTATTTTCTAAGCCAACCGAAAAGTCCGTGAATTGTAACTTCTCGGTTAGTTTCGTAAATTGCGCGCGTCAAGGGTAAGCTCATAGGACAAACTTGGACGCAATTTTGCGCGTTGCCGCAGTTTGTAATTCCGTCGTCGTCCATCAAACCTTCGAGGCGTTCGTCGCGCGTCATTTTCCCCGTCGGGTGCATATTGAAAAGGCGAACCTGCGCGATTGCCTGCGCTCCGATATAATTATCGTCGTGATACTGCGGGCAGGCTTCCAGACAGCAGCCGCACGTCATACAGCGCGAATAAGCGTATCGCTCTTCGACCGTCTCCTGCGACATTTTCGGTCCCGGACCTAAATCGTAAGTTCCGTCTAGCTCAACCCAAGCGTGGACTTTTTTCAAATGATTGAACATCGCCGTCCGGTCAACCTGCAAATCTCGAACGTTTGGAAATTTCGACATCGGCTCTAAAGTAATCGTATTTCCGCCCGTTGCAATCAGCAAATCGTCAACCAGCGCCGAGCAAGATTGCCGCACGCGCCCGTTGATAACCATCGTGCAGATGCCGCAAACCTGTTCCAAACAGTTCATATCCCAAACCGGCGGCGTAGTTTGTTTGCCTTCTTTGGTTACGGGATTTTTTCGGATTTCCATCAGCGCGGAAATAACATTTAAATTTCTGCGATAGGGAATTTCAAAAGTTTCGGCATATTGATTTGCGCCGAGTTTTTCGCGTCTTGAGATACGAAAATCAACTGTCTGCGGCGGATTCTCAAGCCGCTTTTTTTTATCTTGCTGCACGTTGGCTTCGTTCATAAATTTCTTAAAATAAAATATTTATTTTTCTTTGAAAGATTCGCCTTCCGTTATTTTCTTTCCGTCTTTCACCCAGATTTCTTCACGTCCTTCAGGCTTGAGTTCGCTGCCCGGCTGTAAGATTTCCGGTGCGCCCTCTTTTTGCGGAAGTTGGCTTGAAATACTCGCGGCTTTGGCTTTGCCCGACGAATAATCGCGCTTTCTAGGCTCGATTAAACCGATGTCAACTGCTTCATAACTTAAAATCGGAGCCTCGCTCGACCATTCGGCAATCGTCGTTTTCAAAAATCTTTCGTCGTCGCGGGCTGGAAAATCCGGCTTGTAATGCGCGCCGCGAGATTCGTCTCTTTGAAGCGCGCCAAGTGTAATTACGCGCGCAAGCTCCAGCATATTTTTCAATTGTCTGGCGTGCGGAACAGCTTGTGTCGCCCACAAATTTGAATCGTTTATAGAAATATGTTTGAAGCGGTCTTGCAGTTCAAGCAGTTTTTCATCCGTTGCTTTCAGCTTGTCGTTATAACGGACGACTGTTACGTTGTCGGTCATCCATTTGCCCATTTCTTCGTGTAGTTTGTATTGATTTTCCGTTCCGGTCTGCCGAATTAAATCATCGTTGATTTTCTGCTGACGTTTGAGTTCCGATGAATGAACGCCATTTGTTTCTGTGTTTTTGCGCTCGACGTTTTTCGCGTAATTAATCGCCGATGGCGCGGCGACAAAACCGCCGTAAACGCAGGAAACCAGAGAATTCGCGCCCAAACGATTTGCGCCATGAATCGAATAATCGCATTCGCCCGCCGCAAAAAGTCCGGGAATATTTGTACGCTGCTCAAAATCAACCCACAAACCGCCCATCGAGTAATGGACGCCGGGAAAAATCCGCATCGGAACGTGGCGCGGGTCGTCGCCGACGAACATTTCGTAAATTTCGAGAATCGCGCCGAGTTTTCTATCAAGAGTTTCCGCCGGAATATGCGTCAAATCCAGATAAACCTGATTCTCGCCATTCACGCCGTTGCCTTCGATGCAGACTTGAAAAATCTCGCGCGTCGCAATATCGCGCGGGACAAGATTGCCGTAAGCCGGATATTTTTCTTCGAGGAAATAGTTGCGTTCGGCTTCGGGAATATCTTGCGGCGCGCGCGTGTCTTTCGGATTGCGCGGAACCCAAACTCTGCCGCCTTCGCCCCGCGCTGATTCCGACATTAAGCGAAGTTTGTCTTCGCCGGGAATCGAAGTCGGGTGAACCTGTATAAATTCGCCGTTCGCGTATTTCGCGCCTTGCTGATAACAAATCGAAGTCGCGCTGCCCGTACAAACCATCGAGTTGGTTGATTTGCCGAAAATAAGTCCGGGTCCGCCTGTCGCCATTATTACGGCGTCAGCGGCAAATTCTTTGAGTTCGAGCGTCTGCAAATTCATCGCAACAAGACCGCGACAAACTTGATGGTCGTCGAGGACGAGCGACATCATTTCCCAACCTTCATATTTTCTGACTTGTCCGCCGACTTCAAAACGTCGAACTTGCTCGTCAAGCGCGTATAAAAGTTGTTGTCCGGTTGACGCGCCGGCAAAAGCGGTTCGGTGATGAAGCGTTCCGCCGAATCTGCGAAAATCGAGCAAGCCTTCTTTCGTCCGCGAGAAGGGAACGCCCATCCGGTCGAACAAGTAAATAATCTGCGGTGCCATCTCACACATTTTTTGAACGGGCGGTTGATTCGCCAGAAAGTCGCCGCCGTAAACCGTATCGTCAAAATGTTTCGCGGGCGAATCGCCTTCGCCTTTCGTGTTGACCGCGCCGTTGATTCCGCCTTGCGCGCAAACCGAATGCGAACGCTTGACCGGAACGACCGAGAGTAAATCAACGTCGTGTCCGGCTTCGGCAATCTTCATCGCTGCCGCAAGTCCTGCTAAGCCGCCGCCAACTACCGCAATTTTTATCTTCGCCGCCATAATTTATTACTTGTTTGCAGAGCCACTTTTTCAGCGCATTTGCAAAAAACCAACTAAAATTTTCTCGGTTCGCCTTGCGTATTGCTAATGCCGTTTTTCTCCGCCTGTTCGCACAACGCTTTCGGAAACAATCCGCACGGTTTTACAAACGCAACCGCCGCGTTAATACCGACCGCCGATAAAAAGATTGCTAGTCCGACCGAACCGTAGAGCGCGTATTTCTGCGCCTTTTCGCCGATCAAAATTCCCCAGTCAACCGCAAAAAGAAAAATACCGTAAGCCAGATGCCACGCCGTCGCCGAAATTCCCAAAATATACAAAATCATTACCCACGGAATCGAAAATTCGCGCGACACAATATCGAAAGCTAAATTGGCATGTCCGGCAACCGGCGTTTCGTTCAAGCCCGGAATCAATCCGAAACGAAGGTTGAGAATATGAAATGTCAAAAAGAAAAATAGAAATATGCCGGTTACGCGCTGGAAAACATAAAACCAATTGCGCGCATAGCCGTAATTCAAAGCATTATTGCGCGCTTCGGCTGAAATCATAATTCCGTAAATCGAATGAAAAAGAAGCGGCACGAATATCCCGAAAATCTCGACGAATAAAAGATACGGCAAATGGTGAATATCGGTTACGTGGTCTTCAAAAACTTTCTCGCCGCTCATAACGGTCGAGTTGGTATACATATGAACGAGAAAATAAATGCCGAGCGGCACGACGCCCGTTATTTGGTGCAGCTTTCTCAGGAGAAAAGTTCTGCTGATTTTTATAGCCATTTTTCTCTTTTTCCCAACGAATTTTCGATTTCAGATTTTGTTAATTCTAATTTCAAAACAGTAAATCGGCAATCGTTAATCTTTGATTTTTATCATACGTTCTTTCGTTTATAAGATAAAATGAATTCTCTTGGATAACTTGTGTAGAAAAACTTATTAAAATGGTAAATTGTAAATGATAAATGATAAATAAAAGAATTTTTCAATTTACCATTAAAAAGAATGCACATTGAAACATTAAAAGTCTTTTGCGACCTTGTAGAGATGCAGAGTTTTTCGCTCGCGGCGGAGCGGAATTTTGTAACGCAATCGGCGGTCAGTCAGCAGATTCGAACCCTTGAAGATAAATTCAAACGCCGTCTTTTAGAGCGCGTGCGCGGACGGCGCGAAGTGCGTCTGACGCCGGCGGGCGAAGTTTTCTACCGCGAATGCAAAAACGTTCTTGCGTGTTACGACGCGCTTCAGGAAGGTATGAGCGGCTTGGTCGGTAAAATCAACGGCACGGTCAAAGTCGCCACGGTTTACTCGGTCGGCTTGCACGAACTTCCGCCGAAAGTGCGCGAATTTATGTCGAAATTTCCCGCCGCGAAAATTGATTTGGAATACTCGAGAACGACGCGCGTCGTCCGCGATGTTCTGAACGGAACGGTCGAACTCGGCGTCGTCGCATTTCCAGAGGCGCGCCGCGGGCTGACGATTGTGCCGATGAAAAGCGACCGTCTTGTTTTAATCTGCTCGCCCGAACACGAATTTAGCGAAAGGGAAGTGATAAAAGTTAAAGAATTAAAAGGGCGCGATTTCGTTCTTTTCGAGCGCGATATTCCGACG
>JALYZF010000090.1 GCA_030948995.1 Acidobacteriota bacterium
TGCTAAAGCTGTTTGCAGAGTTCGGGAAACCGTCAAAGATTTTATTGAAAATTTCGGCAAATTTTTGAAATGTTTCGCCGCAAACAGCCACTACAAAATGAAAGGTAATTTACCAAATCTTACGCGCTAAGCGTAGTTAAAAAGTAAAAATTAAGAGAGGATTTAAACAATTATGAAAACCAAAATAAAACAAATTAGTTTGATAACGTTTATGTTTGCCGCTTGTTTTGCCTTAAATTTGGCAACCGCTTCGAGCATTAAAGCACAAACCAAAGCCGACCAGAAAGCAGCGAAAAAACAGGCTGAAGCCGACCGTCGCGCCGCCGCTGCAAAAAGCAAAGCCGACGCAAAAATCGTCAAAGAAACCGAAATAGCGCGCGACGCGGTTTCGACCAACGGCGTCGGGCAGAAAGCGAAAATCGAATTGCAACTGCGCGACAATACCAAAGTTCAAGGCTGGGTCTCGCAATTGAGTATGGATGATTTTGTTCTGAACGACGCGGGCGGACAGCCGCGCACGATTGCTTACCGCGAAGTCAGCAAAGCGAAAGGCAAAAATCCGGCGGCGGGCAAGAAAAAGAAATTCGGCGTGATGGACGCGCTGGCTTTTATTCCGTAAAAAATCCAACTGCAAATAATAAAACAAACGGCGGCAGTATTCTCTTTAAAGATTCTTGAGTATATTGCCGCTTTATTTTTCACAACTCGAAAACTAACGTAGAATAAATCTCGGAGAAATCAATGAGCGAATCTGAAAATCTCTGGGGCGCGCGAGTTGCTGCGGCAAAGTCCGCCGAAAACTTTGCTGAATTCAACAATTCATTTGCTTTTGACCGGCGTCTTTTCACCGCTGAAATTCGCGTCGGCATTTCTTATTGCGACGCGCTTTTTCACGCCGGAGTTTTGACGCGGCTCGAAGGCGAACGGATAAAAAACGGCTTACAGACGATTCTTAAACGCTCGGCTTACGACAAAAATTATTTTGACGAACAGCCATCGGAAGACGTTTATTCATTTGTTGAGACGCGGCTCGTCCAGCTTGTCGGCGAAGCCGGCAGAAAACTTCAAATCGGCAGAAGCCGCAACGACCAAAGCGCGACGGCTTTACGTTTATGGCTGAAAGACGAAATTGAAAACACTTCAAACCTTGCGCGCAAACTGCAAAAAACTTTGATTGAATCGGCGGAAAAACATAGGGAAGCCGTTTTGCCAGCCTACGCTCACTTGCAGCGCGCGCAGCCGATACTTTGGGCGCATTGGTGCTTAGCGTATTTTGAAATGCTGGCGCGCGACCGCGAGCGGCTCGACGAAGTTTGGCGGCGCGCGGGCGTTTTGCCACTTGGTTCGGCAACTTTGGCGGGAACGAGTTTTGAAATCGACCGCGAAGAATTAGCCGCGAATTTAGGTTTTGAAGGCGTTTCTTTAAATAGTTTGGACGCCGTGAGCGACCGCGATTTCGCCGTTGAATTTCTTGCTGCGTCCGCTTTAATAATGGTTCATCTCTCGCGCCTTGCGGAAGATTTAATACTTTACGCTTCGAGCGAATTTCAGTTTATCGAATTTTCCGAAACGGTTTCGACAACTTCAAACTTATCGGCACAAAAAAAAATTTCCGGCGCGCTCGAATTTGTTCGCGGCAAAGCGGGACGCATTTTCGGTCATCATCTCGCGCTGCTGACTACGCTTAAAGGCTTGCCGACAGGTTGCAGCAATGATTTGCAGGAAGACAGGGAAGCGGTTTTCGATACGGTTGACACGCTGAAAAATTGTTTGGAAACCGTAACTGTGATTTTGAAAATTGTTCGGGTTAAAGAAGAAAAAACGCGGGAAGCGGCAAGCAACGGTTACCAGAATGCGACCGAGCTTGTAGATTATTTAATCCAAAAAGACGTGCCGATTCTGAATGCCGACGAGACGGTCGGAAAAATAGTGCATTACGCGGCTTCAAAGAAAAGGGAATTGAACGAATTGAGTTTGGCGGAAATGCAGAATTTTTCCGCGCAGATTGAAACGGACGTTTTCGACGCTTTGAGTTTAGAACGAACTTTGTCGAGCAAAGCGCAAATCGGCGGAACTGCGCCGGAAAGAGTTTTCGAGGCGCTCGACGCAGCGCGCGGCGCACTTGAAATGGAAGAATAAATTTTTGACCGTCGTTTGAATTACGACAAAAATTCTCTCACTGGAATTCAATCTATTTAAAAACAAAGAAGTTCGCTATAATGCCAACCGAGCGGTTATTAATTATAAAATATGAAAATTTCTTCTTATCTTTTTGACGCCAACGGAACTGACGAGACGGTTGAATTGACCGAAAAAATTTGCGAGGAGTTAAGCGACGAGAAACTGCTTTGGATTGATGTTTCAAGCCGCGATAAGGAATCAATTCTTAAAATCGCTTCGGTTTTGAAGCTAAAAAACGTTCCGGTAACGCAACTTTTGTCCGTTTCCGAACGTCCGAAACTCGACAAATACGAAAACTTCTACCGGTTTTTTATTATTTCCGTTAATACGGACGAAAATGAAATTTTAAAACCGATTCCGATTGATTTTATCGTCGGCAACAATTTTGTCGTAACCATTCACGAAGGCGAAGTGCCTTATTTTCAGGAGTTTCGGGAATTGGAAAAAGGAGAATCGCAACTTGGCGAACTTGACACGGAAGGTTTTGTTACGACTTTTTTAGATTTGCATATCGTCAGCTATTTCCGTGCCATCGAGAGAATCGAGCATCAAGTCGATAAATTTGACGAAAGAATTCTAAAAACCGATATGAACGATAAGGATTTCCTGGAAGATATGGTAAATCTGCGCCGCAAGTCTTCAAAGCTGCGTCATTGGTTCGTTCCGCAGCGCGACGTTTTCTACGCGCTTTCGCGTCCCGATTTTCGCCCTACCGTGGAATCCGATTATGTCGAGACAACTTTTCAAAACTTAAACCAGCATTTTGAAAACGCAATTGACGCGATTGAGAATT
>JALYZF010000103.1 GCA_030948995.1 Acidobacteriota bacterium
GATGGAAACCGGACTGTATCGTTCGGGAATGTTTATGCGAATGGCGCGCAGAATTTTTCGCGAAGAAGGCGTGCCGGAAAATGTCGCTTGGCTCGGTCAGGTCGAAAGCGCTTGGAAACCGTCGGCTTTGTCGTGGGCTTCGGCTTCGGGCTTGTGGCAGTTTGTTCCGGGAACGGGTTCGCGTTTTGGACTGCGCCGCACGGCTTATGTTGACGAGCGAAACAGTTTTGAAGAAGCTACACGTGCGTCGGCTCAATATTTGAAATTCCTTGCCAATCGCTATAGCGGAAATTGGGAACTCGCAATGGCGGCATACAACTCTGGCGAAGGCAATGTTGACCGAGCCGTTCGCCGCGCCGGACAACTTAGTTTCTGGGCGGCTTTTCCGTATTTGCCGCAAGAGACGCGCAATTACGTGCCGAATATTTTAGCGACGATTTTGATTGCCAACAATCCGCAGCAATACGGCTTCGGACACATTCGTCCGGCGGCACAGCTTCAATACGATCGCGTTCGCGTTCCGCCTTCGACGAATCTAAGCCTTCTGGCGCAAGCGTCCGACACAACGGTCGAATATCTACGCTATTTAAATCCGCATCTGCGAACGAATATGACGCCGCCCGAACCGTATATCATTAATGTTCCGGCGGGCAAATCGAGCGAAGTTGTCGCAGTCTTTCGCAAACTTCCGGCAGGCAGTCGAAATGTAGCTTCCGTTACGAAAACGGCGGCAGGCGAAACTTGGCAAGAACTTTCAAACCGAACCGGCGCCAGCGTCGAGCAACTTATAGCTGCAAATGGCGGCGCGCTTAATCCGACAAAAAAAGTCATTATCCCGCAGACTAATAACGGCGTGAAAACAATCGTTTATTCGCGTCCGACGATTGCGCCTGTGGCAGGCGGCATAAAAGTCGTCAAAGCACAGGCGGGCGACACGGTTACGAAACTGGCGCAACGCTACAACGCTTCGCCGATTGACGTAGCAAAATTTAATGGCTTGTTATTAAATGCGCCTTTGGCGGCGGGACGCGAAGTTAAAATACCAAGCAGATAAATTTAATTTAAGCGAAATAAAAAGGACGTTCGAGAATGAAACTCGAACGTCCTTTTTATTTAAGTATTATTTTTGATTTAGTGCCGAATCTTAAATACAATTGTCTGAAAATTCAAAATCTCGATTGATCGTAAATACAAGATGGAAAATCAAAAAACAAATATTACGCGGCGCAGTTTTCTGGTGAACACAGGCGCGGCGGCATCTTTGCTCGTAACTTCTGGAAAATCATTGTCGGCGCAAATTAAAACTAATGTTGAAACCACTTCGGCGGCAAATTTAATCCGACCTAAAGCGTTACGAACAGGCGACACAATTGGCGTTATCACGCCTGCGACCGAAGTTTTAGACCCAGACCGTTTGGCGCTTGTTGAAAGAACCGTTAAGTATTTCGGGTTAAAGATGAAGCGCGGCAAAAACGTAGGGAAACGATTTGTAACATATCCTGAATCGGTGCAAGCGCGACTCGATGATTTGCACGAAATGTTCCGCGACGCGCAGGTAAAAGCGATTTTTGCCGTGCGCGGCGGTTACGGCTCAATGCAGCTGCTTGACCAAATTGATTATGATTTAATTCGCCGCAATCCTAAGATTTTTATCGGCTACAGCGATATTACGGCAATGCATTTGGCAATTAATAAAAATTCAAAGCTCGTAACCTTTCACGGTCCCGTAATCCTCTCGCGTTTTACCGATTACACGCAGCAGAATTTTCGACGCGCCTTATTTGAGACGCAGCCGCTCGGACAATTGACAAATCCGAAAGAATCAAACGAACTTCGTCCCGCGCACGCTTTGCGAACGATTCGAGCCGGAAGCGCAAGCGGACAACTCACAGGCGGCAATCTTTCGCTCGTCTGCGGCACAATCGGAACGCCTTACGAAATTGACGCGAGCGGCAAAATTTTGTTTCTCGAAGATACGGGAGAAGAATCTTATCGAATCGACCGGATGCTGACGCAGCTTCGCCTTGCGGGAAAACTCGACGAGGCGGTAGGAATCGTCTGGGGCGAGTGTCAGGAATGCGGTGGCAGCGATTCGGCATCACCATATACAGTCGGCGAAACGGCGGACAATATTTTCGGCGCGCTGAAAATTCCCGTCCTGTCAGGCTTGACAATCGGGCATACAAGCGACCAGTTGACGCTTCCCGTTGGCGTTGCGGCAACTTTGAACGCGACGGACGGAACGCTAGATATAAAAGAATCTGGCGTTGTTTGATTTCGGATTTTGGATTCAAGTGGTGAAAACGCGAGTTTCGACTGGTAGGTTATTCGACGTAAATTTTCGGAACGTTCATTTGATAACACAAATCAAAATCGTCATTGCTTCTAAAGCATTTATAAAATCATTGACCGTCAATGTTTGATAAAACCTCTTCGATTTCGCCCAAAACCCAATCAATCTCCCGTTCGTCAATCACATACGGCGGCATAAAATACAAAACGCTTCCCAAAGGGCGAAGCAGAACGTTTCGGGCGAGAAATTCCTGATAAAGATTTTGTCCGACGTTTGCAAAATAACCTTCGTTTTCTGAAATCAATTCGACAATGCCAACCGCACCGACGATTCGCACGTCTTTAACACAATTTAACCGGAGCAGTTTTGGAAGACGCACGCCCAATTTTTGATTGATAAAAGAGATTTTCTCCAAACAATTATCGCGCTCGAACAAATCCAGACTCGCAGAAGCAACCGCGCACGCTAGCGGGTTTGCCGTGAACGAATGCCCGTGAAAAAAAGTTTTTGCGCGGTCGTCGCTCAAAAACGCCGCGTAAATCTCCTCGGTCGCAACCGTTGCGCCGAGCGGTAAATATCCGGCGGTCAGAGCCTTTGAAAGACAAATAATATCGGGCGAAACGCGAGCGTGTTCGCACGCGAACATTTTTCCGGTGCGCCCGAATCCAGTCAAAACTTCGTCGGCAATCAGCAAAACATCGTATTCATCGCACAATCGTCGCAAGCCAAACAAAAATTCCTTTTCCCAAACAATCATTCCGCCCGCGCCCTGCAATATCGGTTCGACGATAACGGCGGCGATTTCTTTAGAGTTTTCTCGAAAAATCTCTTCAATGTCTTCCAAATTTCCGGCGCGCAAAACTCTAAACAGCAAAGATGCGAAAGGCGCGGTAAAAGCCGACGTGCCGCTCGCTGCCATCGCGCCGAAAGTGTCGCCGTGATAAGCGTGCTCGAGCGCGACGAAAGTTTTTCTTTCGTCGCCGCGATTTTGCCAGAATTGATAAGCCATTTTCAGCGCGACTTCGACGGCGGTCGAGCCGTTGTCCGAATAAAAAACGCGCGTCAAATTTTCGGGCAAAACTGCGACAAGTTTTTCCGCCAATTCTACTGCCGGTTTGTGCGTAAAACCCGCAAACATCGCATGTTCGATTTCATTTGCCTGCCGCGTTAACGCTTCATTCAAAACAGGATGCGAATGCCCGTGAATATTCACCCACCACGAAGAAATACCATCCAAAATTTTGCGTCCGTCTTCTGTTTCCAGCCAAACGCCGCGCCCGCGTATAATTCCAATCGGCGGCGGCGCGGTTTTTTCCTGTGTGTATGGATGCCAGAGATGCTTGCGGTCGCGTTCGGTTAGATTCATAAAGTGTTTTTCAAAAAGGAAATTAGCCACGAATTACACAAATAACACAAATAAAGAACAAACTATAATTCACGTTATTCGTTTAAATAGTAGCTAATTTTCAAATTCTCTTTTGTCCAAGTCGAAAGATTTTCGCTTGTCAACCTTCCAAATAGCGGCATTTGCGCCAAAACTTTTACCTGACCGAAATGCTCTATTGCCTTCCGATTTTCTTCATTCGTCTCGCCGTTCATTACAACTCCGATAATTTTCAAGCCGCGATTTCTCAAGGCTTCAACGGTTAAAAGCGTGTGATTAATCGTTCCCAAACCGGAACGCGCGACGATGATTACTTTTAAATCCAGATTTTTTATCAAATCAATCATCAATTCCGTTTCGTTCAACGGAACGAGCGCGCCACCCGCGCCTTCGACAATCCAAAATCTTTCGCCCGCATCTTTCGGCAGAAAATTCAAAACCTTTTCAATTGTGATTCGGGCGTTTGCCAATCGTGCCGAAAGATGCGGCGAAAGCGGTCGCTTGAGCCGAAAACCTTTGTCAAAAATTTCATCACTCGTGCCGTTCGTCAATTCCCGAACCGTTTGCGTGTCGTCGTCCGTTTCGATTCCCGTTTGGATAGGTTTCCAGTAGCAGACCGTTTCTCGCTCGCGCAAAGCGTATATCAAAGCGGCGGAAACGATTGTTTTTCCGACATTTGTGTCCGTGCCTGTAACGAAAATTCCATTCATATTTTAGAAACTAATTTTCAGCGATAATTCTCGTTAAATTATCCGCAAATTCCCGCAGGATTTCTTCCGTCAAACCGGCATTGAGCGACACGCGCAGGCGCGCCGTGTTTTCGGTTACCGTCGGCGGGCGAATGGCGCGAACGTCAAAACCATTCGCTTGTAAATCTTCGGCAATTTTTATGGCACGGCTGCTGTTGCCAATGATAACGGGAACAATTTGCGAATTTTCCAACGAGACTTTTATGCCGGTTTCGTTTAATAAATCTCGAAAAAACTTTGATAAATCTAATAATTTTTCGCGTCTTTCCTTTTCGTTACTCGCAATTTCAATTGCCTTTTGTAATGCATCGGCAATCGCCGGAAGCGGCGCAGTTGAAAAAATAAACGAACGCGCTCGGTTTATCAGATATTCGATTGCCCAATCGTCGCCCGCGACAAAAGCGCCCGAAACTCCGAGCGCTTTGCCTGCCGTATTTATCGAAAGAAACACTTCTTTTTCGATGCCGAATTCTTCAATCAATCCGCTTCCTCTTGCGCCGAAAACGCCGATGGCATGCGCTTCGTCAACAATTAAATTTGTATCGGTCGCCGCGCAAATTTCCGCGTATTTCTGCAATGGCGCAATCGTGCCGTCCATCGAAAAAAGTGATTCGGTAATGAGAAATTTCTGACCGCCGGTTTCTGTTTCTCGAAGAAGTTTATAAATTTCTTCAACGTCGCGATGTTTATAGATTATGCGCTTTGCTTTTGACAGGCGAATGCCGTCAATAATGCTTGCGTGATTGAGTTCATCAGAGAAAACAATGTCGCCTTCTTCGAGAAAAGTCGTCAGAAGTCCGATGTTTGCTTGGTAACCTGAATTGAAATACAGCGAGCGAGCAGTTTTCTTAAACTCTGCGAATCGCTTTTCTACCGCCGTAAAACAATCGCGTTCGCCGCGCAAAAGACGCGAGCCGGTCGAGCCGACACCTTCGCGCCTGACACCTTCAATCATCGCTTCTTTAATTCTCGCGTCTTTTGCCAGACAAAGAAAATCATTCGACGACAAATCAATGCCGCGCGGACTATCAAGCCTGCGCTTTAATCCATTGGCTTCGATGTCGGCAAGATTTCGCTCGATTCTTTCCCGCAATGCGGTTTTCATAAAAACTTAAAAACGGAAAACAGAAAATAGACAGTGGAAAATGTAAGACACTTTCTTTATTTTCCACTTTCCATTTTCTGTTTCTAAGCAGTTTGAGATTTCGATTCGGAAAAAAGTTTCATTCCGAGCTTGTCGAGCAGATTTCTGTCGCGGTCGGATTCCGGGTTTGGCGTCGTCAGCAGTTTTTCGCCCATAAAAATAGAGTTTGCGCCCGCCAGAAAACAAAGCGTCTGCGCTTCGTCCGACAACTGAAGGCGTCCGGCGCTCAAGCGGACAAACGAAGCCGGCATCAAAATTCGCGCCGTCGCAATCATTCGGACAAAATCGAAAACGTCCAGCGATTTTTCGTCTTGCAGAGGCGTTCCTACGACTCTAACTAATTGATTTATCGGCACGCTTTCGGGATGCGGATTTTGAATTGCGAGTTGATGCAGCAATCCGTAACGGTCGCGCGCGGTTTCGCCCATTCCGACGATTCCGCCGCTGCAAACCGTTACTCCGGCTTTGCGAACATTGGCGAGAGTTTCAAGACGGTCGTTGTAAGTTCTGGTCGAAATAATCGAACCGTAAAATTCTGGCGAGGTGTCGAGATTATGATTGTATGCGGTCAGTCCCGCTTCGGCTAATTTTTCGGCTTGTTGTTCCGTCAACATTCCAAGCGTACAGCAGGCTTCAAGACCGAGAACACGCACGCCTTTGACCATTTCCAAAACTCTGTCGAACTGCTCGCCGTCGGGAATATTGCGCCACGCCGCGCCCATACAAAAGCGCGTTGCGCCCGAATCTTTAGCGTTTTGCGCCGCTTCCAGAGTTTTCTCGACGCTTAAAAGCTGCTCACGTTCCAAGCCGGTTTTGTAATGCGCCGACTGCGGGCAGTAACCGCAATCTTCGGGACAGCCGCCGGTTTTAATACTCAAAAGCTGACAACCTTGTATTTCATCCGATTTATGAAACTCGCGGTGAACAGTTTGCGATCGGAACATTAGTTCGGGTAAAGGCAGATTGTAAATCGTCTCGATTTCTGAAATCGTCCAGTCAAATCTTAAATCAATAGCTTTCATAAAACTTTATCTTATCACCGTCAATTTTCCGCTGTTACAAAATTAAACTTTAGCGTAAGTCAATCCGGTTTGCCCCTGATACTTTCCGCCTCTGTCTGAATAGGAAACGTCGCAGTCTTCGTCCGATTCAAAAAATAAAATCTGCCCGATGCCTTCGTTGACGTAAACGCGCAGCGGTAGATTTGCAAGATTTCCTATCTCGACGACAAGGCGACCCGTCCAGCCTGCTTCCAAAGGCGTCGTATTGACGAGAAGCCCGGCGCGCGCGTAAGTTGATTTTCCAAGCGCAACGCCGGTTACGTTGCGCGGCATTTTAAATGTTTCGACCGTTACGCCCAAACCGTAATGATGCGGCGGCAGAAGATAATATTGCGCGCCGTCTTCGGCGGTTCTGATGAGCGGTTCAATCAAAGAGTTTTCATCGAAACGCTTCGGGTCAATTTCAAGCCCATAAACGGATGAAAAAATACGAAAGCCGTCGTCTGCCAGACGCATATCGTAACCGTAACTCGAAGCTCCGGCGGAAATTATGCGGCTGCCGTTTGATTCTCTGACGAGTTCCGGCAGAAAAGGCGAAATCATTTGTTGTTCGGTCGCCATTCGGCGAATCCAAACGTCCGATTTTATACTCATACCGTATAACAATCTTACAAAAACTCGTCTTTTGTCAAAACAAGGTTTAGTTGACGGTAAAAATAAATTCCGCAGGCTGCTTTCTATTTATAAACCGGCGACTATTAAAAAAGTCTGACTTTTAGCGGAAATTCTGTTATAAAGTCAAATACTCGAGTTTTTGCAGCGAACTTTTTACGCGAGGTAAAAATATGCTTTTCCTTACGCAATCTGCCGCCGTTTACGGCATTGACGCGCTCATCGTCGATATTGAAGTCAATTTGCAACCCGTCAAAGGCGAAGCCGACACCTCTTCGCCCGTCTTAATCGTCGGTTTACCGGATACGGCAATTCGGGAATCAAGAGAGCGAATTCGCGCCGCGATTACCAACAGCTCATACTTTTTCCCGTTTCACAAAACAACAATTAATCTCGCGCCTGCGGACGTTCGCAAAGAAGGCGCGAGCTTTGATTTACCAATTGCGCTTGGAATCCTCGGTGCGAACGGAGATTTGGGAAACGGCGAGAGTTTGGAAAATACTTTGAGCATCGGTGAATTGTCTTTGGACGGGCGCGTGCGTCCTGTTCGCGGCGCGCTTTCGATTGCGTTGCGCGCCAGAGAAAACGGAATAGAAAATTTGCTTCTGCCGGAAGAAAATGCAACCGAAGCGGCAGTTGTTCAGGAAATAAACGTTTTTCCCGTTCGTGATTTGCGACAAGCTGTCGAGATTGCACAAGATTTGCAATCTGGAAAACCGACGCGCGTTGCACCTTTAAAACTCGACATCAACGAAATTAAAAACAAAGAAACTCATTACCGCGTAAATTTCTCGGAAGTGCGCGGGCAAGCGTCGGCGAAACGCGCGCTCGAAGTCGCCAGCGCGGGCGGGCATAATATTTTGATGATTGGCTCGCCCGGCTCTGGAAAAACGATGTTAGCAAAGCGCCTGCCGACGATTCTGCCGCCGCTCGAATTTGAAGAAGCGCTGGAGATTACGAAAATTCATTCGGTTGCGGGCTTGACGGGAAAATCCGGTCTTGTAACGCAAAGACCTTTCAAATCGCCGCACCACACAGTTTCGCAAGCCGGACTTATCGGCGGCGGTTCGATTCCGAAACCCGGCGAAGTTTCTCTGGCGCATCTCGGCGTTTTGTTTCTTGATGAATTGCCGGAGTTTGATAGAAATGTTTTGGAAGTTCTTCGCCAGCCGATGGAAGACAAACAAGTTACGATTTCCCGCGCTGCTTCGTCTTTAACCTTTCCGTCGAATTTCACGCTCGTCGCTTCGATGAATCCGTGTCCGTGCGGTTATTACGGAAGTCAGCGCGAATGTCAATGCTCGCCGCCGCAGATTCAGCGTTATGTCGGCAAAATTTCGGGACCTTTGCTTGATAGAATTGATATTCATATTGACGTTCCGGCAGTGAATTTTAAAGAATTGCGCGGCAAAGGCGTCGCGCTCGGTGAGAGTTCCGAAACGATTCGAGAACGTGTAATAAAAGCGCGCGACATCCAACTCGAAAGACTTGCAGGCGAACGGGTTTATTCAAATTCCGCAATGTCGCCGACGCAGATTCGCAAGTTCTGTGCTTTAGATTCTGAGAGTGAAAATCTTCTCGAACGTGCGATGCTGCGGCAAGGACTTTCCGCCCGCGCTCACGACCGAATTTTGAAAGTTTCAAGAACAATAGCCGATTTGGAGCGAAGCGAAAACATTCAGCCGACGCATATCAGCGAAGCTATTAGTTACCGCTCGCTCGACAGAAATTATTGGACGTGAAAGATTCCAAATTTTTGTTATCGCAAAATAATTTTGGATGGAGGAAATCTTTGAGTGAAAAGAAAATACACTATTGCTGAAATAGTCGGAACAGTAGTGGCAGTTCTGTTGAGTATTCCAGTTCTTTTAATAATCTTACTCGTTTTATGGCAAATTCTTATCAGTTTAGGCTTCAAGGTTGCGCCTTATTAAAGGTGCAGACGCAGGACTTCACTTTTTCGCACCGTCATTTCAAGCGGCTTTTCTGAAACGAAAATGTTAAAATCGAAATTTCGTTTTGAGAATTGAAAAAAGTGAAATCAAAAATGATTAACCGAAATTTAGACGGGTTTGAAAAATTGCCGCAGACGCTTCCCGCTTTTTGTTTTGAAGCGTGGCGCAGGCATAACAAACCTGATGCGCTCAGTTTCAAAATCAATGACGTTTGGGAAAATTTATCTGGCGCAAGCGTTATCGAAAAAATAAAACATATTGCTCTCGGACTCGCGGATTTGGGCGTTCAGGCAGGCGACCGCGTGGCAATTATTTCCGAAAATCGTCCCGAATGGTCGCTGACGGATTTAGCGATTTTAAGCCTCCGCGCCGTCAACGTTCCGATTTACACGACGCAAGCCGTCGAGCAGATTCGATATATTTTAGAAGATTCTGGCGCGAAAATTCTATTCGTTTCCGGCAAAAAAATTCTGCGCCACGCCGAAAGCGCGATTCAAACAATCGAGCGGATTGAGAAATTAATTTTCTTTGACGAAGACGCCGCTGCCGAGGAAAACAACAAGGCGCTTACGCTCGCACAAATCGAAAAACGCGGCGAAGAGCTAAATCAAATTGATTCTTTGGCTTTTGACACGCATCTCTCACGTCTTGAAGCAAAAGATTTAGCGACTATTATTTACACTTCCGGGACGACCGGCGAGCCGAAAGGCGTAATGCTAACACACGAAAATTTCACTGCAACCGTTGCCGCCGTCTCAAAAGGTTTGCCGATTAAACCGACCGACCGTTCGCTTGCGGTTCTTCCTCTGTCGCATATTTTCGAGCGCACGGTGTTTTATGTTTTATGCGCCAACGGGGTTTCGATTCATTATTGCGCGGCGTTCGAGCAGCTTCCTGCTTATTTAGCCGAAGTTCGCCCAACGATTATGACTGCCGTGCCGCGTCTGTTCGAGCAGGTTTATCACAAAATCGTCAAAAAAGGCAAAGCGGCGGGCGGTTATAAAACTAAACTTTTTGATTGGGCTTTGGCGGTCGGACAAGATTATTGGGAAGCTAAAGACAAGCACAAATTCGTATCGCCTGCACTCGCCTTAAAACATTCGATTGCGAGCCGTTTGGTGTTTTCAAAATGGCGCGCGGGCGTCGGCGGCAGTATCAGATTTTTTGTTTCGGGCGGCGCGCCTTTGTCGAGAAAATTATCGTATGCGTTTTGGGCGGCAGGCATTCCGATTCTGCAAGGTTACGGAATGACCGAAGCGTGTGTTACCTGTGTCAATCGCCCTGAAGACAGCAAAGTCGGCTCAATCGGGACGCCGCTCGACGGAATAGAAATGAAAATTGCCGAGTCCGACGGCGAAATTTTAATTCGCGGCAAAAATGTAATGCAAGGCTATTTCAACAACCCGGAAGAAACCGCGTTGGTTTTGGACGACGAAGGTTTTTACCACACGGGCGATGTCGGTTACCGAGACGCAGACGGACATTTTTTTATTACAGACCGCAAGAAGGATTTATTTAAGTTGTCAAACGGTAAATACGTCGCACCGCAGCAAGTCGAAAGTCTTCTGAAACAATCGCCGCTCGTCAACCAAGCCGTTGCCGTCGGTTCGGGCAGAAAACAAGTCGGCGCGCTCGTTGTGCCGGATTGGGAAACTTTGAAACAAACTTTAAGAGAAGAAGGAATTTCGGCTGAAAACACACGTGAAGAAATGTGCGAGAATCCGCAGATTATTAAAAGAGTTCAGCGCGACGCCATTGAATTTACGCGCGAGATGAACGATTACGAAAGAGTTAAAAGGGTTTATCTTCTGCCAAGAGAGTTTTCAATCGATAAAGGCGAAATGACGCCGACTCTGAAAATCAAACGCAATGTGATTGACGAAAAATACGAGGACGCGATTGACGAGATTTGCGGTAGTTAGTGCTAAACGGTAAATGGTAAGTTTGTTAAATTAACTTGCATTGAAAATTCAATTTCCTTTTACTTACCACTTATTACTATATTAAGCCTTCACATTTTCATTTTCGGAAAGTAAATCGTTGAGCGACGAAAAATCCTTATGTTCGTTGCTTAAAAGAGCTTGGGCAAGTTCTTTGAGCGGCAGCGGAATTTCCACTTTTCCCACCTTTTCTTCGGCTTGCGGGTAATGGGCGTAAAATTCCACCTCCGAGGCGCAAAACTCGCAAACAGCTAAATGCCGACGAATCTCTAACGATTCTCTGCCTGAATCCGCCGCATTATTCTGAAACGCCAGCAACTCTTGAGAAGTCGGGCAGTCCGCGCTTTTACAAAAAGTAATCATTTTTAACGAAAACATATTTTAAATTTGAACAGAGATTTCCCAAGTCCAAAAAATCAAACGGAAAAATTTACTCACTACAAAAAAATAAATCTATAATGCCCGCCGCCTTCCAAAACCCGCGCGATAAAAACAATAAAAATTATTCAAAAAACAACGGAAGATAATTTATCTCAACTGCAAGTGAAGAAATATAATAGCTTGCATCATTTGTTAAACAACACAAAAAAATACAAAAAAATGTTGCTCAAAATCAAAATTATTGCTAACATCTAAATTGTAGTCGTTAAGGCGACCGGAAATCCTATCGGCTGCTCCTCCAAATTAACCGAAATGCTCGACGGTTAATTTACAAATTTTCTGCAAAATTCTTAATTTGCGACAAGTTTGAGAAAAAGTTTCTGCCCCGCCAAACACGAAACAATTTCGTCGGACGAAAATTCGCAGAAAAATCAAAAGACGACAAATAAAAAGGTTTAAATATGAGTGTAAACAAACAGCAGGAACGCCTTCCAAAATCTGCCCAGACCAGACAAATAAAGGTCGGCAAATGGAATGAAAGCCTGAAGAAATCTGACGTTAATCAGATTTGGACTGAACTTCACCGGATAGTTTCCTCGCATCCGCTGGTGCGTGCTTCAAAGCGCGCCGGCTTTCTCGTCGAAGAAGGAAAATATAACGCTTACACCGATCTAACACAGGAACTTTTTGTCGCCCTTTTGGGAAAAGAACGTTTTCAGCATTACATCGACACGCAAATGTCGGACGCGGAAATCGAAGCGGAAATCAGCCAGATTGAGCTCACCAATATGCTGACCGCCGAGCTTCGCAAGCGTTACCCCGAATCTTACCGTCTTGCGCGCCGCGTTTCTACATTGATTCAAACGGGCAAAAGTTTTAAGCGTTTCGATAACATTAATAATCCAGACGTTCATCGCCGTCTTGCCGACCGTCTCTACGGTTTGGCGGAATGGAAAGACGGCAAATCGCGCCGCAACGTCCAAGAAATGGAAGAGCGCGTTAAGGTCGTTTCCTTTCAAAGCCGCGATACGCGAATGGTCGGCTGCACGGGCGACGCGCAAATCGTTATCAGCAACGTCGAACTCGAAAAATTAATTATCAAAGTTTTCAAAGCCGTCGATTCGCCGGTTGACGTTCGCTCTCTTCGCTCGTTCGTTATGTCGCGCTTGCCGATTATGGATATTTATCTCGTTCCGGTCGGCGGAACAAGCGATAATGACGACGACCGGATGGATTTCGATTACGCCGACACGCGCGAGACGCCCGAAGAAAACGTCGTGCGCCGCGAGGCGGAATTGTCTTCGGCGGGTTTAGTTGAAGGTTTTCTGAAAGAACTAAACAAATCCGTGCGCGGCAAAGCCAAGCAATACGAGCGGATGATAAGCGTTTTGTGGCATTGCTATTTAATCTCGGACAGCGGAACGCAGCTGGAAGTCGCGGAAATGCTCGGCGTTTCCGATTCGCTCGTTTCGGATTATCGCAAGCGCATCGAATCGAATTTGCAGCAACTTTCTTTTAACGGCGTCAACGAAGCGCGGCATTTTGAAAAAGCTCTCAAGCGCAAGGTGCGGGAAATCATCGTCAGCGAAAAAGAAGAAGAAGTCGCCGTCGGATAAATCGCAATGATTCGCTTTCGGTTTCCTCAACTTCTTAGCGCGTCTGCGGCGAAAATGTTAAAATGTCATCTGAAAATTTTTCCGACAAAAATTGCCCAGTTAAGAATAAACGGAAAATTCTCCCGACCAGTGCGCCGTTAAAATTTACAGATGCCTGCCGACAAAAACAAGAAAAGTCTCGACTACAAAACTTTTTCGTCAAACGCTAAAAACGGCGCGGCAGACCGGAGCGACCACGCACCGCTTAAATCTTCGGCAAAACAATCAAGCAAACAAAACGCGCCGGAAAGTTTAACTAATCGGAAATTAACCAATTCAAATTTAGAAGAAGAAATTCCGCTTGCAGCGTTTTCAGAATCAGAAAAAACGCTGCAAGCGGAAAATTCGTTTCAAACGGGAAAAGCCGAGCAAACGGAAAACGAAACAAATTACGCCGGACTGAAAAAGCAAAAGAAGGAAGAAAAAAAAGCCGAGAAAGACCGCAAGCTTTTAAATAGCGACCACTGGCTAGCGCGCAACGGACACAGTTTGACTTACGCCGGAATTTTTCTTTTCACGCTAATCGTCTATTTTCGCCCTTATGAATTGATTCCGGCGCTTTCCGGTTTGTCTTCGATTGCGCTGGTAATTGCAATTGCGACGCTGCTCGTTTATCTACCGACACAATTTTCAAATGAAGGAACGCTGACGACTTTCTCGACCGAGATAAAATGCGTCCTTTTTATGGCTGCTTGGGCGCTCGTTACTATACCGATTGCTAAAGACCCGGCGCTTGCGTGGGCGACTTTTAGCGATACTTTTATTAAAGTCATCGTGATATTTGTCGTAATGGTCAACACTTTGCGAACGCAGGCGCGTCTGAAAGGTTTAATGTGGCTTTCAATCGGCGTCGGCGCAATGCTCAGTTTTCAGGCGCTTGAGCTTTACCGGCAAGGCGTTTTTAAAACCGAAGGTTACAGGGTCAACGTCGATTTCGGCGGAATGTTCGGCAATCCGAACGATATGGCGCTGCATCTAGTTATTTTCACGCCGATTGCTATCGCCCTTGGCTTTGCAACGAAAAACAAAGCGGCGCGAATTTTATATTTTGCGACGGCTCTGCTGATGATTGCGGGAAATTCCGTAACACAATCGCGCGGCGGATTTTTGGGTTTAATCGCGGTCGCAATGGTTTTAGTCTGGAAATTGGGGAAACGGCAGCGCTTTAAGGTTATCTTAATTGCGGCGGTTGTCGGTTTAATATTTATAGCGGTTGCGCCGGGCAATTACGGTTTGCGAATTTTGTCAATTTTTATTCCGTCGCTCGACCCTGTTGGTTCATCAGACCAACGGCGCGAACTTCTGAAACTTTCATTAATTGTTACTTTGAGAAATCCGCAGGGAATCGGCATCGGAAATTTTCCGGTCGTCGGCATACGCAATTTGCAGACGCACAACGCTTACACGCAAGTATCAAGCGAACTCGGCTGGCTGGCGGCTTTTGCCTACGTAACTTTAATGGTCAGCCCGCTAAGAAAACTTGCCGCCGTCGAACGGCAATTGTTTGGAGAAACGGAAGACCAATGGCTTTATTATCTGTCGGTCGGCGTTCAGGCGAGCATCATAGGTTATATGGTTTCCAGCTTTTTCGGTCCGGTTGCGTATAATTGGTTCGTATATTATCCGATTGCATACGCGGTTTGCTTGCGGCGCATTTACCAAAGCAGACAAATCGAGAAAGGAATAGAAGTTGAAAGGGAAACGCATCTAAGCGATTATTTCCGGCTGCAAAAAGCGTAAAAATCGGCAGGCATCAATGGTTCTAAATTTCGTCGCACAAACAGTTTTTTGGTCAAGCGTCGCCGCGCTTCTCTACACTTACGCCGGTTATCCGCTGCTTGTTTATACAATCAGTCTTCTATTTCCAAAGACCGTAAAGCAGGGTGATTTCGAGCCGGAGGTTACGATTTTGATTACGGCTTACAATGAAGAGCGCGCCATTCGCGCCAAACTCGAAAACACTTTAGATATAGATTACGTGCCGGAAAAGCTGGAAATTCTCGTCGCCTCCGATTGTTCAAACGATAAAACCGAAGAGATTGTCAAAGAATTTGCCGCGCGTGGCGTCAAACTTCACAGGCAAACGGAAAGACTCGGCAAGACAATGGCACAGAACGCGGCGGTCGAAATTGCGACGGGCGAAATAATACTTTTTTCCGATGCAACGACGATGTATGCGCCCGACGTTTTGCGCCGGATGCTGCCGAATTTTGCGGACGAAACCGTCGGCTGCGTTGCCGGAAAATTGATTTATGTTGACGAAACACGCTCGCAGGTCGGCACAGGCGCGAAAAGATATTGGAGTTACGAAACTTTTTTGAAGGAAAGCGAAAGTCGCGCCTGTTCTCTTATCGGTGCGTCAGGCTGTCTATATGCCGTCCGCAAATCTGCTTATCGCCCGATGTATGCGGAAGCGTGTTCGGATTTTTTGATTGCAACCGTGATGCGCGAACAAAATTTGCGAACCGTTTATGAGCCGAATGCTATCTGTACGGAAGAAACGAACCAGCGAACGGACAAGGAAATACGAATGCGCGTGCGCGTTATTTCGCAGACAATCACTGATTTATGGCGCAACCGCGCGATGCTTAGCCCGTTCAAAAGCGGTTTCTATGCAGTCGAGCTTGTCTCGCACAAAATTTTTCGCTACAGCGTGCCGCTTTTTTTAATCGCGTTATTGGTTTCTACGGCGGCGCTCGCTTTTTCATCTGAAACTTTCGTCGCTCTTTTCGCGCTTCAAATAGTTTTTTACGCTATGGCTTTTGCGGCTTGGATGCTGGAGAAAACCAAAAAATCGACGGGCGTTCTGGCAATGCCGCTTTATTTTGTGCTGACAAATTTGGCTTCTACCGTTGGTTTTTATAAATTCCTGCGCGGTGAACGCTTTGCGCGCTGGGAGCCGATTCGGGATAACGAAAAATGGAAAGTGGAAAATGGAAAATTGGAAGCAGAAAACTAAACGCGATGGACACAGGCAAACAACTTAAGATAATAAAGAATGCAAAGCAAAAAACCGAGAAATTTAAAAAACGATATTTTCCATTTTCCATTAAATAAACTTTATGTCGGGCGATAAAATTTTAGAGAAAAAAGTCGGAGAAAAGACGAATCCGACGCCGCGTGTCAGCGTCGTTATTCCCGCTTACAATTCCGCGGAACTCATTGGTGAAACTCTCGATTCCGTTCTTGCTCAAACGTTCAAAAATTATGAAATCATTCTTGTCAACGACGGCTCGCCCGACACAGAGAAATTGGAAGCGGCGCTTGAAAATTATTACGAACGCATAATTTATATTCGTCAGGCAAATGGCGGAACGGCGGCGGCGCGAAACACGGCGATTGACGCGGCGCACGGCGAATTTCTCGCCTTTTTAGACGGCGACGACGTTTGGCTGCCCGAATATCTCGACGCACAATTGAGTGCGCTTACAACTAAAAGCTGCGATTTGATTTACGCCGACGCCAAACTTTTCGGCAATTTACGCGACAAATCCGAAACATATATGGTCAAATCGCCATCGAGCGGCGCGGTTACAACCGAAACCCTTTTGAGCGGGCAATGCAACGTTATCACTTCGGGAACTGTCGTGCGGCGCGAAAAGGTTTTGGCGGTTGGAAAATTTGACGCTGACTTGCCGCCGCTTGTCTCTGAAGATTTTGATTTGTGGTTTCGGCTGGCAAAATCCGGCGCGTGGCTCGATTATCAAAAAAAAGTTTTGCTTAAATATCGCGTATCTCAGATAGGTTTGTCAGGCAGCAACGTGCAGCGGGCAGAACGTTCCGTAGCGGTTTTCAGACATATCGAGAAAAAATACGAACTGACCGCGACGGAAAAAGAAGAGTTAAAAAAACATTTGAATTTATCTCTTGCCGAACTCGAAATTGAAAAAGGAAAATATAATCTTCTTCAGGAAAATTTCTCTGAGGCGCGTAACAATTTCCAGCAGGCTAATAAGTATTACCGCAAACTGAAATATTCCGCTCTAGCGTCGCTTCTTAAAGTTAAACCGGAGCTTGCCTTGAAACTTTTCAAACGGGCGCGCCCCGCCGAAGCCGCGTTCATCTCTCCGACCGATTCGCCGAAATAATCGTTTATGAAACTCGACATCATAATTCCGACCTACAACCGCGCGAAACTGCTTGAACGAACTTTGCTGAGTCTAGCGAACGCTGAACTGCCGCCGAATTTTTCGGTAAAAGTAACGGTCGTCGATAATAATTCGACTGACGGGACGCGGGCGACGGTTGAGGAATTAAAATCCAAATTTAAAAAGGTTGAACTAGAATACATTTTTGAAGCCAAACAGGGACGCTCCTACGCGCTTAACACGGGAATCGCACGCGCCGACGGCGAGCTTTTAAGCGGCGTTGACGACGACGTTGCAGTCGCCGCAGATTGGTTTGTCGAGATTGAAAAAATCTTCCGCGAGCGGTGGGATGAAATTGATTTTGTCGGCGGGAAAATGCTGCCCGAATGGGAACGAGAGGAAATTCCCGATTGGGTCGAGCCGCTCAAAGAAGGCGTTTTAAGCTGGCGCGATTACGGCGACGAAGAATGGGTTTTTACATCCGAAACACCGATTCTAACCGGCGGGCATTCGATTTTCAAACGCGAAGTTTTCTTGCAAGTTGGAACGTTTACCGAAGGCGTCGGCGCGTCGGGAAAAAATCTGATTAGCTGCGAAGACGATATAATGTATGACAAGCTGCTGCGCGCAGGACGGCGCGGAGTTTATTACCCGCGACTTGTGATTTACCATTTTATGCCCGCTTACCGCGTGTCGAAATCTTATTACCGGCAATGGTGTTTCAGCGCGGGAATATCGAAATATTTGATGAGCGTTTATTACCGCCAAACCGACGACGCGAAACTTTTCGGCGTTCCGCGCTGGATGTATTTTAGCGCGTTTGAAAACGCCTTAAAAAGGTTTCGCGCAAAATTTGCCGGCAGCGAAGCAGAACTACTCGCGTGCGAAAATCCGATTCTGGTTTTCGCCGGATTTTTCTACGCTAAAAATCTGCGGCAATCTTGGCTCGACAAGCCTTTGCAGGCGATTGCGAGACGAACAGTAGAACCGGCGCAAAGATAATAATGATGGAAGCGACGCAGGAAATAATACCGGAAAAAATGCAAGAGCAAGCCTCGCTGACGCGGCAAAGCGCGTGGCTGCTGTTTGCTAAAATCTGCGGCTTTGCGCTTTCGTTTCTGCTGCCGCTCTTGACCGTTCGCTATTTGACGCAGGATAAAGTCGGCGTTTACCGGCAGGTTTTCCTCGTTATAATAAACGCGGTTTCGATTTTGCCGCTCGGATTTTCGATGAGCGCGTATTATTTTCTCAATCGCCAGCCGGAAAAACGCAACGCGACGATTTTCAATATTCTGCTGTTTAATTTTATAACCGGCGGCGCAGCGTGTTTCCTGCTCTTCCTTTTTCCGCAACTTTTGGGAAACATTTTTCATAACGAAGAACTGACGCGCCTTGCGCCGCTTGTCGGCATTGTCATCTGGCTCTGGATTTTCTCGACTTTTCTGGAAATCGTCGCACTCGCCAACCGCGAAACTCGCCGCGCAACCTTTTTCATAATCTTCGCACAATTTACCAAAACCGTTTTGATGGCGGGCGCGGTTATCGCTTTTTCAACCGTCGAAGCCTTTGTTTACGCGGCGATTGTGCAGGGCGTTGTGCAAACGATTGCTCTTCTCGTTTATCTCAATTCGCGTTTTCCGAAATTCTGGCGCGCCTTTGATTTTCGGTTTTTTCGAGAACAAATTATTTACGCGCTTCCTTTCGGGCTTGCCGGACTTTTATACACGGTTCAAACGGACGTTCATAATTATTTTGTCGGTTACCGTTTCACGTCGGCTGAATATGCGATTTATGCTTACGGCTGTTTTGAATTGCCGCTGATTGCGATGCTTTACGAATCAATCAGCGCGGTTATGATTCCGCGTATGAGCGAGCTGCAGGCGCTGGGACAAAAGCGCGAAATGCTTTTGATGACCGTCTCGGCGATGCACAAACTCGCGCTCGCATATTTTCCGATTTTCGTTTTTCTCTCTATCGTCGCCGAAGAATTTATCACTACACTGTTTACGAAAAACTACGCGGCAAGCGTTCCGATTTTTCGCGTCAATCTCTTACTCTTGCCGTTTTACTGCTTGATGCTCGACCCGATTGGGCGCGCCTTTTCGGAAGTCGGCAGATTTCTTTTGAAGATAAGAATCGTTTTATTTTTCGCCCTTTTAGGCGCGCTTTATTTCGGCATCAACCATTTTGATTTGCGCGGAATGATTGCCATTGTCGTCGTCGTCGTCGCGTTTGAAAGACTCGTCTCGCTTTCAAAAATTTTGCGGGTTCTCGAAGTCGAAAGCGCCGACGTTTCTTTGCTCAAATCAATCGGCAAAACCGCGCTTGCCGCGCTCGCGTCAGGCGCGGTTTTGTTTGTTTTTTATTCGTTTGCCAGAGATTTTTTAACGGAAGTTTGTCTCGAATTCAGCCGCAGCATTTTAGCTTTTGTTCACTTTGAAAAAGCCTCAGATTTCGTCGGCGGAACTTTGTTTCTCGGTATTTGCTTTGCGCTTTTCGGACTCGTTTATTTATTTTTCGTCAATCTTTTCGGCGCGCTCGACGCAAAAGATAGAGAAAAACTGAAAAACGTTTTCCGCAAATTAACGCGCCGCGAAAATGTCAAAAGCGAAAGCGGTTTACCGCTTGCGAACCCAATCCAAAATCTAAAGTCCAAAATATAAAACGAGAATGTGCGGAATTGCCGGATTTATTTCAAAAGACAGAAACTCGCCCGTCGAGGCGCGTGAAATTTTGCTCGACAAAATGTGCAAAGTTATCACGCACCGCGGTCCCGACGAACAGGGAACGGTTGTTAAAGAGCGTGCCGCGCTCGGAATGCGGCGGCTTTCGATTATCGATTTAAAAAGCGGTCAGCAACCGATTTACAGCGAAGACGGAAATCTGGCAATAGTTTTTAACGGTGAGATTTATAATTTCCGTGAGTTGAAAACCGAACTCGAATCACTCGGACATCGCTTTAAAACCAACTCTGACACGGAGACGATAGTTCACGCTTTTGAGGAATTCGGCGCAGATTGTTTGGAAAAACTGCGCGGAATGTTCGCCTTTGCGATTTGGAATTTTCGTGACGAAGCGCTTTTCATCGCCCGCGACCGCACGGGGAAAAAGCCGCTTTTTTACGCGCTGACCGAAGCTGGAAATTTCGTTTTCGGCTCGGAACTGAAAACGCTTTTAACGCACGGCGAGATTGAAAAAGAAATAGATTTCGCCGCGCTCGACGCATATTTGACGTTCGGTTACGTGCCGGAGGAATTCTGCATTTTCAAATCGGTGCAAAAACTCGCGCCCGCGCATTTTCTCACTTTTAAAGACGGTAAAATCGAAACGCGCAAATATTGGGATTTTAATTACGCGAAACCGGAAAACATAAAAAGCGAAAATGAATACATTGAGATTCTGCGCGAGAAAATCAAAGATGCCGTCAACGTTCGCTTAATCAGCGAAGTTCCTTTGGGCGCGTTTTTGTCGGGCGGGGTTGATTCTTCGACCGTCGTTGCAATGATGTCTCAAATATCGGATGTTCCGGTTAAAACTTTTTCCATCGGCTTTAACGAAGACAGTTTTAATGAATTAAAATTTGCGCGCGTTGCCGCCAAACATTTCGGAACGGAGCATCACGAATTTGTCGTTACGCCGGATTTGGTTGAGATTGTCGACGAACTTGTCTGGCATTTTGACGAACCTTTTGCGGATTCTTCTGCGCTGCCGACTTTTATGGTTGCGAAAATGGCGCGCGAGTTTGTAACGGTCGCGCTTTCGGGCGACGGCGGCGACGAACTTTTCGCCGGATACACGCGCTACGCGACGGACAAGCGGCGAAGCGGCTTAGAAAATTTGCCAAAAGCGATTCGCGCAGGCGTTCTGCAAAATTTAAGCGAAAAACTCCCCGAAGGATTTCGCGGCAAAAATTATCTTTACAACATCTCGCTAGACGCGGTTGACCGTTATATTGACAGCGTTTCGCATTTCAACAATGTTCGGAAAAAACTTTTATATTCAAAAGATTTTCTGTCGAAATTAAACGGCGCGGTCGGCGCGGTCGAACGCGATTTTAAAGCGCTTGCCGAAACGGTTTCGACCGGAAGCGCGATTGACAAGCTACTATATCTCGACAGCAAAACTTATCTGCCCGGCGATATTTTGACAAAAGTTGACCGGATGACGATGGCGACATCTTTGGAAGCCCGCGTGCCGCTACTCGACCATAAATTAATTGAATTCGTCGTGCAGATTCCGCCTGCGCTGAAAATGAAAGGAACGGAGACAAAATATATTCTCAAACGTGCGATGGAAGGCACAGTTCCCCAAGAAATTCTTTACCGCGAAAAACAAGGCTTCGGCGTGCCGATTAACGAATGGATAAACGCGCAGCTAAGAGCGAGAATTCGAGCGGATTTAAGCGCCCAACGAACTTTAGAGCGCGGTTATTTTGAAAAATCTTACGTCCAAAATCTTCTCGACGAACATTCAAACGGGCGGCGCGACCACTCGCACGCGCTCTGGCTGCTGTGGATGTTGGAGTTGTGGCATCGAAAATTTGTCGATAACTAATTCGGCTTTTTGGCTAAAGCGAATTTTGCAACGGGCGAGTAAAAGCGCGGCATTTTTGGAAATAAGCTGCAATTACCACTTATATTTACCGGACTGTTAATTTTTAATCGGTCGCGGCGCGTCAGATGTTTGCCGTTACCGTGAATCAAAAATGGAGCGGCGGCTGCAAAATTTACTTTGCTTCGGCGCGTCAACCGTTTAATATAGTTATATCGGCAAACTAATAGAGAACGAAAACTCTGCACGAGTTTCGAGATTATTGCTTAAAAACGGTAATCGACTGCGCGGCAAAGCGCGCAAAAAATAAAACACCGAGGAACAAGCAGGGTCAGCTTGGTATTGAAAAACGATGGGTAATGCGATTGATAAACTATTGAAAATGAAGGGCAAAAGCTGGACGGAAATTCTCGCTCGCAGCGAACAGGTTATCTCCGTTTACGGCGAACAAATCGGCATCGGTGGCAATTCGCTCTCGGACGAAGAATTTGCGAGCCTGCTCGATAAATCCGCCTTTGCCGGCGGCAACGTTTCAGCCGAATCTCTGTTCGGGAAATTTTTTCAAAACTCGGCGTCGGCGTTTTTCCCGTCATTTCGGCAAAAGGAAAAAACGCTGCAAATTTTTCGGCAAAACTTCGGCGAAAAAAGCGCGCGCGCTTTTATTGAAAAAGCGGAAAAAATCACGGAAGGGAAATTTGATATTCTCGGCTTCAGCGAACTTGATTTCGGCTCGCCGGTTGATTGGCATTACGAGCCGGTGTCGGGAAAACATTCGCCGATTAAACACTGGAAACAATTCGACGAGCTGGCGACGGACGAAACGGGAGACAAGAAAATAATCTGGGAACTCAATCGTCATCAGCATTTTTTCACGCTCGGCGTCGCTTTCTGGCTGACCAAAGACGAGCGGTTTGCCGCAACTTTCGCGCGGCATCTCGAAAGCTGGATGGAGCAGAATCCGCCGCAAATGGGCATAAATTGGGCAAGTAGTCTGGAAGTCGCTTTCCGCGCGATGTCCTGGATTTGGGCGTTTCAATTCTTTCGAGATTCGGCGAGCTTTACGCCCGAGCTTTTCCGCAAAGCTCTAAAATTTCTTTACCTGCACGGCAGGCATATCGAAAAATATCTTTCTACTTATTACAGCCCGAACACGCATCTGACGGGCGAAGCGCTCGGTCTTTATTATCTCGGAACGCAATTGCCGTTTTTCGCTCAGAGCGCGCAATGGCGCAAATTGGGCGAAGAAATCCTGCTTGCCGAACTCGACCGCCAGATTCTGCCCGACGGCGTTTATTTCGAGCAGTCAACTTGGTATCAGCGATACACGACGGATTTTTACACGCAATTTCATATTTTGAGAATATTAAACGGCAGCGAAATCGGAAGCAGCATTGAAGAAAAACTCGATGCCAAATTGCAGTCTGCTCTCGATTTTCTGATGTTCGTTACCCGTCCCGACGGCACGACGCCGCTTGTCGGAGATGACGACGGCGGCATCTGCCTGCCACATTCAAACGCTCAGCCAAACGATTTTCGCGCCGCTCTTTCGACTGGCGCAATAATTTTCGAGCGCGGCGATTACAAATTCGTCGCTAAAGATTTCGCGGAAGAAACGCTCTGGCTGTTAGGCGCGGAAACGGTTGAAACTTTCAAAGATTTGCCCGCGCAAAGACCCGAAGAAAATTCTTTCGGATTTAAAGACGGCGGCTGTTTTGTAATGCGAGACGGCTGGGCGGAGACGGACAATTACCTGCTCGTCGATTGCGGCGAAATCGGCGCGCTCAGCGCTGGACACGGACACGCCGATGCGCTTTCGATTGATTTGGCAATCGGCGGCAGAACTGTTCTGGTCGATTCGGGAACTTACACTTATCACGAATCGGAAGACGCGAGAAATTATTTTCGCTCGACCGCCGCGCACAATACGCTGACCGTTGACGGAAAATCGCAATCCGAACCGGGCGAGAAATTCAACTGGCAGACAAAGGCGCAGGCGCGGCTTCGGTCTTGGATTTCCGAAGACAGATTCGATTTTTTTGAAGGCTCTCACGACGGTTACGAACGTCTTACGGACGCGCCCGCCGCTCATACCAGAAGCATTTTATTTTTGAAAAACGATTACTGGATAATGCGCGATTTCGTCGAAACGCGCGGCAAGCACGATTACCGTTTGAATTTTCATTTTAATGCCGGAACGCATCCTTTAATCGAGAGCGCGCAGAACGGCGGTTTGTGCGTCGGCGAAGCGTCCGATTCGGGCATCGGCTTGCGCTTTTTTACCTGCGGCGACAACGGCGATTGGCACTGGGAAGAAAGCACAGTTTCGCCCGTTTACGGAAAGCGCATTGACGCGCCGCTCGTGCGCTTTGCTTCGTCCGGCACGGGCGCGCAGGAATTTTTTACTTTTCTACTGCCGGATGAGACGGGTTTTGCCGCGCCGGAAATTTCCGAAATTGAATTAATCGGTGGTCGCGCTTTTGTTATCGAATACCGAGACTATAAGGATGTTTTCGTCTTTTCGGACGGGGAAGAAATTGTTCACACCGAAATTTTCGATACCGATTTTCGCTTTCTCTGGGCGCGTTTTAGCGCGGGCGAAGAATTGCCGGAAGAATTCGTAATGGTCGGCGGCGCGCATTTTTCTCTGGACGGGAAGGAAATTATCAACAGTCCGCAAAAGCTCGAATTTGCAACGGCGCGGCGCTTGGGAAATAATTTAAACGTCCGAACGTCGGAAAACGTTTTCAGCGTTTCGCTGCCTGAGAAAAATACGACGACTTTCGTTATGAAAAATGGAATGTAAATTCCGTAAACTGATTTCCGATTTACGGAATTTACATTCAAAAACAATTGAAAATACTCGGCAATAATTAGAGTTGTTGAAAGTAAAATTCTCGGCGAGACACGACGACCTATGTTATACTTTTGAGAGTTTTGCCGATTACTCCAAAATTGCAAAGCCCGCCTGAAATTCTCTTGTCCTAAGCCCTAAATAAATAATAAAATTCAAGCGTATGTGCGGAATTGTCGGATTCGTCAGTAAAAGAAAAAATGATTTGGCAGCCGAAAGAATCGGGCGAATGCTGAACGTTTTAGAGCATCGCGGTCCCGACGACAAAGGCGTCGAAAGCTGGGAGCGCGCTGTTTTAGGACATCGCCGTCTTTCGATTTTCGATTTAAGCTCTGCCGGACATCAACCGATGCTGTCGCCCGACGGCAAAATCGGCGTCGTCTTCAACGGCGCGATTTATAATTTCCGCGCGTTGCGAGGCGAACTCAAAAGCGCCGGCTACACATTTGAAAGCCAGACCGACACCGAAGTTTTAATTCACGGCTACAACGAATGGGGAATCGATAAATTAGTCCAAAACCTGCGCGGAATGTTTGCCTTCGGTTTATGGGACGACCGTCGCGGAAGACTTTTTCTTGTCCGCGACCGCCTCGGCGTAAAACCGCTCGTTTACGCGATTGAAAATGGCGCGGTCGCATTTGCGTCGAGCGTTCGCGCTCTGAAATTTTCCGGTTTCGGCGGCGATTTAGACGAGCAAGCTGTTGCCGAATATTTGGAATTCGGTTTTGTTACAGACGATTTTTCAATTTACCAAAACATCAAAAAAATTCCGGCGGCGACGATTCTCGAATGGTCTGAAGGCGAAATAAAAACCCGGAAATACTGGGATTTGCCGCAGAGCGGGACAATAGATATTTCTTTCGAGCAAGCGGTCGAAGAAACGGAAAAACTTTTTCTGCAAGCAGTCGAAAAACGTCTTGACGCAGACGTTCCGGTCGGCGCGCTTTTAAGCGGCGGTATAGATTCGGGGCTTGTTTGCTGGGCAATCAAGCATTTGGGCGGCGACATTACGGCTTACACGGTCGGCACGCCGAACGACGTTTGGGATGAGAGCCTTGCTGCTGCCGAAACTGCTAAAACACTCGGCATTCGGCACAAAATTTTGGAAATGAACGCGGACGCGCCGCCGAACGTCTCGGATTTAATCAAGGCTTACGGCGAGCCTTTCGCCTGCGCGTCGGCTCTGGGAATGCTCGACGTATCAAAAGTCGTTGCAAAAGAAGCAACGGTTTTGCTGACCGGCGACGGCGGCGACGACATCTTTCTCGGTTACCCGGAACATAAAAATTTTTGGTTGGCTCAGCGAGCAGCGCGACAGACGCCGGATTTTGCCAAAAACTTGTGGTTGAATTTACGCGGCAATGTTCCGCAATCAAGTGCATTAAAGCGTGCTTCTTCGTTTTTAGATTACGTTTCGGGCGGACTTGCGGCAGTCGGAACAGCGCGCGACGGACTTCCGGTTTACCGGAAAAATAATCTTCTCGGCGAGCGCTTAAACAACATAAAAATTTCTCACCGCGAAATGATTTGGTCGAAAGAATCGGGCAAAAATCTTTTGTCCGAGTTTTTAGAATACGACCGGCGCACGAGATTTACGGGCGAATATCTGACAAAAGTTGACGGCGGAACGATGTTTTACGCGCTTGAAGCACGCTCGCCGTTTCTGGACTCGGATTTATGGGAATTTGCCGCGTCACTGCCGTTTTCGATTCGGATGAACGGCGGGAACTCAAAAGCTGTTTTGCGCGAAATTGCGCGCCGACGAATCAGCGAGAAAGTCGCCGCAGGCAGAAAACAGGGCTTCGGAGTTCCCGTTCAGCGATGGATTACCGGACATTGGCGCGGCGCAATCGAAGAAGTTTTGCGCGATTCACTGCTTGAGCAAGAAGGTTGGATAAATTCCGCCGCAACGCTTGAATTATTAAAAAAATCAGCCGAAAAAAATTGGGCGCCTCGTCAGTTATGGTTTATTTACGTGCTTGAATCGTGGCTCAGATATGAAAGAGAAAACACGGGAGCAAAAATTCTCCTAGACAAAGAAACCTCAAAGGCAATCGCATAAATGATGAAAGCAAATGTTTTGGAAATTGCCGGCAGTTTTCATCAAGGCGGTTCGGAACGGCAGGCGATTCAACTTGCGCGTCTTCTGCGCGAAGAAGGAACTTTCAACGTTTTTTTAGCAACGCTGGATAGCGCGGGCGTTTTACGCGAAGAAGTCGAGAAAATCGGTTTTACAAACATTCCCGAATTCAAATTGACGAGCTTTTACGATTTTAATATGCTGCGCCAGATAAAAAAAGCCGCGTGGTTTATTCGTGAAAACAATATAAAAATTGTTCACACGCACGATTTTTACACAAATGTTTTCGGTATGCTCGCCGCGAAATTTGCGAATGTTCCGGTGCGAATTGCCTCAAAACGGGAAACCGGCGGAATGAAAACAGCGAGCCAGCTTCGCGCGGAACGTCAAGCGTTTCGTCTGGCGCATACAATCGTCGCCAATGCACAAGCGGTTAAAAATTATTTGATTAAATATGGCGTTTCAGGCAATAAAGTCGAAGTCATTTATAACGGGTTGGATTTAAAAAGATTACAGCCGAAAGCGAATTTCACGCGCGCGGAAATCTGCAAAATGTTCGGCTTGCCGCCGGAAAATAATAAAAAGTTCGTAACAATTGTAGCGAATCTCCGGCACGTTGTGAAAAATCAAGCGATGTTTTTGCGCGCGGCGCAAATTGTGAAAAAAAATGTTGAAGAAGCGGAATTTGTTCTGGCGGGCGAAGGCGAACTGCTCGAGCAATTAAAAGATCTTGCCGCAGAATTGGGAATTGCCGGGTCGTGTCATTTTATCGGGCGATGCACGGCTATTGCAGAACTGCTTTCGATTTCCGAAATCTGCGTTTTAAGCTCGACTAACGAAGGATTTTCCAATTCGATTTTGGAATATATGGCGGCGGGACGCGCGGTCGTTGCTACAAACGTCGGCGGTGCAAGCGAAGCGATTGTAGAAGGCGAAACCGGATTTTTAATCGAATCCGACGATTTTCAAACGATGGCAAAACGTTTGATTGAGCTTCTTGAAGACGAAAAAAAAGCCCAGAAATTTGGACTTGAGGGAAAAAGAATCGTTGAAGAAAAATTTTCCTCCGACGCGCAAATTGAGAAAACCTTAGCACTTTATGAAACTCTTTTGAGACGCCGAAAAGTTGCAGCGGAAATTGCGACGATGTAAAAGATGAAAGATTTTCAGTTCGTCAAAAGTATGCAGAGATTTGAAGAAATTTCGTTTCAAGGCAACGCAAAATTGAACGAAGAAAGTCCGGCAAAAGAAGTGTCAAAAAACAAATTGATAAGAGTTTTGATTGTGGCGCCGACGCTCGACGCATTCGTCGGCGGGCAAGCCGTGCAAGCCTCGCGCCTGCTGGAAAAACTTAATGAAGAACCGAATCTGCAAGTCGGAATTCAATCAATCAGACCGAAATTTTTGCCGCGCCTACAGCAAATAAAATTCGCGCGGACGATTGTTACGCAGATAAAATTCTGGTTCGATATTCTCACAAAAATTCCGAAATACGACGTGATTCATATTTTTTCCGCCGCTCATTTTTCCTTTCTTCTGACACCTACGCCCGCCGTTCTGGTCGCTAAAATTTTCGGCAAAAAAACGATTCTCAATTACCGCAGCGGGCAAATTAAAAGGCATTTTGCGAATTGGAGCAGAAGTTTGAAGCCGACATTGCGGCTTTTTGACCGAATCGTCGTTCCGTCGAATTATTTGGTCGGCAAATTTGCCGAATACGGTTTCAAGGCGCAGCCGATTTACAATTTTGTCGATATTGACCGTTTCCGTTTTCGGGCGAGAAAACCTTTACGCCCGATTTTTTTGTCAAACCGATTGCTCGAAGAGCTTTATAATATTCCCTGCATTTTGCGCGCGTTTGCCATCGTTCAGAAAAAATATCCGCAGGCTAAATTAATTGTCGCCGGTTTCGGCAGCGAGCGCGAGCGGTTGGAAAATTTGGCGCGCGAGTTAAAGCTCGAAAATATTGAATTTGTCGGAGCGGTCGAGCAGGAAAAAATGCC
>JALYZF010000111.1 GCA_030948995.1 Acidobacteriota bacterium
CGCTGATGCTGCTTGCTTCTGTCAGTTTATTGAATGACTGGCAGATTCTTCAAGAGCGTTCTTACACGAATGAAAATTATTTGACCGCCTTTTTTAACCCGTTTTTCGTCGTCGGAATTTTCTTTTGTGCCGCATTCGCTTTTATAAATTATATAAACCGCGATAAAAATTACGAGCCGACCACATCGCCGCAGTTAGCCGCAATTACCAGATTCGCAATTCCCGTTGTTTTTCTCGCCACGCTCTACAATGTTTTTCGCATCGAAATCGCCAATTATTATATTTCTCGATTGATTCGCTCCGCCACCGCAAATGCGGCAGCCGGCGCAAACACAATTTTCGATGCCGACTTTGGTCGTTACAGTATCATCTGGCAAATCAATTACACGATGTTTTTTCTGACCGTTTTGTCTTTTGTAAATATCAAAAAGTTCAGAAGTTTCACTCTCGGTTTTATAAATCTTGGACTGAGCGTCCTTTTTTTATTAATATTTCTGGCGAGCGGTTTATACGTTCTCGGCGAGCTTCGCGCGAGTTATTTGATGCAGGCGAATGCGGGAATTTTTGAAAGGTCGGTCTTTAATATTTTAATCCGCTACATTTCCTACGCTTTCGCGGCTGGATTGATTTACTCGATTTACAAATATCTCAAACAGGATTTTGTAGAAGAAAAACTCACGCGCCGCGATGCGATATATTTCTTCGATTTTATCTTTTACATTTCAATGCTCTGGATTGCTAGCACAGAGCTTATAAATTGGATGGACATTTTCGGGTTTAACGAATCTTACAAACTCGGTTTGAGTATTTTCTGGGGAATCTACGCGCTCGTTTTAATCTGCCTCGGAATCAATCGCAACAAAAAACATCTACGCATCGGCGCGTTTGTTTTATTCGGCGCAACTCTGACAAAAATATTTTTCTACGACATCGCCGAACTTACGACAATTGCGAAAACCGTCGTGTTTATTTCTCTGGGAATTTTGTTGTTGATAGCGTCGTTTCTTTATAACAAATACAAACATTTGATTTTTGAACCAAGTGAATCCGATGTCTTAAATGAAACATAAAATGAGAGCTTTTTCTGACGAATATTAATTCTTTAATCAGGAAATCATTATAAGTTTTTAACAGCCTCCCTCATTTTTACAAGCAATTAAAAAGATAGCGCCTAGCACAACTGCTGCTGCTGCTGCTGCGCCCGCAACAATTCCAATCGCAATTTTATCTCCTTTCGATGCACGGTTTTTTACCTGTGCGACATCGCGGTAAGCAATTAAGGTGGCTTGCCTAGTTTTTGAATCTGTCAGAGTAAACAAATCTTCGTCTGCTTGACTAATATAACCTTTCAGCTTCGTGCCGTTCAGCATTTTCACTTCGACACGCTTGTTTTCGCCTGTTCCGCGCTCTGCGACACTGGCTTTAATCTTGGCAATGGATGAAGCTGTATTGTCTGTTTTGGTTTGTGCAGAAATGAACGAGGAGTTGCCGTTCAACATCAACAAACAGCAAAGTGCGAAAGATAGCCATTTTTTAATCATAAATTTTCCTTCATTGTTTTTTATTAATTAAACCTGCCTGCCAAAATAAAATCTTCAAGCCGGGTCAATCGCGGATTAGAATAACACCCTATGTAAATAAACAGAATCAAAGAGAATTACAAAAATCTCTCTTAAAAGTTAATTACTCAGCTTAATTTTCTTCTATAAATTTTTCAACGAGGCGGTTGAAAATCTGCGGCTCGTCGAGATTTGAAAGATGCGCGGCGTTTTTGATAATTTCAAGTTTGGCGTTTGCAATACCTTCAGCTAATTGTTTTGATAATTCAGTCGGCGTCGGCTGGTCTAATTCGCCGCCGATGACGAGCGCGGGAACGTTTATTTTCGGAAGTAATTCTAAATAATCTGCCATCCAAACCGCTTTGCTCGCCCAAGCGTAAGTTCTTTTATCAATCCGCGCCATTGTTTCGACGACTTTGCTGCGAGTTTCTTTTGACGTTTGTGGAGCAAGCAGAAAATTTGAGCGCTGTTCGGCAAACTCGCGCATCGAATGTGTTTTGATAAAGTTTATTGAACGTTCTACTATTTCTACGCCATTTGGGTGTTTGGCAAAAGTGTTTGCCAAAATCAGAGATGCAATCGGTTTCGGATTTTGCGCGAACATCTCAAATGCAATCACGCCGCCCATCGAAAGCCCGCAAACATGCGCCTTTTGAATTTTAAGCGCGTCCATCGCGCCAAAAATATAACGCGCAACTTCCGCGCGGCTCAAATCATTCAGCGGCAAATCCGACTCGCTGTAGCCCGGATAATCAAACGCAAAAACGCGACGACTCTTTGATAATTCTCGAAGCTGAAAATCCCAAACCGATTTATCCGAACCAACGCCGTGCAGGAAAACGAGCGGCAAATTTTCATCATTGTTTCCCGCTTGAGTGAAGCCGATTTTGAAATCTCCGACTTTTATAAAACTCATAAACCGCTCGTTTTCCTTTGCGTGCTTTGAGAAAAGCAATCTTTCGACTGAATTTACGAAAACAACATTCAAATCGGCAGAAGTGAGTTAGTAAAATGCCCAATTTTCTCGACAAAATCCGCCGCAACTTCTTCTTGATTCGGCGCTAATCTCATCATCTCCGCCACAATCGCCGAGCCAACAACCGCCGCATCCGCATATCGCCAAACTTCGGCAACCTGCTCTTTTGTCGAAATGCCAAAGCCGACCGCAATCGGCAAATCCGTAATTTTTCTTAATCTTTCAACTAGACTTTCCGCGTCCGAACTCAAATCGGTTCGCGCGCCCGTAACGCCCGCGCGCGATACGGCATACACAAAACCGCTCGCTTTCTCGCAGATTTTCCGCAATCTTTCATCGCTCGATGTCGGCGCGGCAAGCGTGATAAGAGATAAATTTTTCGTCGTCAAAAGTTTATAAAATTCTTCGGCTTCTTCCGGCACTAAGTCGGTAACAAGCACGCCGTCCGCGCCCGCTTCCTTCGCTTTTCGGACAAAATTTTCCAAGCCGAACTGCAAAATCGGATTAAAATAGCCGAACAGAATAATCGGCGCACCGCATCCTTTTTGCCGTATTCGCGCAATTAACTCTAAAACTTCTTTTATTCCAATTCGATTTTTAAGAGAGCGCTCGCCCGAACGCTGAATCGTCGCGCCGTCAGCCACCGGGTCGCTGAACGGAATGCCGAGTTCGATGACGCTTGCGCCAATTCGCGCCAATTCTAAAATCAACTGTTCGGTCGTCCGCAAATTCGGGTCGCCCGCCATTATAAATGGAATGAAACCGCCGCGATTTTCGATTTTTTGTTGTTTGAATTTTTCAGATATTCGATTCGACATTTATTTTTGCATCAGCATTTCCTGAACTTGATTGACATCCTTATCACCGCGACCAGAAAGATTAACAATAATCGTCTCGTTCGCCGACATTTCCGGCGCGATTTTCAAAACGTGCGCGATGCCGTGCGCCGACTCCAAAGCGGGAATTAAACCTTCGGTTTGCGATAAAATTTGAAATGCTTCTAATGCTTCTTCGTCCGAAGCCGAAGCGTATTCGACGCGCCCGATTGACTGCAAAAAAGCGTGTTCCGGTCCGACTGAAGCGTAATCAAGACCTGCCGAAATCGAATGCGTCAGCGCGATTTGTCCATATTCGTCTTGAAGAAGAAAACTTTTCGTTCCCTGAAGAACGCCTATTCGTCCACCGCCCGCTTTGTTAAAACGCGCGGCGTGTTCGCCCAGATTGTCGCTTTTGCCGCCCGCTTCGACGCCAATCATTCGCACCCGTTCGTCATTTAAAAAAGGATGAAAAAGCCCAATAGAATTTGAGCCGCCGCCGACGCAGGCAATTAAACAATCGGGCAAGCTACCCGTTTTTTCTAAAAACTGTTCTCTTGCCTCCCGACCGATGACAGATTGAAAATCTCTCACCATTAATGGATACGGATGCGGACCTAAAGCCGAGCCGAGCAGATAATAAGTCGAATCAACATTCGTTACCCAATCGCGCAACGCTTCGTTTATCGCGTCTTTCAAAGTCTTTGCGCCAGCGGTTACTTCGCGAACTTCCGCTCCCAAAAGTTTCATCCGAAAAACATTCAACGCCTGCCGCCGCACGTCTTCCGCGCCCATATAAACAACGCACTCCAAACCGAAAAGAGCGCAAACGGTCGCCGTCGCAACGCCGTGTTGTCCCGCGCCGGTTTCGGCAATAATTCGCTTTTTGCCCATTCTTCGCGCAAGCAAAATTTGTCCGATAGCGTTGTTGATTTTGTGCGAGCCTGTATGACCTAAATCTTCGCGCTTGAGATAAATCTGCGCGCCGCCCAAATTTTCCGACAATCTTTTCGCGTGAAAAAGCGGTGTCGGGCGACCGGAAAAATCTTTTAATAATTGATAAAATTCGGCTTGAAAATCCGCGTCGTCGCGCACGGCGAAATACGCGCTCGTCAATTCTTCGAGCGGCGACATCAGCGTTTCGGGAACAAACCGCCCGCCGAATTCGCCCCAATATCCCAATTCATTCGGTTGAAAATTATTCATTGAAAACTACTTATGAAACTTTAAATTCCTCATCGAGCCGTTCCTTCAAAAACATTTTTATTAGCGATTGATAAGGAACGTCGCGCTTGTTGGCAGCGAGTCGTATTTTTTCGAGCATCGCTTCGGAAATTCTCAGCGAAATCGTCCGCGT
>JALYZF010000134.1 GCA_030948995.1 Acidobacteriota bacterium
CCCGAATGCGACGCGATTTCTTCAGCCGAATAGCGATTGTCAATCTTGGGTTTAAAAACCTGAACTTTCTGCCGCGCAATCTGCGCGCGACGCAGGCGGCGAATCAATTCTTCCGATTTGCCCGAAAACATCGAACCGACGATAACTTCTACCCAGCCCGCGCCGTTTTTGCGGTGCTTGCGGCGTTCTTCCGAATTGTCGAAAGCTAATTCTTCAACCATTTTTTGCGTTAAAATTTTCCGTCTTTTGTAATATGAAAACGCTAAGATTATCACAAAAAGATTGGCGCGCCAAAAAGGAGGATTAGCCACGCGCTTACGCGAATCAACACGAATTATTTTTGTTTTCTTATTCGTGCTACTTGTGTAATTCGTGGCTAATTTTTCTCAAACTTTTCTGCTTTTTTACTTTTGCGCTTTTTCTTCATTAGTTTCCCTTTTCACCAAACTCTGCGCGATTCGGTCAACGATTCTCGAAGCGTCGCTTTTCCGAGTAACGTTGTTGCCGATAATTGAAAAAGCGAAAATCTCATCGTTGGCTTGGGCGAAGCCCGCAAGCGAGTTGACGAAAGTTATCGAGCCGGTTTTCGCCAAGATTTTGCCTTTTACATTTCCCAATCGCCCGCCGAGTGTTCCGTCTGTTCCGGCAATCGGCAAGGAATCTGCAAAAACTTCGCCGAAATTCGATTTGGCGGCGTAAACAAGCGCGCGCCCGAAGGCTTCCGGCGTCAGAAAATCAAGACGTGACAAACCCGAACCGTCGTGAATTTGAATGTCTTCGACTGCGACATTGTTGTCTCTCAGCCATTTCTTGATAACTGCCGCGCCAGCCGCATCGTCGCCGCGCAGTTCCTGAATCTCGCGGCTTTCGTCCGGCGCGCTGTCGCCGAATCGTTTGCCGATTGTTCTCAGAAGCAACTCGCCGTAAAGATTAACCGAATGTTTGTTCATTCTTTGTATAAGTTCGCCGAGCGGCTTGCTTTCGACAACAGCGATTTCCGCCATTTTTGCAACGTCCGGTTTATTTTCCGTCTTCCAATCAACCGATTTAAAATCGCCGTCAACCGCGATTCCCTTTTTCACTAAAAATTCTTTTAAGGTTTTCGCCGTCAGCAGAGCCGGATTGTGAACGGAAATTCGTCCGTAAGCCCGGTTGCCGTTGCCCCAAACGTAAATTTGATTATCTTCTAAACCGCGCTGCAAGCCGAAGGCTTCGACGTGACCGCTCTCGACGGGTTTCAACTCGCCGTGAATTTGTAATAAATCGTTTGAGACCGAAGGCTTGCCGTTTTCGCCGTTCATATAAACGCCGGCTTGATTTTCCTTGTAAGAAAGCGCGCTCGCTTCCGCGCCGTAATGCCATTGAATGTCGTTCCACGTCCAGCCGTCGCCGATTGGCATTCCTTTGAAATAACTATCGTCGCCGACAATGTTTCCTTTGATACGTTTTAAGCCTTTCGCTTGCAATTGACCGATTAAATCATTCAAAGCGTCGTCGTCAAAATCCGGCGCGCCCGTTCCGTAAATAGTCAAATCGCCGTTTAAGCTGCCGTCGGCGTCAATTTGATTCTGCGCGTAGATGGAAGTTTTATAACGAAAATCCGCGCCAAGTTTGTCGAGCGCGACGATTGCCGTAATCGCTTTTTCAATCGAAGCGGGATTAAAAAGCTGTCGCGCGTCTCGCGCGCAGACAACTCGCCCGTCTTTCAAACTTAAAACAAACACGCCCCAGCGCGCGTTGGCATACTCACTTTGCTCGATTGTTCGATTGATGTTCTCACACAGCGCAACGTCTTCGGCTCGGTTGGAAAGCTGCAAAGGTTTCGACAAATTTATATCCGGCGGCGGAACGGCAAAGCTCGCCGTTTTTTGGTCAGGTTGTTGCTGCGGCTGCAGTTCTTCGCTCGTTTCGTTTTGCCTCGTTTGATTCGGCAGACGGCACGACGCGAAAAACAGAAGCGAAAGAAAAGAAAAAAGGAAAAGTAAATTTTGCGATTTATTTTGTTTGAATTTTATAACTGAATTCATTATCAAAAGATTTTTGAGCGTTTAAGATTTTTTTCGTCGCCTCGAAAACTTCCGCGACGCTGATGTCATTGAGCGTTCCCGTTTGCACGACGCTTAAGTTTTCGGTCAAAGGCGTGTAATTTACGGGCGCGTTTTTGTCCAAAATTAAAACTATCGCAGTGCCGACGATAGCTCCGATGTGAGCCGCGCCTGTATCGTTGCTGATTAAAACCTCAAGCCGCGATAACGCCGCCGCAAACTGCGGCAAAGTTAAATTGTCAACAATGAGCGTTTCGGGCGGAAATCTTTCTTCCATTTCCGCTCGCAAATCTTTTTCTTCGGGACCTAAAAAAACTATCGACTGCAAGTTTTCACTTCGTTCTAAAAGCTCTGCGAGACGCGCGAAATTTTCCAAACTCCAACGGCGGCTTGCGTGTCCGGCGCCGGGGAAAAGTCCGACGAGTTTTTTATCGGTGATTCGGTTTTCTTGCAGAATATTTTCAATTGCTTTAAGGTCGGATGCGCGCGGGCGCAGTTCGACAAACGGCTCGACATTTTCAATTCCGAGCGGCGCGAGAACGTCTAAATAACGCACAGCCAGATGTTTTGTTTTATCTTCGCGCGGCGGGCGCAGTGCAAAATTGCCAAGAAAATCAAGCGAGCGGCTTTCGCGGTTGGCGTAAAGGCGATGCTTTGCGCCGGAAACGAATCCGAGCAGATTTGTTTCGTAAAGGCTGTGCAAATCTATTACGAAATCAAATTTGCGTCGGCGCACATCGCGTGCGATTTTCAAAACTTCTTTAATTGATTTCAATTTATTGCCATCGCGCAATTTAACGCGGTCGACAATCATCAGTTCGTCGGCAAATCCTGAGCTTTCAACTATCGCTGCGCCTGATTTTCCGACCATTGCTGTGATTTTTGCGCGCGGAAATTTTTCGCGGACGGCGCGTATCGCCGGAAGACTTAAAATTACGTCGCCGATTTGTCCGAAGCTGCTGATTAAAATGTTTTGCGGATTGAAACTCAAGATTTAAGATTTGCGATTTGGCTTTCGAGTTAAAATAAAACGGAGCGCGAAAATTTGTCTTTCACGCTCCGTTTATTTTCTAAAACAATAACAAAAATCGCAAAACACAATTTCCGATTTTTATCATTTCATAAATTAACCAAAAACTTCAAGATAATTTTATTTTCCCTGCTGTTTGTGATAATTCGGAAAAGCGCCGTGCGCGGGCTTTCGCATCGGATTTTTTCTCAGTTCCGCCATAGTCGTCTCGACCGCTTTCTCTAATTGTATATCGTGACCTTGCCGCCACATTTTTGGGTCGAGGTCAACATCTATATCTGGCGGGACGCCTTTATTTTCGATGTCTAGCTCGCCTTGCGTGTTTCTGAAAGCAACGCGCGGCGCTGTTACTTGTCCGCCGTCAATCAAGGTCGGATAGTTGTAAATTCCGACCAGCCCGCCCCACGTTTTCTTACCCACGAGCGCGCCGATTTTTTGCTCGCGGAATAGCCACGGCATCAAATCACCGCCCGAACCGGCGTATTCGTTGATAATCATCGTCTTCGGTCCGTAAATCGAACCGACCGGAGTGGTAAAATCTTCGCCTTCGCGCGTTGACCAGTAATTCATCAGCGGTCGCCGCATCGCGTTGATAATATAATCAGCCGCGCTGCCGCCGCCGTTAAAACGCTCGTCAATAACCGCGCCTTCGCGGTCAATCTGCGCGAAATAATAACGATTGAAATTCGTGTAACCCGCGCCGCCCGTATTCGGCAGATAAACGTAGCCGAGTTTGCCGCCGCTCAGCTCATAAACTTTGCGCCGATTGCCTTCAATCCACGCCAGATTTCGCAAGCCTGATTCATTTCCAATCGGCACGACCGTTACATCTCGCGCGTTTTTGCCGTCTGCATTTGCGCTGACTTTTATGATGATTTGTTTTCCGGCAGTCTCTTGGAAAAACGCATAAATATTGTCGGTCGCGCGAACTTCTCGCCCGTTGACGGCAATCAAATAATCGCCTTCGTGGACGTTTACGCCCGGCTGCGTCAGCGGCGCAAAAGTTCCCGGATTCCAATTCTCGCCATCGTAAATTTTAGCGAAACGATAGCGCCCGTTTTCAATCGTGTAATCCGCTCCCAAAAGTCCGCCCGAATATCTGGTCGGCTGCGGCAAATCTCCGCCGCCTGCGTTATGATGCCCGACGACGAGATTGCCTAGCATTTCCTGAAACAGATAATTTAAATCCGCGCGCGTCGCCACCGAATCGAGAAAAACAGCGTATTGTTTTTCGGTCGCGGCGATGTCCAAACCGTGATAATTCGGGTCGTAGAAAAAGTCGCGCTGTATGCGCCAAACTTCGTGATACATTTGCCGCCATTCGGCGCGCGGATCAACATAAACTTCCATATCGCCGACGTTGACAATGCCCTCGCCCGGTTTCGGCGGCAAAACGGTTGACATCACCGTGTAGCGATTGGGAAATTGCCCGACGAGCATTTTCTCGCCGTTGGCGGATACTTCAAACAGCGTCACATTGTCGAGAATTTTATCTGCCTTGCGCTTGTCCATATCGAAACGATGAACTGCCGAGCCGATTGCCGGCTGCAATCCAGTTCCGGTCGGCGGAATATTTTCGAGCAGGAAAATCGTTCCGGCTTTTCCGACCACTAATCTTTGAAAGGCGCGCGCCGCTATCGGCAGAGCCACAACTCTCTGCGTTATCTTGTCCAAATCAATTCTGACCGAGACAGGTTCGGGTTTTGCGCCCGGCATTTTCGGTTTGTCAGCTGTCCCGGCGTCCGCAATTTTTTCCTCGTCGCTTTCCGGCGATAAAGGCGAAGGGTCATCGGCTTTAAGCACGACGGCGTAAACGCTGCGCGTCGTCTGGAAAGAATAACTCGACATATCGAGCCAGCCGGTCGTCGGTCCCGTGTCGGTGCTGGCGGTGAAATAAATATACTTGCCGCTTTTATCAAACGCCGGATAACGCACGTCGCTCAAGCCGTCGGTAATCTGGCTGGATTTACCCGTGTCGAGCGAGTAAACAAATGCGGCGCAAAGATGATTGCGAAGCTGTTTCGTATAAACAATCCATTTATTGTCGGGCGACCAATCGGCGTCAACGACTTGATACGGATTTTCAAAAGTGTTCGTATCAACTTTTACGGTCGCGCCTTTGTCAATATCCACATACCAAAGGTTCAAGCGTTTGTCGGTATAGGAAATTTTCTTGCTGTCGGGCGACCATTTCGGCGTGTAAAAATAAGAACCGGGCGTCCCGAGACTTATTTTTTTCACCTCGCCCATTCCGGTTTGGTCGCGCAGGTGAAGCATATACTCACCCGATTCGTCAGAGAAATATGCAATCCATCTGCCGTCCGGCGACCACGCCGGGTCGCGGTCTGCCGCTCCGGGCGAATTAGTCAAATTGCGCGCATTCCCTTTTTCAACCGGCACGGTCAAAATTTCGCCGCGCGCTTCAAAGACGGCACGTGCGCCGGTCGGGGAAATCGAAGCGTTTTCGATACGTGCCGCAACTCGTTCGTAACGCGGTCTAACCGACGGCAAATCGCCGTTCAAAGTGATATTTATTTTGTTTGATTTGCCCGATTTCGGGTCGAACAAATTTATCGAACCGAACTGCTCGTAAACAATTACGCCGTCGCCCGCCGAAGCGGTTTTCAAATCAAGCCCGTTATTGTTGATTGCTTCGGTTACTTTTTTCGTTTTCGTATCGAACGAATAAAGCGTTACGTTGCGGTTGTTGCGGTCAGACAGAAAATAAATCTTGTCGCCCATCCACATCGGCGTAAAATCATTCGAGGAGGTGCGCGGAATTTCTTCGACCGCCGAATCAGACATATTGCCAATCCAAATTTTCGTCTCGCGCCCGCCGCGATAAAGTTTCCATTGCGCGAAAGCAGAGGCGAGCGGCATATAAGCTATCTTCGTTCCGTCCGGCGAAAACGACGCGACGCCGCCTGCCATCGGAAAAGGCAATTCGGTTGGAAGTCCCTGACCGCTGACGGGCATCGTATACATTTTCGGCACGGGCAATCCGGTTCCGCGCGTCGAGAGAAACACGACTGAATTTCCGTCCGGCGTCCACCCGATAACGCCATCTGCGCCCGGATGGTAGGTAATGCGCCGCGGCTCGCCGCCCATCGCCGGCACTACGTAAACGTCAACGTTTCCGTCATACTCGCCCGTAAACGCAATCCAATTCCCGTCGGGCGAAAAAATCGGGCTGCTTTCCGTTCCGATGCCGCTCGTTAAGCGTTCGGCTGCTCCGCCTTCGCGCGAAACGCGCCATAAATCGCCCGCATAAGCGAAAACGACGTGCGTTTTGCTCACCGTCGGCTGGCGAAACAACATTGGCTTATCGCTTTGTGCTAAAACGCCAAGGGACGCAGCCAGAAAAATTAAAACGGCTAGAATGATTTTTTTCATTGATTTCTCCTGTCAGTATTCCAAAAAATAAATTACTGTTTCCCCAAACTCGTTCCCTTGTGATAATCGGGATATGCCGGGCGCTTATACTCTTTCGGCGGATTTTTCTGCAACTCGCCGAGCAGCCATTCGACTGATTTTTCAAGTTGCGGATCGTGTCCCTGCCGCCACATCGCCGGGTCATATTCGACTTCAATATCGGGCGGAACGCCTGCGTTTTCTACTTCCCACTCGCCTTTCAAACCGTAAACCGCGCCATTCGGAGCGCGAACGCTGCCGCCGTCCATGAGCGTAGGAATTCCCGCCGCCGCAACAAGACCGCCCCATGTGCGTTTGCCAACGAGCGCGCCAACATTTAATTTTTTGAAAAACCAGGGCATCGCGTCGCCGCCCGAACCGGCAAGCTCGTTGATAATCATCGCTTTTGGTCCGTAGATTGCGCCCGCCGGAACGTTCCAATCCTTACCTTCACGGAAAGCGATTCTGCCAAGCTGCGCGCGGTTCAGATATTCGACTACGTAATCGGCAAGTAAGCCGCCGCTGTTGAAACGCTCGTCAATGACAGCGCCTTGTTTATTTGTCTGCGCGAAGAAATAGCGGTTAAAGCTCGTGTAGCCCGCACCTGCCGTATTCGGAATATAAACGTAGCCGAGCCGACCGCCGCTCAATCGGTCAACTGTCCGGCGGTTGTCTTCAATCCACGCCAGATTCCGCAAACCGTTTTCGCTTCCCGTCGGAACGACCGTCACCTCGCGTGCGTCTTTGCCGTCGGGATTTGAACCGACTTTTATGACAATCTGTTTCCCAGCCGTGCTTTCAAAAAATTTATAGATGTTATCCGTCGCTTTGACTTCACGTCCGCTAACGACAAGAAGATATTCGCCCGCTTTGACATTTACGCCCGGCGCGGTCAACGGCGCGCGAAGCTGCGGATTCCAATTCTCGCCGTTGTAAACTCGTGCGAAGCGATAACGCCCGTTTTCGATTTTGTAATCCGCACCGAGCAAGCCGACCGAAACAAAATTCGGGCGCGGCTGGTCGCCGCCGCCGATGAACATATGCCCGACCGTAATTTGATTGAGCATCTCGCGGAACAGATAATTTAAATCATCACGGTTAGCAACAACGTCGAGATACGGTTCATATAAACGTTTTGCTTTTTCGATGTCGAGACCGTGCAGATTCGGGTCGTAGAAAAAATCACGCTCGCCGCGCCAGATTTCATTAAACATCTGCCGCCATTCGGCGCGCGGGTCAACATAGACTTCCATATCATTCGTCTTGACGATGCCTTCGCCGGGTCGCGTTGGAATCGTCGTCGAAACCAAATTCCAAACAGGACCTTGCTGGTAAAGCATTTTTTCGCCGTTTGCCGAAACGCGGAAATTCTGGACGCCGGTTTTTACTTCTTCCAACTTGCGTTTTTCCAAATCGAATTTTTGGATTGTCAAACCGAATAATCCTGCGGTCGGCGCGGCTTGCGGAATTTCCGAGATATACAAAATTCCGGCTTTTCCGGCGTAAAGCGCGTTGTAATTTCGCGTCGGAATTTGCGCGATGGAAATGACGCGCTGGTCAATGCCGTCCAAATCAATTCGCGTCGGCTCGGCTTGTTTTTTCGGTGCGGGCGTCGGCGTCGGCGTCGTTTGTTCCGTAGCTGCCGGAGTTGCGGTCGGTGTCGGTGTTGCCGAAGGCATCGGCGTCGGTGTCGGCGTTACGCCCGGCGGCGTGTCGTCTTTCTTTTCCGGCGCGATTTTTTCTTCGTCGCTTTCCGGCGCGAGCGGCGACGGAATGTCGTTTCGCAAAACGATGGCGTAAACATTGCGCGAAGTCTGATGTTCGATGCCGGAGAGGTCTGCGAAACTAATGGCTGGTCCGACGTTTGTGCTGGCGGTAAAAAATATGTATTTACCGCTTTTGTCAAAAACGATGTAACGCGCGTCGCCCAAACCATCGGTTACCTGATTTGCCTGCCGTTTGTCGAGCGAATAAAGATAAACGGCGCGCAGGCGATTGTCCAATTGTTTGACGTAACTCAGCCACCGGCTGTCGGGCGACCACGACGGTTCTAAAACGTCGTCAAGCGTGCCGTAAGGATTGGTGTCAACTTTAACGTTCGCACCCGTTTCGATGTCAACATACCAGAGATTTACGCGGTTGTCGTTGTATGCGATTTTCTTGCTGTCGGGCGACCAGACGGGGTTTGAGTAAAAATTTGGCGCGTCGCCCAGAGATATTTTTTTAACTTCGCCCATTCCCGTCTGGTCGCGCAGGTGAAGCATATACTCGCCCGATTCGTCAGAAAAATATGCAATCCATTTCCCGTCGGGCGACCAAGCCGGGTCGCGTTCCATAACGCCCGTCGTATTCGTCAAATTGCGGGTGTCGCCTTTGTCCGCAGGCGCAGAAATTATTTCGCCGCGCGCTTCAAAAAGAGCGCGGACGCCCGTTGGAGAAATCGCGGTGTTTTCAATTCTCGTGCCGACTCTCTCGAATCGCGGACGCACGCCGGGAAAATCTCCGGCGACGCGAATGTTTACTTTTTTCGGGGCTTTAGAACCGGCGGCGAGCGTGTAAATCGCGCCGAACTGCTCGTAAACAATCGTGTCCGCGCCAGCCGAAGCGTATTTTATATCGAGTCCTTTGTTGTCGATAATTTGTTCGACCTGTTTTGATTTCGTATCAAACGAGAAAAGCGAAACCGCGCCGCCTGCTCTGTCCGACAGAAAATAAATTTTATCGCCAATCCACATCGGGCATTTGTCGTTCGAGTTTTCACGCGGCACTTTTTCAATTGTCGAATCGGAAAGTCTTGCAATCCAAATCGGCTGCGTCTGCCCGCCTTTATAATGTTTCCAGTCGCCTTGCCACTGCGATAAAGGTTCGTAGGCAACGTATTGACCGTCAGGCGAAAGCCAGCCACGGTTAGCCATCGGCAAAGGAATTTCATTCGGCAAACCGCCGCCGTCAACGGGAAAAGTGTATAGGCGCGAGAAATTTGCACTTGCGTTGCGCGTCGAAGAAAACAAAACATTTTTGCCGTCAGGCGTCCAGCCTGAAACCACGTCGAGCGAAGGATGATACGTCAGACGCTTTGGCACGCCGCCCGCCGAAGGAACAACGTAAACGTCCGTGTTTCCGTCGTATTCACCGGTAAAAGCAATCATACTGCCGTCGGGCGAAAAATACGGATTGCTTTCGATGCCTGTGCCGGTCGTCAAACGCTTGGCGTCGCCGCCGTTTCTCGAAACAGTCCATAAATCACCCGCATAGGAGAAAACAATGTCGGTTCGGCTGATTGCCGGCTGACGAAAAAGCGTCGGCTTGTCCGTTTGCGCGAAAGTCGAAACAAAGGCAAAGAGCAGAAATAGAATGTTTACGATGATTTTTTTCACTTAAATCTTCTCCGTTTATGTTGATAAAATTTTAGCCGACCGCACGTTGACGCTTCGAGTATTTAATCCGGGCAAACAAGCCCGCACAAGACTCAAAAATTTTATTGCGGTAGATTTGTATAAGCCGAAATGCTCATACATTCGTCGGCAGTAAAGCGGCAAATTGTTATTGCACTTGAACTCTATACGTTGAACTTTTATAAAAGTTATACTTAAAGATAAATTTTTAGGCAAGAGAAAACTTGCTTTTCGGCTTTCGGATGCGAGAAAAACGTCGGCAGGCAAAAAATTAAAAGCGAGCCTCAAGCAAAGCCGCCTTTTAACCTAACCCCTTGTTCGTCATATAAACGGTGCAGCCATTCCCAATTTCAATGCCCCGCTTTACCCGCCTGAATATTTGTTATAGAAGTATTGTCGCGCACTAAATCGAGCGCGCATATCGGAAAGATACGAAAAAATACTAGGGATTTTTCCTAATGTAATTAGTGGTGAGTTGTGAGTGGTAAGTGGTGAGTTAAAGAAAAATCCTTCACTCACAACTCACCACTACTCTTAGTTTTCCTGCATCCAGCCGCGCAAAATTGCGTAGCGCACGATGTCGAGGCGGCTGTGCATATCAAGTTTTTTCAGAGCGTTGGATTTATGGGCTTCGACCGTTTTGACCGAGATGTCGAGGCGCAGGGCAATTTCCTTATTGCTATAGCCGAGCGCGATTTGGCGAAGAACGTCCGATTCGCGTCCCGTTAGAGATTCGCCCCGCACCTCGCCGCGCTGTTTGCTTTGTTTGCCGACGTAATTGCCGAAAACTTTTCCCGCAATTGACGGGTCGAGGTATTTGCCGCCCGCGGCGATGGCTCGAATGGCGCGCAGCAGTTCGACAGACGCGCTTTGTTTCAGCACGTAGCCGGAGACGCCTGCTTGAAGAAGTTCCTGCAGATACGCTTCGTCGGTGTGGCGCGTCAGGGTTAAAATCTTGATTTCGGGCAAAATCCTTTTAAGTTTCGCTGCCGCCATCAAACCGTTTAATTCCGGCATTGAAACATCCATCACCAGAACATCCGGCAGAAGTTTCTGCGCCATAGTTATAGCTTCGCGCCCGTCAGCAGCCTCGCCGCAGATTTCCATATCGTCCTGCGCCTCGATAATCATCTTCAAACCTTCACGGACGGTTTCGTGGTCTTCGGCGATTAATATACGGAGTTTATTCATAGGGAGATTTGCATTGCCACTGTTATTTTCGTTCGACGTATAAAAATGGATTTACGCGCCTAAGCATCTGACAGTTCAGCAAGCAGAAAAGACGCGGGCGTCCATTTCAAATGATTGTGCTAACGCCGCTTTGACAGTCAAGGCACGCTAAACTTATTGCTTGTTCCCTTAAATTATTAAATAACAGAAACGTTTTGAGAACTCAAGAAAAAATATTATTAATGAAAAACTAAAAGTGAAAAAACTCATTTACGCGGCTTTCCGTTTTTAGTTTTTAACTTTTCACTTTCTTCGACCGGGACGCGAACGAAAATCGTCGTGCCTGCGCCGGGCGCGGATTCTATTTCAGTTGTTCCGCCGACGAGCGCAGCACGTTCCCTTATTCCTACTAAGCCGAGTCCCTTGCTGCGATTTAGTTTGTCTTCCGCGTCGAAGCCTTTGCCGTCGTCCTCAATTATCAAAACAATCGAATGGTCGCGTTTTTCGAGCATTACGTTGACTCGTTTGGCGCGCGCGTGCTTGTGCGTATTGTTAAGCGCTTCCTGCGTAATGCGGTAAAGATTCGTTTCAACTTCGGGAAGCAGACGTTTATTCTTCATACCGACGACGTGAAACTCTGCCGTCACGCCCGAATGATGCGACCATTCACTGACGTAATTAGTCAGCGCGGAATATAAGCCTAAATCGTCAAGCGCGGCGGGGCGCAGTTCCCACGCGAGAAAATCAACGTCGGCGTCAATATTCTTGGCGATAATCTGTAATTCGTCGATTTTGCCGGAAATTATTTCTTCTTCGCATATTTTTCTGACGGCTTCGAGCTTAAATCTTAAAGCGGTCAGCTTTTGACCGAGTTCGTCGTGAAGGTCGCGGGCGATTCGCTTGCGCTCGTCCTCCTGCGCCCCGACGAGCTTTTGCAGCATTTCTTTGTCGTGCGTTACTTTTTCGGCTTCGATTTTTTCAGTTTGGTCGCGGCAGATTTTTACGAAACCGTGAATTCCGCCGTTACGAAGCGGCTGCATCACGCCGGAAGCGTAAAAGCGCGTGCCGTCACGGCGTATGTGCCAGCGTTCGTCTTCTGCCTTTCCGGTTTCGACGGCGCATTGTATTTCCATTTTGGGAACATCGCGCTCGCGGTCTTCGGGCGTAAACAAAACCGCGCCGCTTTTGCCGATAATTTCATCTTCCTTCCAGCCGAAAGTGCGTTCCGCGCCCGTGTTCCAAGAATCAATTATGTTGTCTTTGGTAACGGTAAAAATAGCGTAATCGTTGGCGCTTTCGATTAACAAGCGCAGACGTTCTTCGGATTTTGCCAACGCTTGTTCCGACTGTTTGCGCTCGGAGATGTCAACGGAAACTCCGACAATTCCGATTAAGTTTCCTTTGGAATCCTCAATAGGCGAATTGAAAACCTGCGCGGGAAACATTGTGCCGTCGCGGCGTTTCACCTGAAACTCGCCGCTCCAGCTTTTGCCCTGACGCAGTTTGGACATAATCTCATCAGCTTGCTTAACCATCATTTCTGGAGTCGTTACCTCACGAATATTGCGACCTTGCACTTCTTCCGCAGTCCATCCGTAGAGTTTTTCGGCAAACTGATTCCAAAAAATAACCTTGCCATCCAAATCCGTAGCAATAATGGATTGTTCGACCGTATTGAGCAATTTAGCTTGAAAGCGTATGGATTTTTCCGCTTCTCTGCGTTCGGTGATGACGCGCGTCGAACCGGCGACGACCTCAACCGCGCCGTCTTCGCCCATAACCGGCGAGAAAATATATTCGTAAAAACCCTCGTCGCCCGCAGGACTTGTAAACGGCGTTTCGTCTATGACAGGTTTCATCGTTTCAAAAACCTGTTTGATTTGCGCTTGTAGTTTGTCCGCCAAATTCTTCGGATACGGCAACTCGTGAAAGGTCTTGCCCGTAATTTCTTCAAGCGGGATGCCGAGCAAATCGAGCAGCGGTTTATTGGCGTAAATGAAGCGCCCTTCGCGGTCGAAGATGTAAGTGAAATCGGCGATGGACGAAAGCGCGGTATCGAAAATGTGCAATTGTCTTTCGAGCCGTTTAGCAGTTTTGCTCAATTCCTCTTCCGACAATTTACGCCTCGTAATGTCAACATTGACCGTAAGAATCTCCGCGTTGAGTGGCTGCAACTCTTCGCGGCGCGTCAACAATTTTCCCGCTGACGCGCCGACGATTAAAAAGTTTTTGCCACCGGATTTATTCGCCGCCTTGTCTTGAGATTTGGGTTTTGAAGTTTTTGATTTTTTCATAACCAGTCTTTCATTTTTTATAAAGAAATTACAGATTAACACAGGCGAGAAAGACAACACACGCCTGCGGATTTTAGACCTTAAAATACTTAAATTAATCTTTCGCGTCCGTTCGGTATGTTCAATTACAAACGCCGCCCTCGGCAATGATTACGATTGTCCGTGGAATTACAAAAATCGAATGTTGTCAAAAATGTGTTTTGAACATTATTGACGAAAATTAAACAGGAGAATATCCAATTAAAAAGATTTTCCTGGCTTATTCAGATTATGTTTAATAATTTCACAGAGACGAATTTCGTTTGTTAGGGAAAAAGGAGATACCGCGCTTAGAGAAGTAACGTTAATGGAAACTAACAGCTAAATATTTTGCAGATTGAAATTGAAAGTTGTTGGTTTTTGATTAAGGCTTAATTATATTCCCGCAAATCTCTGCCGGTCATCTCCGCCGGTTTTTCGATGCCTAAGATGCCTAAAATTGTCGGCGCAACGTCTTCGAGCGCGCCGTCTTCGCGTAGTTTGATTGCGTTTGTCCGCTCGTCAATCAGATGAAACGGGACGGGATTTGTCGTATGCAAACTGTTCGGCTCGCCCGTCATCAAATCCGCCATTTCTTCGCAGTTTCCGTGGTCGGCGGTGATAATTGCAATGCCTTGAAGCTGTCGGATTTTTTCTAAAATTCCGCCTAAACAGGTGTCGACAAACTGCACCGATTCGATAGTTTTTTCTAGATTCCCTGTGTGCGCGACCATATCGGCGGCGGCGAGATTGACTATGAAAACTTCATTTTCTGCGGCTTCCAAACCGCGCAGAAGTTTATCGGTTACCTTAAAACAGCGCATTTCAGGCTGCGTTTCCGCCGCCGCCGTCTTCAGCGACGGAATAAGAACGCGCTGCTCGCACGGGTGTTCAAGTTCGACGCCGCCGTTGAAAAAATATGTAACGTGCGCGTATTTTTCCGTCTCGGTTACGCGGCAATTTAAAACTCCGTTTTCGGCAAAAACTTTTGCCAGAACATTTTCTTCCGCTTCTTGCCGAAAAGCGACGGGCAGATTAAAGGCGCGGTCGTATTCGGTCAGACAGACGGTTTCGATTTTCGGTTTGCCGATAGTTGAAATTTCCGTTGTGTCTGAAACGCTGAGTGATTTGACAAGCTGGCGCATACGGTCGGCGCGGTGATTGAAAAATATGACGACATCGTTATTTTTAATTGGAGCTACGGGAACGCCAGCCGATTGTTCCAGAACAATCGGCTGGATAAATTCGTCGGTTATGCCGCGCAGAAAAGAGTTGCGAACCGCAGAAACGGCGTCGGTCGCGTGTTCGCCTTCCGAGTGAACGAGCATCGTAAAGACGCGCGCCGTCCGTTCCCAATGCTCGTCCTTGTCCATCGCATAATAACGCCCGCAAAGCGTGGCGATGCGTCCGACGCCGATGTCCACCATTTTTATTTCAAGCGCCTCGGTATAAACGTCGGCGGTGCGCGGCGAAACGTCGCGTCCGTCTAAAATCGCATGAACGAAAACGTCTGTTAAGCCTTCGTTTTTCGCCATCTTCAGCAGCGCAAAAACACTCGCGGGCGAAGAATGAACGTCGCCGTCCGAGAGTAATCCTATAAGATGAACGGCAGAGTTATTTGCTTTGGCTTTTGCAAAAGCGTCTTTCAAAACTTTATTTTCAAAAAAGCTGCCTGATTTGATTGCGTTTGAAATCGCGGCGACATCAGTTTGCACGATTCTGCCCGCGCCGATATTCAAATGCCCGACTTCGGAATTGCCCACCGCGTCCGCCGTTAAACCAACGCGCAAGCCGGCAGCGGCAAGAGTTGTCCCCGGATATTTAGCGCAGATTTCGTCATAAAAAGGCGTGTTCGCCAAAGCAATGGCGTTGCCTTCTCTCTTCTCGGAATATCCCCAACCGTCGAGGATAATTAGTGCGAGCGGTCTTTTCATATTTTGGTTTTGAACTTTGGACTTTAGCTTTTGGTCTTGGATTTTTAATATCCAAAGTCCAAAACCAAAGTCCAAAGACCGAATCAATAAGCGTTCGGCGCGGTTCGTTCCATCCAACGTTCGGGAAATTTCAAAGCCGTAAAACCGAATTTTTCGTAAAGCGTATGCGCGTCTCTAGTTGCTAAAATCCAGCGTCGAAATCCCTGCAAATCAGGATGCGCGAGAATCGCTTCCATTAGCCATTTGCTCAAACCTTTTCCTCGAAATTCATTCAAAATAAAAACGTCGCCGACGTAAGCAAACGTCGCGTAATCGGTTACAACGCGCGCAAAGCCAATTAGATTTTCACCTTTATAGACGCCAAAAGGCAAGGAATTTTTTATCGCCGTTTCGGTTTGTTCGAGCGTGCGCTCTTTTGCCCAATAGCTTTCTTCGGTCAGGAATTTATGAATCGCGTCTGTCTGCAAACGCGCGCGGTTTGTGCTGATTGTAAATTCGCCGTTTTGCCATTCCATAAAAATTTACTTATTTTCTTTAGGCAAACTGTTACCAAAAAAAGTAACTAAATTTGAAACTTCCCGTCCGGCGAAAACATCGTCGGAATCTTGCCACTCGTAACCGAATTCAATTTGTATTTTTTGGTCGTGTTTCAAATACTCATGCGGAACGGCGAAAAGTAAGGCTTTGCCCGAGCCTAAATAGTTAAACGAACAGACGTGGCAACTATGATTTTCTAATAACTCACCTTTATTATTTTTCACTTCATAAAACAAACTCGCGTCTCCAAATTCTTTTCCCGCAGCTTCACTCATATTTAACAAAACAGACCAACGAGTATTGTTCTTAAAGCGAAGGAGTGCGAAATCTTCATCTGCATTGTTATCTTTGGATTTTATATATCTTTCAAATGTAATGTAAACGGAAGGCTGATTTTCGTTTAATCGAATATTTTGGCTAATTCTTTTTTGAGAAAAATTTGAAAGTGAAAACAATAAAATTAGAAGTAATGATGTAGCTACAAATTTCATATAAATTCCGCCGCGTTAATAAAATTTTGCTTACTCCGTCTGAAATCGCGCCTTGCAGTTCGGGCATTCGATTAATTTTTTCGTGCCGCTAATCGGAATCGTCGGCACGACGAAAAAGAGCGTGATAAAACGCATTCCGGTTTTTTCGGTAAACTGCGCGAGCGCGCCGCAATTTGAACAGCGAATCGTTTCAGCCGTTTTCTGCGAACCCCAAGTGATAAATTTTGTGCCGATAACTAAAAACATATTTTTTACAGAGATTTTACTTTAACCGGAGAAAAATTCACAAGGAAATCTTCGACTTCCTTCGTTGACGCGAGACGAATGATTTTTTTCGTGTTTTGGAATTGCCTGAATAACACTTCGACTTTTGGCTTTGAGCGTTTCGGGTAATCCCAAATCCATTTATAAAATTTCAAATTGAATTGCTCGTCGCAGCCTTCCGCTATATCCGGGCGACCGTTTTTCTTGTAAAACAGAAATCTTCTGAACGCCCGCCAAACGCAAATTGTTCGGGGCAAATCGAGAAAAATCGCCGTGTCGCAGGCGGCGAGCCGCATCTCCAACGTGCCGCTGTAATTGCCGTCCATTATCCACGCATCTTTTTTCAGCAAACCTTCAACCGCCCGTTTCCATTCGTCTTTCGACGGCTCGACCCAATTCGGCTGCCAGTATAATTTATCGAGATGAATCAATTCGATGCCTGTCGCGTCGCTCAGCCGCTGGGCAAAGGTCGATTTTCCCGCGCCGCCCGAACCGATGATTAGAATTCTTTTCATTCGGCTTTTTACGAAAAATTATCATTATTGTTCGTGCCATTTGCGAAGCAGTTCCTGTTCTCTATTAAAATCAATTCCGGCTTTCATATCGCCGCCGCTCATTTTGCGCCAATCTAAAGTGTCTTTAATCGTATCGCTCAAAGAACGAAATTTCAGCCCGGTCTGCAAAGCCTTGTCAATATTAGCCGACAAAAAACCTTGCGCTTCTTTGACGGATTCCGCTAGATACAAAGGCATCTCGCTCCATTCTGCAACCGTTTCACGTTTCAGAAAATCTTCGTCAACCCAAGTAAATTTTGCGTCGCTTTGGCTGATAATTTTTATTTCTTCGAGCATTTTTTCCATCGTAATTTCAAACGGTTTGCCCGTCGCGTTGTAAATTCCGCTTTGCCCGTCTTCAATCATTTTTATAATCCATTCTGCTAAATCACGCGCGTCAATGAATTGGACAAAACGATTCGGCTTGCCGGGCGCGAGAACTTCGTCGCCGCCCGCGACGCGCATCACCCAGTAAGTAAAACGGTCAGTCGTATCGAACGCGCCGACAATCAAACCGGAACGCACAATTAAAGTTTTATCGCCGAAAACTTTTTGCGCCTCGCGCTCGCACAAAGCCTTTAGCGCTCCATACATATCTTCCAAAGCGACGGCGGTAATTTCGCCGCGCGGATTGATTTTATTTGCTTTGATTGATTGCTCCTCGTTCAAAGTCGCAAGCGGCAGGGTTTCATCGTAATCGGCATCGGTAAAATCGGCATTGGCTGAAATGCTCGAAATAAAAACGTATTGATTGACTAAATCTTTCAACGCTTGCGCCGATGCCTTCACCGTTTGCGGCAGATAACCGCAAGTGTCAACACAAGCATCCCAATTTCGATTTTTCAATTTGTCCAAATCATCATTTCTGTCGCCGAAAATTTCCTCGACGTTTTCAATGCCTTCGGACGAATGATTGCCGCGATGAAAGAGCGTAACTTCAAATTCGCGCGCCTGCGCCGCCGCAACCAGATGACGACCTAAAAATTTTGTTCCGCCGATGATGAGAATTTTCATAGGATTTTTTAGCCGCGAACAAACGCTTATTTTCACGAACGGATTTAAAATAATTTCGTGTCCGCTCGTGTTAGTTCTCGGCTAAATCAACTTTTAATTTGGTAAAAAGCCTTGCGTCCCAAATACCGCGCCGCATCGCCTAAATCTTCTTCTATTCTGAGAAGCTGATTGTATTTGGCAATCCGGTCGCTGCGGGAAAGCGAGCCGGTTTTGATTTGTCCGGCGTTTGTCGCAACGGCTAAATCGGCGATAAACGAATCTTCCGTTTCGCCGGAACGATGCGAGACGACGGCGGTCATATTATTTGTTTTGGCAAGTTCGATAGCGTCAAGCGTTTCTGTTAAAGTGCCGATTTGATTGACCTTTATTAAAATCGAATTTGCCGCCGATTCGTCGATTCCGCGTTGCAAAAACTTGACGTTTGTAACGAATAAATCGTCGCCGACAAGTTGAATTTTGCGCCCAAGCTGTTCGGTGATTTTTCGCCAGCCGTCCCAATCGTTTTCCGCCATTCCGTCTTCGATGGAAATTATCGGATATTTCCTTGCCCAATCCACCCAGTATGCAACCATTTCGTCGCTCGATAATTTGCGGTTGTCCGACTTTTTGAAAACGTAATTCGTGCCGTCGAAAAACTCGCTTGCCGCCGGGTCGAGCGCGAGCATAATGTCTTCACCCGCCATGTAACCGGCTTTTTCAATTGCTTCTAAAATCGTTTCAATCGCTTCTTCATTCGATTTCAAATTCGGCGCAAAACCGCCTTCGTCGCCAACGCTCGTTGCTAACCCGCGCTTTTTCAAAACCGACTTGAGGCTGTGAAAAATCTCCGCGCCCGCGCGCAATGCTTCGGAAAAACTTTCCGCGCCGACGGGCATAATCATAAATTCTTGAAAATCCACGTTATTGTCGGCATGTGCGCCGCCGTTGATGATATTCATCATCGGAACAGGCAGAGTTTTCGCGTTCACGCCGCCGAGATAACGGTAAAGCGGCAATTCCTGAAACGCAGCCGCAACGCGCGCCGTCGCCATTGAAACTGCAAGCAGCGCGTTTGCGCCTAAATTTGATTTGTTTTCCGTGCCGTCCAACGCCAGCAGAGCTTCATCAATCGCCGTCTGGTCGAGCGCGTCCATTCCTTCGAGTTCGTATGAAATTTTTTCGTTGACGTTCTCGACCGCTTTGGTCACGCCTTTGCCCGAATAACGCCCGTCGTCGCCGTCGCGCAACTCGACGGCTTCGTTTTCGCCCGTTGACGCTCCCGACGGAACTGCCGCGCGTCCCTGCGTTCCGTCTTCCAAAATCACTTCCGCTTCGACGGTCGGATTGCCGCGCGAATCCAAAATTTCACGCGCCCAAATTTGTTCGATTAAACTCATTTTTGTGAAAACTCCGGTAATAAAATTTGAATAACTGCACTGTTAATTTAGCTTGAAACCGTCGAAAAACAAAAACCTTGCTGGATGAATATTACACTTAAACGAATGAAAGGATTTTCGTTTATATTATGGTTTCAAATCTTCAAAACAGGTGCTGCATACAAGACTAAATTTATTTGTTGCCATCAAATCATATTCTGATTCAGAGAGATATGAGTTGTCACTTGGATAGTTATATTCCTTTACACAAGTGAAACAATAAACAAAATTAACAGTCATTGAAACGGGAGGATTACTTGGAAAACTTCCGTAATTAAAACTTGCGACAATAGGTTTATTATACTGCCTTCTCATTGATATAGATTCTGCAATATGTTGACAGGCTAAGGTTGTTCTAGATTTGTCGTGATACTTACAAGGGCAAACATAAATTAGTATTGGGTATTGCTAAATCTTCGGTCGAGGCGGACAAGTGGCAACCGTCGCGTGTTTGATACGGACGGGTTTTGTCGGCTTTTCTCCTTCGACTGTCATTTTGTTGATGGCGTCAACGACTTCCATTCCGCGCGTAACGCGCCCGAAGGCGGCGAAAGTTCCGTCGAGATGCGGTGCTGCACCGACGAGAATAAAAAAGTTAGTCGTCGCGCTGTTCGGGGTATCGGCGCGAGCCATCGAAATAATTCCGCGCTCGTGTTTAATTTGGTTCGGCTCGTCAGGAATTGCGCGATTGGCTCGCGCGGCGAGTTCCGGCGTAAGTTTTTCGCGCGTGCCGAGATTGCCGCCCTGAATAATAAAACCGGGAACGACGCGGCTGAAAGTTGTCGTGTCGAACGCGCCTGTTGCGGCGAGATTGAGAAAACTACGCACCGATTCGGGCGCGCTTTCGGGAAACATTTCCAATTCAATAACGCCCGCTTCGGTGTCAAATGAAACGCACTGCGCCGCCATTGCTTCGACTGTTGCTTTATCAAACGGCTCGGACGGCTGCGCTTTGACGGGCGCAGTCGGACGCTGGTTGGATTTCTTCAAACTCTGCGGGGTGGCGGTTTCGGTCTTTTTGTCCGGCGTTTTATTTTGCGCGCTTGCCGCAGCAACAAGAACGATTAAAAAAAGTGTGATTAAAGTTAGAGTTTTCAATATTTTAATTTCCTAATTTCATTTTTGAAACAAACTAGTTAGCAGTCTCGTGCGCTTTCCGCAATGTTGTACAAGCAAACCACTCAGTTGTTTTGCATTCTTCACGACCTGAATCAAATTCCAAACCGATAAATTCACCAATATCTTTCGTTTGTTTTGCTTCACGGCATTTACCACTAACAGGATAACTGTAGTTTCGATAAGTTTTATCTTGGTTGATTTCTATGACATAACCCATTTCATCATTACCGGGAATATCACACTCATTCTCACTTGATTGCCGAAGTGTTAAGATTTCTTTATCAACTAATTGTTTCCAAAACGATTCCCAGCCTGATTTTGGCGGACTTAGTTGTTTTACTTCTGCCTGTTTAGGTTCAGCGTAATGGTCAGTTTTAATATGCAAGGCTAACCATTCACCATTAGTACGTTTGAGAATAACTCCCTCAAGAGGAGATAAGCCAAATCCGCGCCAAACACGAACTTCAATATCATCTTTTCCTAAATACGTCTTTCGCAATTGTGTTAATCCGCCTAAATTTGTGGCTTGATTAATTTCCTTAAAGTAAATTGAATCACCGGAAGAAACCAGCAATATGATTTGAACTTGCTGAGCTTCTTGATTGTAAAACCAATGAGCAGCTGCAAAAATACCAATAAAAAAAGTTAGTATTACGATAGAAAAACGAATAGAAAATTTATACATATTAACAAAAAAAATTTCTTACGAATTCTCCATCTGAACTTTTAGAATGCGTCGTTTGTCAACTTTTTTAATTTTGAAAATATGCCCGTCGAAAGTGACGCTTTCTCCTTCGTTTAAGATTTGTCCAGATTCTGACATTAAAAATCCGGCAACTGTCGTGTAGCCATCGGAAATCGGTAAATTTAAGTTTAAACGGCGATTGAGGTCGCGCACGGCGAGATTGCCGTCGAGCGTGAAACTGCCGTCCGGTTCGGGCTTGATTTGTTCGTTTACTTCCTCGTCGTGTTCGTCGGAAATATCGCCGACGATTTCTTCGAGAAGGTCTTCGAGCGTGATAATTCCTTCGACGCCGCCGTGTTCGTCAACGACGAAACCAAAGTGCGATTTTGCCCGCTGCATCTGTCGCAAAACGTCTTCGAGCCGCGCCGTGTCAACAATATAAATCGGTTTCTGCAAAACTTTTTCAAGGCGAAAAGATTTCGGTCGCAGCAGATAGCTCATCACGTCTTTGCTGTGGATAACGCCGGCAATATCGTCGAGCGAGCCGCGATAAACCGGAAGGCGCGAATAACCGTTTTGGCGAAAAGCGTGCGCGATTTCTTCGAGCGTCGAAGTTGCCTGAATGCCGACAATCTCCGTGCGCGGAATCATCGCTTCTTTAACTGTGGTGTCGGAAAACTCGAAAACTTGATTAATGAGGCGGCGTTCTTCTTTATTTAAATGCCCGCTTTCTTCCGACAATTTTACAAGCTGGCGAATTTCTTCCTCGTTGTAAACCGATGTGTGTTCGAGCGACGATTTCAAACCGACAAGTTTTCCGATAGCTCCGCCAGCAAGATTCAAAATCCACAAAATAGGCGAAAAGATTTTGGCGAAAAATTCGAGCGGGCGCGCGGCAACAAGCGCGAACATTTCCGCTTTTTCAAGCGCGAACATTTTCGGCACAAGTTCGCCGAAGGTTACGTGGAGAAACGTAATAATCGAAAATGCGATAATAATCGCAATCGTGTGAGCAATGTATAAAGCGGTCTCTCCGGTTGCTATTCTGTCGGCAATGGGTTCGAGAAAATGTGCAATCGTCGGTTCGCCGAGCCAACCGAGCGCAAGAGAGGCGAGCGTTACGCCAAGCTGCACGGCGGAGATAAACAGTGTCGGATTATTTAGCAGACGCAGTGCTGCATCTGCACTTTTGCTACCTTCTTCGGCGCGCGATTCGATGCGCGTTTTCCTGACGGAAACAAGGGAAAATTCGGCGGCGACGAAAAATCCGTTGATTGCGACGATAACGAAAACAAAAAAAAGTTTGATTAGAACTTCGGTGAGAGACGGCACGGCGACTGATTCTTCTTGAAAAAAAAGGAAAAACGGGAAACTACTGGCGGGAACGTCCATTATTAGGTTTTAGATTTTAGATTTCGGATTTTCGATGAAAAATCCTTTCTCAACTCCGTAAAATTTAATTTTCCGCTTTTGTCGAGCGGCTGTAATTTTCTTAATTATATCACAAAGTTTTTTGGCTCGAAAAACTTTCAGCTTTTAGAAATTCTCGCGCCAATAGACGTCTAAAATATCCTGAATCAATGGCTGGCAAGAACCACAGCCGCCGCCTGCACTACAATTTGCGGTTATTTCTTCGACTGTTTCAAGCGACTTTTCTTGAATCAAATTTTCAATCGTGTCTTCCGACACGCCGAAACAAGTGCAGATTAAAGCCTTTTCGCCCGCAAATTCTTCGATTTGAGCGGCGCGGAAATTGGCGAAAGCCGATTGCAGAGAATCCAGACAAATTTCCAAACAATGCACTCGTTTGTCGGGAAATTCGCCGAGTTCGTTTTCAACATTTTCTGTCAAAATGCTTTTATCCAAACCGTGAAGCTCGACCAGTTTCCTGCCTTTAACTTGCGCGCACAAAACTTCCGCCGCCGCAATCACAAAGCCGCAACCGCCGGTTTTATATTTTGCCTCGACAATTTCCTTAGTTTCGGTTTCAATTCGCAAAAAAAATCTGACAAACGTGCCGCACACAAAGTTTGCGCCCGTTCCAACGCCGTTTGCGCTTGCCAATTTGTCGACGCTTCGCGGACTGCGAATTTTTTCGTTGATTTTTTCAGGATAAAAACTCATTTAGTAAATGGTAAACGGTAAAAAGAAAATGGTAAATGAAGGGCTTTCTTTTACAATTTACAATGAACGATTTACCATTTACTTTTTATGAAGTTGTTCGCCGTTTTACTTTTACTTTTTGCCTTCTTCTTTGTTTCGTGTCGCCCGCCCGCCGCGCCGATTTCTGTTTCAAACAAACCTGTTTCGATAAACGACGTTCCGCAAACGAATTTGCCCTTGCCGCCGTCAAAATCTTTAACGGAAATGTCATGGACGAGTTTCGAGGGCAAAAAACAAAAGCTCGGCGAGTTAAAGGGAAAAGCCGTTGTTCTTGATTTCTGGGCGACGAACTGCCCGCCGTGTCTTGAAGAAATTCCGCATTTAAACGCGCTGCAAACAAAATACGGCGCGGAAAATCTGCAAATCGTCGGGCTTCATTCAGGCGACGAGGAAGACCGCGCGCGCGTTCCCGCGTTTGCCGAAAAACTAAAAATAAACTATTTGCTTGCAACGCCCGAAAAAGAATTAATGCGTTTTATTTTCGCTACTCAAGATGAAATTCCACAAACCGCTGTTTTCGACCGCAACGGCAAGTTGATTCACAAATTTGTCGGCTTTGATCTGAAAATAAAAAACGATTTAGACAAAGCGGTTGAAGAAGCGTTGAAACAATGAAAGACGAACAATCTCAAAAATTCGCAAAATTTCGCACCGTCGAACAAATTTCCGCCGGCGGCGCGGCGTTTCGTCAAAACGGCTCGGACGTTGAAATTGCGCTGATTTCGGCAAAGCCAAGTCTTCGCTGGCAATTGCCGAAAGGAATTATTGACGCGAATGAGACGCCGGAAGTCGCTGCATTACGCGAAGTGCGTGAAGAAGCCGGAATTGAAACCGAACTGCTGCAAAAAATTGAAACGATTGAATATTGGTATGTCGGCGATAATGGCGGAGAGCGTGTTCGCTTTCATAAACTCGTCCATTTTTTCCTTTTGAAATATACGGGCGGCACGGTTGAAGACCACGATTTTGAAGTCGCCGAAGCGCGCTGGGTTAAATTGGATGAGGCGGTTGAGATGTTAGCTTTTAAGGGCGAAAGAAGCGTTTTGGAAAAAGCTGCCGAATTGATTCCCGAATTCTTACACAATTAAGTTTAAGCAAAAGCGTTCCGCGGTTGAAATTCGTTGAAAACCTTTTTCACCGCGCGAATCGTGTTGCAGTGAATTTCAACTGTGTCATTAATGTCCTGCGCGTAGCCGCCGCTCATTACAGTTACAATCGGAACGTCGCGTTGTCGTGCAAATTCCAAAACCATTTCATCGCGCTTCTTTAATCCTTCCAGCGTCAAACCGAGCCGTCCGAGTTTGTCACGCTCAAAAGGGTCAGCGCCCGCGAGATAAAAAACAATGTCTGGATTGTGCAGAAAAATTCGCGGCAATGCTTCGTTTAATGTTTCGAGAAATTCGGTGTCGGCAGTTTTGTCAGGCAGTTCGATGTCGAGACTGGACATTTCCTTAAAAAGCGGATAATTTTTCGCGCCGTGCATCGAGAATGTAAAAACCGATTCGTCCCGTTTGAAAATAAACGCCGTGCCGTTGCCTTGATGCACGTCGCAGTCAATGATTGAAAATTTTTGCGCCAAATTGTCTCTCTGCAAAACCCGAATGGCAATGGCGACATCATTCAAAACGCAAAAACCTTCGCCTCTATCTGGAAAGGAGTGATGTGTTCCGCCGGCGAGATTTGAAGAGACACCCATTTCCAATGCGTGTTTTGCAGCATTGATTGTGCCGGACGCGGCGAGAAAAGACCGCCGCACTAGCGGCTCAGACCAAGGCAGACCCAATTTGCGAATTTCCTTTGCCGTCAAAGTTCCTGCGCGAAGCCGCGAAATATAATCTTCCGTATGGACAAGCAAAACGTCTTTCAAATTTGCAGGTTGCGGCTCTACGATTTCTTCTTTCCGCAAAGTCCCTTCGGCGAGAAGTTTGTCGCGGACGAGTTCAAATTTTTTAATCGGAAAAACGTGATTCTCGCCGATGTCGGCATAATAGTAGGGCGAATAAAAGATTTTATAATTACTCATTCATAAAAATAATAAATCGCGGACGGTAAATTGGACAAATTCGTAATTTGAAATTTAAAAGGGAAGTGCGGCTTGTATTCGGGAAACACAAGCCGCGATTTTGGCGGAAGGCTTAGCTGTAGGCAAAACGGAGTTGATAGGCAAAAGGCGGATAATCAGTGGACAGGCAAAATGTGTCGGCAGAAAAACTCTCCGTAAGTTAATCTACCGGCACTAGAATCTTTTTATTCGGGCGAGCCATCCCGATTTTTCGTGCTTCGCGCTCGATAAAGCTGGCATCAGTTTTCAAATTGTGAATCTCTTCTTGTATTGCCAAATTTTCATTGGTCAATTGTTCAATGGTTACATTCAAGCGCTCGTTCTGTTCGGCTTCGACGTTCATTGCCGAATAAGCGCGCAAATTTATCGCCATACAAAGCATCAATGTCATCGAAGCGGTAACGGCAAAAATAAACCATTGCGGCGTTACCTTTTCGCTGCGTTTTGCGGTTTTCAGGCGACTCGCGGCTGAAGTGCGCGTCGTTTGCGGATTATTCCAATATGTAATTGCGACCTTGTTCAAGTAACACCTCCAAATCTTCTCTTTTTTCACTTTCGGCGTAAATTCTAACGAGCGGCTCAGTGCCTGACGGACGCATCAGCATCCAGCTGCCGTCTGTGAAAATGAATTTCACGCCGTCGATTCGATTTATTTTTTCAATTTTTCGACCGCCGATTTCCGACGGTTCTCGTGACAATTTTTCTTTCAGGCTTTGGGTGATTTCGTCGGTTAATTTAACGCCGATTCTGCCTGATTCTAGTTTCCCCACGCGACTGTAAAGTTCGTTTAACTGTTCGGTTAAACTCGCGCGACGGGCGGCGACTGCTTCTGCCGCTAAAAGACAGGCTAAAATTCCGTCTTTTTCCGGGTAATGACCTTTAATAGAAAGACCTGCGGATTCTTCTCCGCCCAAAATAATCTCGCCCTTGTTTATCAATTCGCCGATAAACTTAAATCCAACCGGCGTTTCATATAATTTCAAACCGCGACTGCTCGCAACTCTGTCAACCATGTGCGTGGTTGCGACGCTTCTAGCAATGCCTTGTGTCCAACCGCGGCTTTCCGCTAAATAATCCGCCAGAAGCGCAACCAATTCATTTGGCGTGATAAAAGCGCCGTTGCTGTCAATTACTCCAAATCTGTCACCGTCGCCGTCGGTTGCAAGTCCGAGCGTCAATTTTTTTGATTTAACCGTTTCACGAAGTTCATCAAGATGTTCTTCGCTCGGTTCGGGCGCCCGCCCGCCGAAGGTTACGTCCCGCCAATCGTGAATGGTTTCAACTTCCAAACCATTATCGCGCAGAATTTTATCTAAATAACCGCGACCTGTTCCCCAAAGAGCGTCATAAGCATATTCGCCTTTTGCATTAGCAATTTGGTCGAACCGAATTTTAGTTTTCAAATCATCCAAATAACTTGGACGCGCATCATATTTTTCAATCAAGCCGCCGTTCTTATCTTCTAGCTTTGACTTGTTTTCAATAAATCTTTCAATTTGTTCGGTTATCTCAGGCAGCGCCGGCGCGCCATCTGCAGTTGAAAATTTTATTCCCTGATATTCCGGCGGATTATGCGACGCCGTAAAATTAATTCCGCCGACTGCTTTTTCGCTACGAATTGCATGCGAGATTGTCGGCGTAGGGGTCGGATTATCACATAGTAAAATGCGAAACCCGGCGCGTTTAGCAACATTAGCCGCCTCTTCAGCAAAGTTTTCGCCCATAAACCGCGAATCATGCCCGACAATTAAAGTCGATTGCGTATTTTTCAAACCTTCATTCAAATATCTGCAAATAGCTTCGGTTACAAATCTAACGTTTATGAAATTAAATTCGTCGGCAATGATTGCTCTCCAACCAGAGGTTCCAAAGCGTATAGCCATAGACGCGAATTTAAGAAAGATTTAACTTTCTTCAGTCCTTATAAAACTAAATTTTGCTGCTTCGTTAAAGATAGGGTAAAACTATAAACCTTTTTTAGAATTGTTTGTCAAAAGGTAAGATTGACTTTAGCATAAAAAAATTTAAGATGTAAAGATTTATTTTTGATAAATAAGTCCTTTGTTTAGAATGGATTGTAGAATTTACCTCAAGTAGAAGCTAAAGCGACTGCTTAAATGTGAACGATTAGTGAACGAAAATCCGAAAAGGTTGGCTTGGACTAGAAGGATAAGCAAAATTCAGGAAAATAATTTTGCCATTGAACTTATATTTGTGAAAATTTATTAAGCAACAGTTTAATTAAGATTTTATAAAATGATAATTGCCGTTTACAAAAGTCCTAATTGGTGTGTTAAAAAGCAGCAAATGTAAAATAAGTTGCCATATTGTGTCATATAGCTACAAACACATTGCTCATATACTAGTTATTATTAGCTTAAAATGTCTTTATTATTAACAACTTAGACTTTTTATTCTATCGGCACGTCAATTGCTAATTGTATTAATGGTAGTTCGAGCTTGGATGAATTTCTAACTCACACATAGTTAGTCCCTTAAACGTTATATCGATTGAGTTATTATATATCACCGGAATTTATAAAATATTTAAAAATCTAATGAGCGGAGTTTTATATGCGCTTTATTTTTGGAGAAGAGAAAATCATGAGACCCATAAAACATTTTGAAAAAAGTTTAACATACATTGCAAGCGGTGTTTTCAAAGCTGTTAAGTCAGCTAATCAATATAAACCAAATCCCTCTTTTACACCTAAATGGTCTGATAAACCGCTGCTTAAATCTTGGCAAAAAACGAAACCAACGCTGGGTTTCCCTCGCACGACGGATTCGCTCTGTCCTAATTGCGTTATTGAAGCTCGTGAAGACATTTTGAGCGGCAAACAAGACGTTTCGCTTTTAGTTAATGAGAAAGTAGGTGAAATAAAAGCGCAGATTATTGAGCGAGACGGTCAAATCTGGATGATTAAAGATTGCCCGAAGCATGGGCATTTTGAAGATTTGATGGCAATTGATTCAAAATTTTTGCAACATATTGAAGCCAATTTTCCGGGACGCGACATTCAATCGCATAACGACGAAAAACTACATAATCATGGCTCCTCGACGATTAAATATGGACGCGGCGCAGTTTTGACGGTTGACTTAACTAATCGTTGTAATATGATGTGCGACCCGTGCTTTATGGACGCCAACCAAGTCGGTTTCGTTCACGAGCTTTCGATGGAAGACGTCAAAGAAATTCTCGACAATGCTATTTCAATCAAACCGCGCCGTCAAATGTCGGTTCAGTATTCGGGCGGCGAGCCGACGCTTTCGCCGCATTTTCTTGAATCAATTCGTTATGCGCGTAACGTCGGTTATAACTCCGTGCAAGCTGCGACAAACGGAATCGAGTTTGCTAAATCAAAGGAATTTTGTCGTGAAGCTGCCGAAGCTGGCTTGAGATTTGTTTATTTGCAATTTGATGGTATAGGTAATGATGCCAACTCGCATCGCCAAATCGGTAATTTATTTGATGTCAAACTCAGAGCTATCAACAATTTACACGAAGCCGGGGTTGATATTGTTCTTGTTACTACTCTAGTAAACGGAGTAAATAATGACCAAGTCGGTTCAATTATACGTTTTGCTCTAGAGAATCCTAAAAAAGTCTCTTTTGTATCATTTCAACCCGTCTCATTTACCGGACGTGACGAACATATTACCGAACAGCGTCGTTTGCAGCAACGATATACATTGTCGCATTTAGCGCAGGACGTTCAAAAACAAGTTGGAATTACCGAGCCAACACGCGATTGGTTTCCTCTTTCATTAATGGGCGCGTTTGCTGATTTTGCCGACTTGGTTCACGGACCGGAAGCTGATTGGGGTCAGGTCTCCTGCGGCTGTCATCCGAACTGCGGCGTTGGAACTGCTGTGATGATTAACAAAGAAACAAAGGAGATGGCGCCCGTCCCGCAATTTTTGAATATTCCGAGCCTTGTCGAAGATATGAAACACATTACCGATACGGCGCGCGGAAAATGGTTTTCAAACTTTATGATGGGCTTGGCGCTGCTTAAAAACTATAATCCATATGGCGCGCCGCATAGCTTAACGCTCGGCGGAATTTTTGCGAAATTCGACAAATCATTCGGCTTGACGGGTAAGGATTATGGAAAAGTTGACGGAACGCGTACGGCGGAAGACATCGAAAAACGCCGTAAAGACCCTTGGAACTTCCTTTTTATTGCCGGAATGTGGTTTCA
>JALYZF010000177.1 GCA_030948995.1 Acidobacteriota bacterium
GTCAAATGTCCGTCGCATTTCAATCTTGCCAAACCGCTGTTGATTTCAACCGATGTTCCCCACCAAACAACGATTTTCGGATATTTTCGCAGCCACTTTTTTGATTGCGCCGTAAAAATTTGCGAACAGCACAGCGGCAATGCCGCGCTCGTGTCCCAAAAGGCAATTTCAGTTTTCATCGCGTTCATCAGTGACGGCTTTGATTGCCGTTTCGCTTTTCAAAGCCGAGCGTTTTTCTTTCAAAAACGATTCGCCAATCTCGCTTTCTTCAGGCAGACGCAAAATGCCGGCAGCCGCCAAAGCCAATTCTTCGGCGGAAAAATCCGATGTATTGTGCAGAGGCACGATTTTGGCAATCGGCTGATTTCTATCGCTTATCAGAATTTCCTCGCCGCGCTTTACATCGGCTAGAAAACTGCTCAAATGGTTTTTAAGTTCGGCAATGTTTGTTGTTCTCATAATTTCTAAAACCTCGACTTAGCCATTATAGCCAAGTCCTAGCATAGAGCAAAGCCTTTATCTAACGCGGCAACAAGCTCGTCAACATTGTCTTTCGTCGAATTGAGCATCATTCCCGTGCGAATCACATTACCGTAAAGCCCGCCTTTGCCGATGAGAACGCCTTGTCGTTTGGTTTCTTCAAAGACTTTTAGAACGGCTTCGGGCGCGGGTTCTTTTGTTTCGCGGTCTTTGACAAGTTCGATGCCCTGCATTAAACCCATTCCGCGCACGTCGCCGATGATTGGATATTTTTCTTTTAGTTCATCAAGTTTTTCGCGTAAATATGAACCGACGATACGCGCGTTCGTGCGCAAATCTTCGTCTTCAATCAATTTGATAACGGCAATCGCGGCGGCGGTTGAAACTGGATTTCCGCCGAACGTCGCAAAAGTTAAACCGGGAAATTTGTCGGCGACTTCCGATGTGGCAATCGTCCAGCCAATCGGCACGCCGTTGCCCATTCCTTTCGCCGACGTGATGATGTCGGGTTTCACGTCCCAATGCTCGATGCCGAACCATTTGTCGCCCGTGCGTCCCCAGCCGGTTTGCACTTCGTCGGCGATAAAAAGTCCGCCGTGTTCGCGGGTGATTTCTTCGACTCTTTCAAAGTAGCCTGCGGGCGGCACGATAAAACCGCCGACACCGAGAATCGGTTCAGCCATAAACGCCGCGATTTCGCCGGTCGTCGTCGTTTCGATAACGTCTTTGACATCTTCGGCGCACGCCAGACCGCAGTTGGTTGGCGACAAATGAAGCGGGCAGCGATAGCAATACGGCGCGCGGGCGTGAACAATTCCGGCAACCTGCGCGGGCAGCGGTCGCCAAGTCGAATGTCCGGTGCTTGAGAGCGCGGTTGCGCTTCTGCCCGAATAGCTGTGGCGCAGAACGACTATTTCCTGTCTGCCCGTCGCCAATTTCGCCGCCATAATCGCCGTGTCGTCGGCTTCCGTGCCGCTCGACGTAAAGAAAGATTTCTTCAAATCGCCGGGAGTGATTTCTGCCAGCTTTTCCGCTAAATCCGATTGATTCGGATTCGCGTAAAGCGCCGACGTATGCGCAATTTTATTGACCTGCTCGATAATCGCCGCGTTGATTTTCGGGTTCGCGTGTCCGACGCTGACCGTCAAAACGCCGCCGAAACAGTCGAGATAACGATTGCCCGCGTCGTCCCAAACGTATTCGCCTTCGCCTTTGACTAGGGCGAGAGGCTCTTGATAATAAGTGGCGACTGCGGGGAAAAGAAATTCCTTGTGCTTTCGCACGGCTTCTGAAACTGTTGTTTTTTGTTCTGTTGGATTCATAGTTTTAATTTCGTTACAAATTTTGTTTGATTTTTTGACGGTTATTATTTCTGTTTCGCCGCCGCTTCAACGTCGGCAAGCATTTTGTCCAAAGTTTTTCTGTCTAACAAACGCCCGTTCGCAACAACGGCGTTTATTCTTCGCGTGTTGGAAATATCTTGAAGCGGATTTGCGTCGAGCAACACCAAATCTGCCAGTTTGCCTTTTTCAATCGTTCCCAAATCCTTTTCCCGCCGCATAAATATCGCCGGATTGATGGTCGCGGTTTTCAAAGCCTCGAACGGCGACAAGCCCGCCTGCACAAACCAATAAAGCTCGTCGTGCAGCATGATTCCCGGCGATGACGGTTCGGTGATGTTCAACTGCGTTCCGGCAAGCAGCATCACTCCGGCTTTGTGCAAATCGGCAATGTCTTGCAGCAGACCTTTCCAAGCCTTTTCATCAGTTCGGAAATCTCGATTGAGTCGTTGATGTTCCTTTTCTTTAATCGCCGCGTCGAGTTGTTCGAGTTGCTTTTTTGTCTTAAAGCGGCGGCGCGACGAATCGGCAAGTTCACGGGTTTCCATCGAATGTCCTTGCTCGGCAAAATTTGTCACAAGGAATGTTTTGTTTCGCGCCATCGTTTGCAGAGTTTGGTCATAATAAGATTGGTCGCGCGTATCGCGCAACGGTTTGAAAAACGCATACGCTTCATCCGCCGACCGAAAAGTTTTGCGGTCGCGGTAAAACGCATAATATTCGTCGCGTTTCGTGGAAGTCGTGCGATAAAGTTCGACAAAATGCTCGACGCAATCAAGCCCGTCGTTGGAAGCGTCCATGACAAAAGAAGGCGGAACAGCCACGACGCGCATCTTGTGTTTGTGCGCGGCGGCGATAACTTCCTTCAAAATTTCAGGCGGCAATAGCTTTTCGGTTTTGATGTAATCCGCGCCTGCGCGGTAAAGCGATTCGACTGCGGCGCGGGCTTCGTCCGCGGTTTTGACTTGCACCGAGTTGCCAGTCCAGCGATTGCTTTCGCGTTTCTCGCCTTCGCCGTTGATGACCGTTCCGGCGTAAAAAAGGCGCGGTGCGAGAATTTTTCCGGCATTGATTTCATCTCTCAACTTCGCTACTTCCGGCAAGTCCATT
>JALYZF010000180.1 GCA_030948995.1 Acidobacteriota bacterium
TTTACTTGCCGGATTTGAAATACGCCGAAAACGACGCCGGTTTTCAATTTTCAAAAGTGCGCGGCTACACGGATTTTGCGCGCGCGGCAATCAAGGAAATGTTCCGGCAAACGGGCGACGCGCTCGTCTTTGGCGAAAACAATTTATTAAAACGCGGCTTGGTAATTCGCCTGCTTGTTTTGCCGAACGATTTAGCGGGAATCGAAGAAAATCTGCGCTGGATAAAAGAAGAATTATCGCCGAAAGTCGCCGTCTCTTTAATGGCGCAGTATTACGCGACGAACAAAGCCGCAACCGACGAGCGTTATATTCTGCTATCGCGCCGTATTTCAGAAAGAGAATGGTTTAAGGCAGTTTCACTTCTCGAAGACTTGGGAATCGAAGAAGGTTTTATGCAGGAATACGAATCGGCTTCGCATTATTACCGACCGGATTTTACAGACGCGGAAAAACCTTTTAAGGATATTCGGGATTTTCAGTAAAATAAGGAAAATCTTCATCTTGAAAACTTTCCAAAAGTATGACAGAACAAGACGAAAAATTTATGCGGCGCGCAATCGCTCTGGCGCAAGCCGGAATTGATTCAAACGCGGGCGGACCGTTCGGCGCTGTCGTCGTCCGCGACGGTGAAATCGTTGGTGAAGGCTGCAATCAAGTAACTTCGACGAATGACCCGACGGCGCACGCCGAAGTCGTCGCAATCAGAAACGCTTGTCAGAAATTAAATTCTTTTCAACTAGACGGCTGCGTTCTTTACACTTCGTGCGAGCCGTGTCCGATGTGTCTCGGCGCAATTTACTGGGCGCGTCCCGCTAAGGTTTTCTTCGCCTGCACGCGCGAAGACGCAGCAGGCATCGGCTTTGACGACCAATTTATTTACGACGAAATCGAACGCCCGATGGAAGAACGCCATATAAAAAGCGCCAACTTTCTGCGCGACGCAGGCTTGACCGTTTTCGAGAATTGGACAAATAAAACGGACAAAACGGAATACTAAGATAGTGGTAAGTCCTAAACGGTAAGTGGTAAGTTCGTTGGATTCAATTTTCGATTGAAACTAACCGTGCCTTTCACTTACCACTTACCGTTTAGCACTAAATTTAAATGATTAAATTTATTTTGAACAATCAAACTATTGAAACCGATTTGCCGAAAGGCACGACGGTTTTGGATTTCGTCCGCTATCACAAAAATTTGAAGGGAACGAAAATCGGTTGCCGTGAAGGCGATTGCGGCGCGTGCGCGATTCTGGTCGGTGAATTAAATGGCGATGCGGTAGAATATCGGACACAAACTTCGTGTTTAATGCCGCTTGCAAATGCACGCGGAAAACACATTGTTACCGTTGAAGGCATTAACAAAACAGACGGCAACTTAACCGAAGTCCAACAAGCGTTAGTTGACGAATCTGGAACGCAATGCGGCTTCTGCACCGTCGGTTTTGTAATGTCGCTGACGGGATTTGCGCTCGACGAAACGCCGAAAACAAACCAATCGGCAATCTCATCAATTGACGGAAACATTTGTCGCTGCACCGGCTATAAATCAATCGAACGCGCGGCAACGAGTTTGACGCGCGCTTTAAACGAGAAAAACGGGCAATCGAGAATTGCTTTCGCAATCGAAAAAGGCATCGTTCCGCGCTCGTTTGCCGACATCAAAAATCGGCTTGAAACTTTGCAAAATACGAAAATTAAAAAATCTTTTGACACGAAAAATCTCGTGCCGAAAAACGCGGAAAAATTCGGCGTTGCAGATGATAACGACGACGGTTATCCGAAAACAATAATCAAAACCGCAAAACCTTTTGTCGGCGGCGGAACAGACCTTTACGTTCAAAACCCGGAAGAAATGGTTTACGCCGCAGCGGAAAATCTTTTTGACGACGCAGCTTTGCGCGAAATTAAGGAAAGTGATGAGTTTGTCGAAATCGGCGCGTCGGTCGTCGTCACGGATTTACTTGTTTCGCCGATTTTTCAAAATCTATTTCCGAATCTTTATAAACATCTGAAACTCGTCTCGTCAACGCCGATTCGCAATATGGCGACGATTGCCGGAAATTTTATAAACGCTTCGCCGATTGGAGATATGACGGCTTGGTTTCTGGCGCTCAACGCTTCGATTGTTTTCAACGACGACCGCGAATTGCCGCTGCGCGAGCTTTATCTCGGATATAAAACTCTGGCGAAACGGGACGAAGAATTTATTACAAAAATTCGTTTCCGCAAAACTTTCACGCATTTTAATTTCGAGAAAGTTTCTAAGCGAACATTTCTTGATATTTCGTCGGTCAACACGGCGATTTCTTTGGAAGTAGAAAACAATTCGATAAAAGAAGCGCACGTCTCTGCTGGCGGCGTTGCGCCGATTCCTTTGTATCTGCGCGCAACTTCCGAATTTCTGCGCGGCAAGGAAATCAGCGAAGAAACAATTTCGGAAGCTATCGAAATTCTGCAAACGGAAATCAGCCCGATTTCCGACGTGCGCGGCTCGGCTGAATATAAAAGATTGCTTCTGTGCCAACTGTTTACCGCGCATTTTGTAGAATTATTTGGTTATCAGCCGTTATAGTTAAAGTATGAAAATCGAATCAAACGAAAACAATTCTGGAAAGCCGACAATGATGCGCTTCGGCAAAAACCTTGCCGAAATGGACAAATCGTTTGACATCGAATTTTGGCAGCGGCAAGGCGACCGTGCGATTTTTCAAGCCGCTTGGGAATTGGTCGAATTTTATTTGCGCGACAGAAAAATCTATGAATCCAGACTTCAAAGAACTGTTGAAAATTTTCAACGAACACGCGGTTAAATATTTGATTGTCGGCGGCTACGCGGTGATGAAATATACCGAGCCGCGTTTTACAAAAGATTTGGACATATTCGTTGAAGCCTCGCCCGAAAACGGAAAAAATGTTTTTCAAGCCTTAAAAGCCTTCGGTTCGCCGCTCGACGGTTTAACCGAAAACGATTTTGCCGAAGCCGGATTTTATCAAATGGGCAGACCGCCCGTGCGCGTCGATATTTTGATGACGATTGACGGAGTTGACTTTCAAACAGCCTGGACGAATCGGGTCGAAACGGATTTTGACGGCGTTACCGCGTATTTCATCAGTCCGGCAGATTTAATTGAAAATAAAAAGGCATCGGGACGATTACAGGATTTGGCAGACATTGAAAAAATAACTTTAAGCCAAGAAATTAAGGGCAAACTCGAAAACGAAGCCTGAAACTCAGATAAAATTCTGCAAGCAGAAACAACTTTAATTTCAGATGTGCGCGGCGGACTATAAAAGACTGCTTCTTCGACAACTTTTCACGGCACATTTTGTTGAGATGTTTGACTATTTAATAGGGGAATGAATTTATGGAAAATAAAAAAATTGAAGTTGACGCTTGGTTTCAAGAAAAGGTTTTAAGGTCTTTTGTTGATTTAGCTCTAGGTGCGATAAACGCTAAAGAATTAAGAGATTCAATCAGTAAAAGTGAGTCCTTAGTCGAATCTGAAAAAGGAAAAATTCAATTCTTAGCTGACAATATTAATGGAGATGTATGGATTGCCGTGCAACATCTCATTAAAATCTTAGCAATTTTGAGAGAACCTATTGAAAAAAACACTTCCGATGATTTCAACGAAATTTGGAACAAAGGAACTGAAGGTTTAGCAAATGTAATGATTAAGCACGGCTTCCGTGAAGACTTGTTATGGCTAGGATTATCTGGTCTCTCTTCTGAAGAAAAAGCTACTAAACAAAAAAGGGAAGAAGAATTTTGGAGCGAAATAAATTCTTTAATCCAATCTTCTTCAAGAGCTAATAGAACAGAGGTTTTTGATAAGTTATGGAACTCTAGACATATTCAAAAAGTCAAATTTATTTTGGATTTACTTGAACCTGTTAATAATGGAGAAAAAGTTTGGGAAGATTTTCAAAAAGAAGTTCAAGTTCTCTTAGCTGATGAAGTAAAAGAATAGATGAAAAATCTCGATTCAAAATCGCACGTTCGCGGCGAATCAATTTATCTCGACGATATTCCTCTTCTGCAAGGAACGCTCTACGCTTGCGTTTATGATTCGCAAATTGCTCACGGAAAGTTAAAAAGCGTTGACACAAGCGAAGCCGAAAAATCGGAAGGCATTGTTCGAGTTGTTACGGCGAAAGATTTAATCGGCGAAAACCAAATCGGCGGGATTTTGCCGGACGAGCCGCTTTTTGCCGACGATGAAGTTCATTTTCAAGGGATGCCGATTGCGCTAATTTTGGCGGAGACAGAAGAACAGGCGAGGCACGCGGCTAAGCTGATAAAAGTTGAAATCGAGCCGCTCGAAATTGTTACAGACCCGCGCATTGCGTTTGCTAAAGGCGATTTAATCGTGCCGCCGAAACATTTCAAATTGGGCAATACCGAAAACGCTTTCAAACAGAGCGAATACGTTTTTGAAGGGCGCGCCGAATTAAACGGACAAGAGCATTTGTATATCGAAACGCAGGGCGCGTATTCGATTCCGACCGAGCAGGGCGGAATAAAAGTTTATTCTTCGACACAAGGTCCGACCGCCGTGCAGCGTTGCGTTTCGCGCGTTACGGCGCTGCCGATGCACCAAGTTGAGGTTGACGTTACGCGCTTGGGCGGCGGCTTCGGCGGCAAAGAAGACCAGGCGAATGCTTGGGCGGCGTTGTGTGCCGTTGGAACACAATTAACAAGGCGTCCCGTGAAATACGCGCTTCATCGAATGGAAGATATGCGGATGACCGGAAAGCGCAATCCGTATTCGGCTGATTACAAAATCGGCTTGGATAAAGATTTGAAAATCGTCGCGTATGAAGTCGTGTTTTATCAAAACGCGGGCGCGTCTGCCGATTTGTCGCCGCCGGTTTTAGAACGCACTTTGTTTCACTGCACGAATTCCTATTTTGTTCCGAACGTAACGGCGACGGCTTACAGTTGCCGCACAAATCTGCCGCCAAACACGGCGTTTCGCGGCTTCGGCGGACCGCAGGGAATGTTTGTTATCGAGTCGGCAATCGCGCACGCGGCGCAAGAATTAAATGTTTCGGCGAGCGAGATTCAGCGCAAAAATTTAATTAACGACGGCGACGAATTTCCTTACGGGCAAACCGCTGAAAGCGATGCTGTAACGACTTGGACGCAAGCCGACGCGAAATTTGATTTTGAAAAAATTCAAAAAGAGACGGACGAATTTAATTCTAAAAATAAATTCATCAAAAAAGGCGTGGCGATAATGCCGATTTGTTTCGGTATTTCTTTTACGAAAACGCCGATGAATCAAGCGCGTTCGCTCGTTCACGTTTACACGGACGGAAGCGTCGCGGTTTCGACGGGCGCGGTTGAAATGGGACAAGGCGTGAATACGAAAATCGCGCAAGTTGCCTCGACTGTTTTTTCGCTTCCGATTGAAAGAGTAAAAGTTCACACGACAAATACTTTGCGAATTGCAAATACTTCGCCGACAGCCGCGTCAGCCGCTGCCGATTTAAACGGCAAAGCAACGCAAATGGCTTGCGAAACTATTTTACAAAGACTGAAAGAAGTCGCCGTTCCGCTCGTTGAAGCTCAAAGCGCTGACGATGTTTCGATCGAAAACGGATTTGTCTTTCGCAACGGCGAGGCAACTGATTTTGATTGGTTAATTCTCGTCAATGAAGCGCATATGCAGCGCGTCAGTTTGAGCGAACACGCACATTACGCCACGCCCGGACTCAATTTCGATTGGTCAACGGCGAAAGGTCATCCGTTTGCTTATCACGTTTACGGAACGGCGATTGTCGGCGTAACGGTTGATTGCCTACGCGGAATTTATACGGTTGATTTTGTAAAAGCGTGCCACGATTTCGGCAGTTCGATGAACACAAATGTAGATTTCGGGCAAATCGAAGGCGGCGTCGTGCAGGGCATCGGCTGGATGACAATGGAAGAAGTCGTTTACGACGCGCTCGGGAAACTTCGCTCAAACGCGCTTTCGACTTATAAAATTCCAGATATTTATTCCGTGCCGAAAATTATTGAATTCATTCCGCTTGAAACGACGCGCGAAAATCTAGCGATTTTTAATTCTAAAGCAGTCGGCGAGCCGCCGTTGATGTATGGCATCGGCGCGTATTTTGCGATTCGCAATGCCGTTCGCGCTTTTAATTCCGAACATTCGCCCGCGTTCGACGCGCCTTTTACGCCCGAAAGAGTTTTGATGAATTTGTATTCGGAAACTGTCAAAAAGATGAAAGTGAAAGTTTAATTATTTTCATTTTATAAATAATCCTGTCAATTAAATTTTATGAAATTTCAAATAGAAAAAGCCGTTGAGATACTTTCTCAAACGCCTGCAACCGTAAAATCTTTGCTCGGAAATCTGTCGGATGATTGGATAAAAAATGAGGCGGACGCCGAAGATTGGAGTCCGTTTGATATTGTCGGACATTTAATTCACGGCGAGGAAACCGATTGGATTCCGCGAGCCGAAATTATTCTCGGTCAGGGTGAAAGTCCGACATTTGAGCCGTTTGACCGTTTTGCTCAATTTGAAAAATCGAAAGGCAAAACTTTGAATGAATTAATTGAAACTTTCGCGGCGTTGAGGACAAAAAATCTCGAAACGCTTCGTGAAATGAATCTAACCGAGGAAAAACTGAACCTAAAAGGAACTCATCCCGAACTCGGCGAAGTAACGCTCGAACAATTGCTTGCGACGTGGACGGTTCACGATTTGAACCATATCAAACAAGTCGCAACGGTTTTGGCTCGTAAATGCGCCGAGAATGTTGGTGTCTGGAAGAAGTATTTATCAATTCTGCAATAAAAAATCACCCGGACTTTTTTTAACAGATTTTTAAACTGACGTTAATTTGGAGCAGTGAATAAAGAACTCAAAATCTGGCAATTCGCCGCCGAAAGATTAAAGCAGAACGAATCGTTAATGCTTCTCGTCGTCGCGGAAAGTTCGGGCAGCAGTCCGGGACGGCAAGGTTTCAAAATGATTGTTGCCGAAAATGATTTGATTGGAAGCATCGGCGGCGGCGTGATGGAAGTCCGGTTGGTTGAAACCGCTAAACGGAAAATGGAAAGTGGAAAGTGGAAAGTGGATTCGGAAATTGTCGAGCAGATTCACCGAAAAAATTCGCCGAGTTCGAGCGGAATGATTTGTTCGGGTAAACAAAAAATAATTTTCAAGCAGTTAACAAAGGATGATTTAAGAACAGTTCAGAAAATTATTCGCTATCTAGTAAATGCCCGCAACCGTTATTTGCGAGTAACTCATATTGAATTGAGCATAACTGCTAAAAAGATTCCGCCTTTTGATTTTAAATTTGAACAGAAAAACAGCAATGAATTTCTTTACGAAGAAAAACTCGGCTTCAAAAACAAATTATCAATCGTCGGCGGCGGACATTGCGCGCTGGCTTTGTCAGAGTTGATTTCAAAAATGGATTTTTATATTTCGCTTTTTGACGATAGACCGAATCTTAACACGCTCGATAAAAATAAATTTGTTCACGCGAAAACCGTTATCGAATCTTACGCGCAAATTGACGAATTCATTCCTTCGGGCGCGAATCATTTTGTTGTCGTGATGACGCTCGGTTATAAAACCGACGAGCTTGTCATTAGAAAATTGATTGGTAAAGATTTCAAGTATTTCGGCGTCATGGGAAGCCGCTCGAAAATGAAAACTTTGTTGAGAAATCTTGAAAAAGAAGGCTTTGACAGAGGAAAATTAAATCAAATCCGCACGCCGATTGGTCTCGAAATCAACAGCCAAACGCCTGAAGAAATTGCCGTCAGTATCGCGGCGGAAATTATCGCCGTTAAAAATGCTTGAAAGAGCTAAGGTTCTTTTAAGATAAAAAATTGATAATCGGTTTGTTTGAAATTACAATAAAATATCTTTTAATTCGGAGAACTAAAAATATGATTAAAAATTTGATTTTAATAATGTTCGTTTTGTCTGCGGTCGCCTCGGCGCAAAGCAAACAATTTACGGAAGATTTGATGCAGAAAGATTGCGCCTTTGAAACGAGCGGAAGAAATCAGTTTTTCATTCTCGAACCCGGTTATCAATTGACTTTGGAAAATAAAAAAGGCGGGAAATTGATAGTAACGGTTTTGAACGAAACGAGAAAAATCGGGAACGTGGAAACGCGCATCGTCGAAGAAAACGAATCGGAAAACGGAAAACCTGTCGAGATTTCGAGAAACTTTTTTGCTTTCTGTCGGCAAACAGCGAGCGTTTATTATTTCGGCGAGGAAGTCGATATTTATAAAAACGGCAAAATGACAAAAGGCGAAGATGCTTGGACGGCGGAAGGTAATAACCGCGCGGGCGTGGCAATGCCGGGACTGATTTTAATAGGCGCGAGATATTATCAAGAAATTGCGCCGGGCAGGGCGATGGACAGAGCGGAAATCGTCGGCACGCAGGAAACGAAAAATACGCCGGCGGGCGCATTTACAAATTGTCTGAAGACGGAAGAAACGACGCCGCTCGAACCGAAGGAAAAAGAATATAAACTCTACGCGCCCGGAATCGGATTGATTCAAGACGAAGATTTACTGCTGACAAAATACGGCTTTGTGAAATTGGAAAATCTGTCGTTAAAAAATTAAATTGCGATCGCAATCGTCTTGTCATTTACAATCTGACGATGTAAGAAATTGTTTTGGAGAAAAATTTAGGAAGTTAGTATTTTCTGGATTATGAAACTGAATGAAAGAGCGCCTGATTTTACGCTCAAAGACGCCGACGGAAGCGATTGGAAACTGTCTGACAAACTTGGCAAAACGGTTGTCCTGCTGTTTTATCCGGGCGACAACACGCCGGTCTGCACAAAGCAGTTGTGTTCGGTGCGCGACAATTGGGAAATTTACGCGGCGACAGGCGCGGAAGTTGTCGGGATTTCAACCGATTCCGCCGCATCGCATAAAAACTTTGCGAAAAAACATGATTTACCGTTGACGCTTCTGGCGGATGAAAACGGCACGGTTGCAAGAACCTATAACGCCGCGTCGTGGCTGCCAAACCGTTCGGCACGCGCAGTTGTCGTTATTGATAAAGACGGCGTAATTCGGCATCATAAAGTTCAGCCCGTAAGCCTTTTTCGTCCGAAAGACGACGAAGTTTTAGAAGCGATTCGGAAGGCAAAAGAAGATTAGCCACGAACAACACGAAAGAACACGAACAAAAATGTGATTCATTCTTGATTTTGATTTTCTTATTTTATTCTTATGTATTTTCTATTTCGTGTCTTTTCGTGTTTGTTCGTGGCTAAAGTCTTTCTGAAACTGTTATATAAAATCTAATGAATATAATCGAGGTGGAATAAAATGGCTCTATTTTCGGATAATAAATTTAAGTGCGCTCGCTGCGGGCAAAAGAACGAACCGCTAGGTTATGCGCCGATTCCGACCGAATTAGGACAGAAAATCGGCGCAGAAATTTGCGCGGCGTGCTGGAAAGAATGGCTACAAAAGCAAAATCAGCTTATTAATCATTTCGGCATCGACGTATCGAATCCCGATTCGCACGAATTTCTTTTCGACCAGATGAAGATTTTCTTTTATGACGAAGGCGTCGAGCTAAAACAAATTGACACTTCGCAGGAAGGCAAGATTAATTGGTAAAAAATTTCCAAATACAAAGGTAATAAGAAAATGAAAAACAAACGGCAAACGACAATCAATCTTAAACGCTTGTGTTTTTATTTTCTGTCTCTGTGTCTCTGCGCCTCTGTGTTGAAATTTTCTGTTTTTTCGCATGAAATGAAATATCAAGCAAAAGTTCGCGCACCGGAACTCACGGGCGCGCGCGGCTGGCTCAACACCGACAAACCGCTTTCAATTGCGGGTTTGAAAGGCAAAGTCGTGCTGCTCGATTTCTGGACTTACGGCTGCATCAACTGTATTCACATCATTCCAGACCTCAAAAAACTCGAAGCCAAATACGATAAAAATCTTGTCGTCATCGGCGTTCATTCGGCGAAATTTGAAAACGAGAAAAACACCGAGAACATTCGCAAAATCATTTTGCGTTACGGTTTGGAGCATCCGATTGTCAACGACGCGGATTTTAAGATTTGGGACGCATACGCGGTTCGCGCGTGGCCTACTCAGGTGCTGATTGACCCGAACGGCTACGTCATCGGACAAACTTCCGGCGAAGGGCAGCTTGCCGTGCTTGATAAAGCGATAGGCGACACAATTGACGAGTTTCGCAAAAAAGGTCAATTGAACGAACAGCCGCTAAAACTCGCGCTCGAACGCGCTAAAGTCAGCAATCTGCCACTCGCTTTTCCGGGCAAAGTTTTGGCGGACGCGCAATCGAAACGTCTTTTTATCGCGGATTCAAACCACAATCGAATCGTTGTTACGGATTTGTCTGGAAAACTTGTCGAAACAATCGGAAGGGGTAAAGCTGCGGCAGGCAACGGCGATTTCGCCGCCGCGAGTTTCAATCGCCCGCAGGGTTTAGCACTTGACGGCGAAAATCTTTACGTTGCCGACACGGAAAATCATTTGATTCGGCGCGTTAATCTGCAAACGAAACGAGTCGAAACGATTGCCGGAACGGGCAAGCTCGACGATTTTAACGGTTCGGGCGGCGTGGCGACAGCAACCGCGCTGACTTCGCCTTGGGATTTACAGGTTGTCGGCAAAAATCTTTTTATTGCAATGGCTGGCTCGCACCAGATTTGGCGAATGGATTTAGAGAAAAATTTAATTGAACCTTATGCGGGAACGCGCGCCGAAGCGCAATTTGACGCCGACATTGAAAACGCGGCTTTTGCGCAACCTTCGGGAATCGTCTCGGACGGCAAAAATCTTTTCGTCGCCGATGCCGAATCAAACGTTATACGCCGAATTGATTTTCAAAAAAAGACGGTCGAAACGCTTGTCGGCGGCGATTTATTTCAGTTCGGAGATAAAGACGGCGCAGGCGACGACGTGCGCTTGCAGCATCCATTGGGCGTTACGCTTCTTGACGGAAAAATTTTGATTGCCGACACATACAATCACAAAATCAAACAACTCGATATAGAAAGGCGAACGGTTACGACATTTCTCGGAACAGGCAAAGCCGGACAAACAGACGGCGCAAGTCCGAGTTTTTACGAACCTGCCGGACTGAGCGCGGCGGACGGAAAACTTTTCATAGCCGATACGAATAATCAATCTATTCGCGTTGTAGATTTGAAAACCAAGGAAGTTTCAACGCTGAAAATCGAAGGCTTAATGCCGCCTGCCGACACAAACAATCAAACAAAAAAAGCAAAAGTCGGGAAATAAATCCTAACTTTTGCTTTTTAACTTTTTATCTTTTCTTCTTTAAAACGTGATGCCGATTTGACCTTGAATCGAGCGCGGCGTAACGAAATGCGTGCCGCTGAATGTCGAATTGAAATTATAGAGCGTCTCTTTGTTAGTCAAATTAACAAAGGTCAGACGCGCCGACATTTTCATTTTATCCGTCCGCAGAACATTGTCCGAGCCAAAACTTAAATCGAACAGATTGCGCGGCGCAATTCGCGGCGGATTTGTGTCGTCGTTTTCCGTGCCGTCAGCCGGAATGCGGACGCGGATTGCGCCGCGATTTGTATCGGAACAGGTTCTAATCGGATTCGTTAAAGTCGCCGTTTGGTTGCCGCAGAACAAACCGATTTGCTGCTGCTCGTCGGCTGAAAAGCCTAAAGCCGTGTTGTAATCGGCAACCGCGCCCGAAACCAAACCGCTGTCGTAACGCCATGTGAACGCGACGAACGGCGCGAATTTATGGAACGTTTTAAATTGGTCAAACGAATATTGAATCTGTGTTGTTTGCTGAAACGCTTGGTCATGGTCAATGCGGAAAGCGCCGCTCGGTAAATCCGAATTGAAAAACAAGCCGCCCGTCTCCGGCGGAAAGAATCTCGCGCGCGTGTGCGAAGCGTTGAAAAAGGCGCTCAATCCTTTGTAATTCGTCAAATTAAGGCGAAACGAAACACCGTCAATCTTTGATTTGTCCCACGAAATCGGAAACGTAATCGGCGTGTTCAAAAGCACGTTGAAATCGTAGGCGTTGCGCGTAAATTTATTGAAATAATCAACGTCGGCGACAATATATTTACCGATTCCCTGCTGAATTCCGACGTTATATTGATTGCGGTTACCGGGCTTGAGCGGCGCGGCTGTTGTGTCGCCCAAAATTCCGTCTGCCAGACCGCCCGCGCCGGTAGAGTTCGATAAAATCAAATTTTCGTTATACGGCGTTTCAAAATTGCGCGTGTAAGAGGCGCGAACAACCGTATTGGTCGGCTTGAAAAGATACGACACGCCGACGCGCGGCTGTAGGGATTTGCCTTTTGAAATACCGTCGTAATTGTCGAAACGCAAGCCTACACTTATCGTCAAACCGTTTTTGAAATTAAGCGCGTCCTGCGCGAAAGCGGCTTGCTGTTTAATATTCGTATGCCCGTTAAAATTGAAGAGTCTGCCACCGCGCGTTAAATCAAACGGCAACAATCCGGGCAGGAAATCCGGGCTTGTTGGATTGTTAAAATTTGGGTCGGTAATTCCGAACTGAAAACTTTCATTCAGAAAAGTGCTTTGAAATTGACCGCCGATTTTGATATTGTGGATGCCTTTGACATACGCGACATCGCCGCGAACGCCTGTATTTAACAGACGGCGCGATTGGCTGACGGTTGTCGTTTGGTCTGAAAACGGATTTGCGCTCGGGAAATAATTTACTTGGTCGAGCCGAAAATACGGATTAATTGTCAGAACGGTCGTGCTGCTGAAAATATGAACATAGCCGGGCGCGATATTGATTGATTTGACGCGCTGACGCTGGTTTTGCCCCAACGCTTCCTGCTCGTATGTGTTGGCGATTTCAAATTTATTGCGCGCCAGAAATAGATTTAAATGGAGCGTGTCTTTCGTCGTCGGGCTGTAATCAGTACGGTTGAAAAGATTTATTGAATTTCCCGTGTCGTGCAGGTTAACAAATTCCGGCGCGTCTAGAAAACGATTTGAGCGCTCGAAATTAAACGCCGTGAAATTGCCGAGTTTGGAATTGCCGAAAGCTAAAGCGGCTTCTTCCTGAACCGTTTTAAAACTGCCAAAAGTAGAAGTAAAACTGCCAGAAGGTTTCGTTTGATTCAAGCCCGAACGGGTTATCGCATTTATCACAAGGCTGCTTTTGTCGCCGTATTCAGCGGGCGTTGCGCCCGTGATAACTTCCAAAGATTGAATTGCATTGACCGGAATTTGCGTCGAAAATGCTTTGCTTTGCTGGTCTGTAATCGGCTGGTTGTCAATCGAATACTGCGTTTGCGCGTGGTCTCCAAGCGGGTGAAAAAATCCGTTTGAATCGGCGACAACTCCGGGCGAAGTCAAAGTTACGGCTTCGCTCAAACCGTTGCCGGGCGAGCTTAGCGGTAGCTTGGATATTTGCGAAGAATCAACGTCCGTGTGCGTTGTCGGGATATTTTCGACAATCTGCGCGTCAGACGTGACATCAACAACCGCACTGTTTCCGCTGACCGCCAAAGAAATCGGAACTTGCATTGGAACTGACGCACGGACGACGATGTTTTGCGCGGCGTTAGCAAATCCGCTTGCCGAAACGGTGATTTGATAATTGTTGGGCGGCACGTTTTGAAAGCTGTAATTGCCGTCGGCGTCGCTGGTTGCCGCGCGCGTAAAACCCGTTACGGCGTTTTTAATCGTCAGATTTGCGCCGACGACGACCGCGCCATTCGGGTCTGTAACAGTTCCCGAAATTGTTCCGGCTGTGCCGAGCGCCTGTGCGAAGATTGTTGTTGACGATATTAAAAATAATGCGGCACTAAAGAATCGAATGATAAATTGCTTGGACATAAATTCCCTTTTGACAGATAGATTAATAAAAGGAAAGAATATGTTTTATTTCACGCGCGGGCATCAATTTTTTAACGAATGGTTGCGAAAGAATAATGAACGGTTAGAAAATTCAATAAACCATCAAACAAAATTAAAGTTTTAATAATTTTTCGCGCAGAATCCTTGATTGCAGGCGGCTCGAAGCGAGTTGCTGATTGTTTTTCAAACTAACCAGATAAGTTCCACCCGGCATCGGGCTGATTTTTAGAATGGCGTCGGCGTTGATAATCGCGCCGCGCGAGAGGCGAACAAATTTTTCGGGCGCAAGCCGCGCTTCCAAATCTTTGAGGCGATGATTGATGACGAATTTTTTGTTGTCCAGATTCGTGATGTGAAGCAGTTCGCCGTCGGCAACGACAGAGACAATTTCACCGACGGGAAGCAGCAGAATTTCATCGCGCAGGCGGACGGGAATTCTTTCCAGAAAATCGGGTTTCTTTAATTGCTCGTAAGTTTCCGCCGTCTTTTGCAATCGTTCGATTTGGTTCGTTTGAAAATCCGCTTGTTCAAGTCGCTCGGCAGCGCGGCTCAAAGTTTCGCCCAAGCGTGATTTTTCAATTGGCTTCAAAAGATAATCTATGGCGTTTAGCTCAAACGCCTGCACTGCAAATTCGTCGTGCGCCGTAACAAAAGCGACGAGCGGAAGCGCGCTTTTCCTTACAAGTTTGATGACTTCTAAACCGGAGACTTCCGGCATCTGCAAATCGAGCAGCGCTAAATCCGGCTTATGTTTTTCGATTAATTCAACGGCTTCCGCACCGTTTTCCGCTTCGCCGACGATTTCAGCCGTTTCAAAACCACTCAGTAAATTCTTCAAAAACATTCGCGCCGGTCGCTCGTCGTCGGCAATGACAATTCTCAGTTTCATATTTCTTATAATATGACGATTTCACGTTTGCGCGCGAAAAGTTGTGCGGTATTTACGAAGGACTTTTCGCGCTCTCGCCCGTCGCATTTTTACTCGGCGTTGAACGAATTTTTCCTTCGACCGGAAAACTTATGCGGGCAATCGCGCCGCCCGTCGTTTGTTTAGTTAAACTCAGTTGCGCCGCTGCGCCGAAATATTTTTGCAGGCGATTTTCGACGTTGCTCAAGCCGATTCCGCGCCGGAGGTTTGCTTTATCAAAGCCTGCGCCCGTGTCGGCAACTTCCAGAGTCAGACAATTGGCGTCGAGACGCGCCGAAATTTCCACTTCGCCGCCGCGTTTAGAATGTTCGATGCCGTGTTTGACGGCGTTTTCGACGAGCGGCTGCAAAATCAGCGAAGGAATTTTCAAATGAAAAAGCGCGGGCGGCGCGTCGATTTTCACTTTTAGGCGTTCTTCAAAACGCGCTTGCTCGATTTCAAGATAAGATTCGATAAGTTTGATTTCATCGCCGAGCGTTGAAAATTCGCCGCTTGCGCGTAGGATTCCGCGCAGCAGTTGTGTCAGCTTCATCAGCGTTTCAAACGCCTTTTCCGGCGCTGCGTTTATCAGATAACCGATGGTCGTCAGCGCGTTAAAGAGAAAATGCGGATTTATCTGCGCCCGCAAAGCGCGTAGCTGCGCTTCGGTCGCCAGCTTTGAGAATTCCTGCGCTTGAATTTCCTGCTCAAAGCGCTCTTGCGCCGCGCGCAGATTGTCAATTCGCCGCGCCGCAAGAAGTCCGACCGCTTCGAGCATTTGGATTTCGTCCGACAGCAGATTTCTGCCGCCGGTAAAATCGCTCAGACAGATTTCATAAAACGGTGGCTCGCTTGCGGGAATGAAAATCTCCGCGTTACGCGCCGTGAAATTTACTGCGGGCAGGTTGGTTTCCGTTTCGATTTGCTGAATTTCATTCCAGCTTTTCTCGGTTGCCGTCAAAGCCGCCGCCAGCTTTTTGCAAACTTCATCCAAAACCGATTTAATATCGTTTCGCTTTTCAATCACTCGCGCAATTTCAATTTGAAGCGTTTCATAATTTGCCCGACGCAGAATGATTTTGTCCACGAACCAGACGGCAAAACGGTGTAGTTGCGGGTAAATTAAAGCCGTCGCCATCCACAAACTGAGAACCAAAACCGCCGCCTGAACGTCGTTGCGGGCGTGCGTTTCGTGCCAAGCCAGAAGCGGAACGGCGACGAAAACATACAAACCGAACGCAACCGTTGCCAGCAATATCAAAGACAATGCGCGTTTCAAAAACAAATCGGCGAAAGCGAAACGGTAATCCTGCAATAGAATCGCCATTGCCAGCGGCAGAGATGATTGGTGCGCGATTAGCTCGACGAGCCACGAATCTTCCTCTGTCTGCGCGCTCAAATGCAGCGCCGAAACGGTGAAAACCAGCAGAGCCGTAATCCAAACCGCTTTTTTATCGAGCGTCTGACGGAACGCGAAAACGAGCAGACCTGCAAGCAAAGCCAGCGAGCCAAAAGTTAAAATCTGCAAGGCGAGCGACGACGGAGCAACATCGGAAAAAATCGCCGATTGGAAATGCAGAAAGCTGGCAAAAATGCTCAAAGCATAAGCTGAAAATGTCAGCCAGCGAATGTTTGTATTTTCGTTTTCGGAGTTTTTCCACGCCGAATGAACTACCACCGACGGCAAAAATCCGAGCGCCGAATAAGAAATCGCCAGCAGTACGGGCGAAACGCGAGCGCCTCCGAAATCGCTCAAAACAAAAACCGAAAGCTCGCCGACGTTCCATAAAAGTCCGAGAACGGCAGTTGTCAAAAGCAGAAAATCAAATGAAAATCGCCGTTTCGTCTTTCGATGCCGGACGACCATTACGAGCAGAAGCGCGTAGAGAGCGATGCCGACCGTAAAGCCTAAAAGATTTATTAGCGATGCCGTGTTCAGCGAATCCATTGGAAAATATTTAGAATTATAACGGTAAAAACTTTCTTATCTTAACAGCAGTTTCCAAACAGACATAGACTTTTAATGCAGTGGAAAAGTATAATCATCTAAACTTGTCTTGCCGAAAATTTTTAAATCTTACGAAAAATTAATGTGATTGCCTATGAAATTTGCCGGAACAAAAAAAGTCAGATTAAGCGAAAAAATTTCTTCGGCTATTGCATCAGACACGCCGCTTCGGGATTTAGCTGGAAATTTGTCGCAAGTCGCGCGCTATGCTTTAAATGAAGCGGAAACGCTGACTGTCGAACGAGTTACAATTTACTTAAAACGCCTGCCGAAAAATCTCGACGGTTTTCGCCTCGTTCATCTGTCGGATATTCATCACAGCCCTTTTACAGACCTCGAACATATAGCGCGCGCGGTCGAAATTTCTAACAAATTAAAACCCGATATGTTCGTTTTAACCGGTGACTTTGTTTCTCACGAACCCGAATATATCGCGCCGATGGCGCAGGTTTTGGGACGCCTCGAATCGGAATTCGGAAGTTTCGCCTGTTTGGGAAATCACGACCATTGGACGAATGCCGAACTCGTTACGAATTGTCTGCGCGGCGCGAGTATCACGGTTTTAATCAACGAAGGCTTTCGGTTCACGGCGCGCGGCGCATCTTTCTGGCTGGCTGGCGTGGACGATTATATGGTCGGACGAACCGATTTACGCTCGGCGCTGCGCGGTTCATTCCCGGACGAGATGAAAATTCTTCTCGCGCATAACCCGAAAATTTTAAACCGCGCTGCCCGCGCCGAAGTTGATTTAATTTTCAGCGGACACACGCACGGCGGGCAGATAAAGCTGCGCGACGACGAAAAAAGAATTCTGCCGCGCCGACGGAAATTTGCGAGCGGTCTGTATCGGCGTAAAGACACGCAAGTTTATATCACGCGCGGCATTGGCACGGTCGTGCTTCCTGTGCGCTATGGCTGTCCGCCAGAGATAAGTTTGATTGAGCTTCGCGTAGTTTAATTTTGGATTTTAGATTTTGGATGTTGGATTGGAAGAAACCGGAAACAGTAATTTATTAAGAGATAATCTAGTTCTTTACGGTTATTAAGAAAAATTATAAATAATTCGTTTTTGATTTTCCTATTCGACAAATCTAAAATCCAAAATCTAAAATCCAAAATCGAAAGATGTCTTCAAAAATCGTAACCATTCCAAATCTGCTGACCTTTTTGCGAATGGCTTTGATTCCTCTTTTTGCAAGTCTTTTGGTTTACGGTCACAGCGGCTGGGCTTTGTTTGTTTTTATGATTGCCGGCGTCTCCGACGGTATTGACGGATTCGTCGCGCGCCGTTTCAACCAGCAATCGGAACTCGGCACAATCCTCGACCCGATTGCCGACAAACTCCTGATGACGACTGCATTCGTTATCTTAACGCTGCCGAATATTTTCCCGCCGACACGCCATCTTCCCGTTCCTTTCTGGGTTACGGCTGCCGTCATCGGGCGCGACGTTTTAATAATTGCCGTTGCCGCCGCCATTTTTGTAATAACGGATTTTCGCGGCTTTAAACCGTCGCGTCTCGGAAAACTCAGCACGCTCGTGCAAGTTTGCGGCGTAGGTTTGATTTTACTTGCCGCCGTTTTTCCTTCGCTGCAAAGTTTTTATCTTCCGACTGTTTATACAACTATTACAGCTTTGGCGGTTTTTTCCGGTATTCATTACGTCTTTTTTGTATCACAATTAATGCGAGAAGAAGATGCCGCAAAAGAAGTTTTGGGAAATTAAAATACTTTATCTATTCACACTCAATTAAACTTGACAAGAACACACTCAAGTCTTATAATCGTATCTAGCTCAAGATACGCTGTAAAAACTTTTATCAAAGTAAAAACTTTTATCAAAGGGGAAGGCAGCAGAGTAATTTTTATTTAACGGAGATTTTAAGATGAGCAAGATTATAGGAATTGATTTGGGAACGACAAACTCGGTTGTCGCCGTTATGGAAGGCGGCGAGCCGGTTGTCATAACAAACTCGGAAGGCGGGCGCACAACGCCGTCGGTCGTCGCCTTCACAAAGGACGGAAATCGTCTGGTCGGGCAGGTTGCCAAGCGTCAAGCTGTAACTAACCCGGAAAATACGCTTTATTCAATTAAACGTTTTATGGGAAGACGTTTTGACGAAGTCGGCGGCGAAATCAAACAAGTTCCATACAAAGTCGAAAAAGCCGGAAACGGCGACGTGCGAATTAATGCCGGCGACAAACAGTCCAGCCCGCCGGAAATCGCGGCGATGGTTTTGCAGAAACTGAAACAATCGGCTGAAGATTATCTCGGCACAAAAGTCGATAAAGCCGTTATCACCGTTCCGGCGTATTTTAACGACGCGCAGCGTCAGGCGACAAAAGACGCGGGTAAAATCGCTGGTCTCGAAGTAATGCGAATCGTCAACGAACCGACGGCGGCAGCGCTCGCGTATGGTTTAGATAAAAAGAAAGACGAAACGATTGCCGTTTTCGATTTCGGCGGCGGAACATTCGATATTTCCGTTCTCGAAGTCGGCGAAGGCGTCGTCGAAGTTAAATCGACGAACGGCGACACGCATTTAGGCGGCGACGACGTTGACGAAGTTTTGATTAAATGGATTGTCGAAGAATTCAAAAAAGACCAAGGCATCGATTTGACGGCGGACAAAATGGCTTTGCAGCGCCTGAAAGAATCGGCTGAAAAAGCTAAAGTCGAACTCTCAAGCGCAATGGAAACCGAAATTAACCTGCCATTTATCACGGCTGACGCCTCGGGTCCGAAACATTTAGTAATGAAATTGACGCGCTCGAAATTTGAGCAGCTTGTCGAGCCGCTTCTTAAAAAACTGATGCCGCCGGTCGAGCAGGCTATTAAAGACGCCGGAATTTCCGCTAAAGATATTGACGAAATCGTGTTGGTCGGCGGTTCGACACGCATTCCGAAAGTTCAGGAAATGGTCAAGGAATTCTTTGGCAAAGACCCGAACAAATCCGTGAATCCTGATGAAGTGGTTGCAATCGGCGCGGCGGTTCAAGCAGCAGTTCTAGGCGGCGAAAAAACAGATATTCTCCTTCTCGACGTAACACCGCTCTCGCTCGGAATTGAAACTTTGGGCGGCGTGATGACGGGAATGATTACGCGCAACACGACGATTCCGACCAGAAAATCGGAAATCTTTTCGACGGCTTCGGACAACCAAACATCGGTCGAAGTTCACGTTCTGCAAGGCGAGCGACCGCTGGCTGCCGACAACAAAACACTCGGCAAGTTCCACTTGGTCGGCATTCCGCCCGCGCCGCGCGGCGTTCCGCAAGTCGAAGTAACTTTCGATATTGACGCCAACGGCATCGTCAATGTTTCGGCAAAAGATGTCGGCACGGGACGCGAGCAGAAAATCACGATTACGGCTTCGTCGGGATTGTCGAAAGAAGAAATCGACAAGATGATGAAAGACGCCGAATCGCACGCCGGCGACGACGAGAAGAAAAAAGCCGAAATCGAAGCGCGCAACCGCTTGGACGGTCTGGTTTATTCGGTTGAAAAAACTTTCAGCGAAAACAAAGACAAACTCGACGCGGGCGCGTCAACCGAGTTGGAGACGGCGATTTCCGAATCGAAAACGGCTTTGAACGGAACTGACGCGGATGCGATGAATACTGCGTTTGAACGTCTTCAGACGGCTTCGCATAAACTTGCGGAAGTTCTCTACAGCCAGACGGCGCAAGGCGGCACTGAGCCGACCGGCGACCAACAGCAGCAAGCATCTTCGGCAAGCGCAAGCGGCGACGCGGCATCTTCAGCTTCGGGCGACGATAACGTGATTGACGCGGAATATGTCGATGTTGACGAAGACAAGAAATAGTTCGTGAAAAGTTAATCGTAAATCGTGAATAAATGAAATACTTTATTTGCGATTTACGATTTTCGGAGAAGTTATGGACGAAAATTTTTATAATCCAAATCCGCCTCGCAAAATAATAATACGCCGTTATTTGTCTGAAGGAATTTATCAAGTAAAACGAAAAAGTGTTTATCCGCTAATTGAACATTACGGAGTTGCGATTGTTGGAAAACACCTTGAAGAACTTAGATTTACCGATGGCAAATCGCGCGTATTTCACAAAACAAATTTAGGAATACACATCGATTTTTTTAATGTAAATGAATGGAAAACACTTAAATTTGTTCCGGCGAACCAAGTAAAACTAGAAATAGCAAGATTAAAAATTGCGCTTAAAAATCAGCAAAAATACTCGTTATTAGATAATTGCGAGCATTTTTCTCAATTTGTAATGGAAGGAATAGCTCAAAGCACACAAGTTCAAAATGTTGTAGTTGTAGGTAGTTTAGCCGCACTTTTTCTGTTAAGTAATGATTGAGCGAAAAATCTATGACGGTTCAAATCGAAATTGACGAAGAACTTTTAGCGGAAGTTGATACGGCAACCGCTCAGGAAAAAATCAGTCGCGTTGATTTTATTCAAAAAGCGCTGAGGGATGCTTTGCGAATGCGAACGGTTGAAGATAAGGAACGCCGCGCAGTTGAAGCCTATCGTCTTTATCCGGTTAAGCCTGATGAGTTTGAAGTCGAAGAAGAACAGCTAATCGAGGCTTGGAAAGATTTATGATGCGCGGCGACATTCGCTATCATACTTTTAAGTTTCCTGATAAGCGTCGTCCGGTTTTAATTTTGACCCGGGACGTTTTAATTCCAGAGTTAAATGCCGTAACGATTGCGCCGGTTACAGCTACAATGCGAGACAGAGAGACTCAAATAATTCTAAACGAGCAAGACGGAATGACTGAAACGTGCGCTGTGAATTTAACGAATATTCAAACCATTCCAAAGGATAAAGTCGGCGGCTACATTACACATCTTTCCGACGAAAGAATGATGGAAGTTTTTGAAGCGATTAAGTTCGCTTTTGGATTTGATAAGTAAATTCCAAATGGCAAAAAAAGATTATTACGAAATTCTCGGCGTTAAAAAAGACGCGAAAGCGGACGATATTAAAAAAGCGTATCGCAAACTGGCGCGTAAACATCACCCGGACGTTAATCCGAATGATAAAGCCGCCGAGGAAAAATTCAAAGAAATCCAAGAAGCCAACGACGTTTTATCCGACGAGAAAAAGCGCAAGGTTTTCGACCGTTTCGGTTATTACGCCGATAATCTAGACTTGAATTCACCTTACGGCGCGGCGGCGGGTGGCGCAGCAGGCAGCCCAGCCGGTTTTGATTTTTCCGGTTTTAATTTCGAGCCGGGCGGAAGCGGCAACAGTTCGAGTTTTCGTGACATTTTTTCAGACCTTTTTGGCGGCGGTGCGAGCGCCAGACGCGAGCCGGAAGTGCCGCGTCCGCAACCGCAGAAAGGCAAAGATATTGAAATACCTTTAGGTTTGAGTTTTGAAGAATCTTTTATGGGTTTAACGACAAATATCACCGTCAACCGCTCCGAGCAATGTTCACGCTGTCAGGGCGCGGGCGACACTGGTGGCGCGATTATCACTTGTCCGACTTGCAAAGGCGCAGGACAAGTTCAAAGAAGCGGCGGGCGATTTGTGCAATGCCCGGATTGCGAAGGAGTCGGCAAACGCCGCGAGCCGTGTTCGCAGTGTCACGGCAAAGGCGTAACGCCGAAAACCGAGCAGGTTAAAGTTCGCATTCCGGCAGGCGTTGATACCGGCTCTCGCGTCCGAATTCCAAAAAAGGGTCAAGGCGGACGATTGGGCGCGCCGCCCGGAGATTTATTTATTATTACAAACGTCGGCAAACATAAATATTTCACGCGCAAAGGCGATAATATTTATGTAACCGTGCCAATTACTTTGCCGGAAGCGGCTTTGGGCGCGAAAATTGAAGTGCCGACGGTCGAAGGCAAAGCGCATTTGAAAATTCCGGCGGGAACGCAAAGCGGGCAAAAATTTCGCCTGCGCGAGCGCGGTTTTCCGAGTTTGAGAAATTCGGAACTGCGCGGCGATGAATTTATTGAAGTAAAACTGACTCTGCCCGCCGTCATCAGCGAAGAGACGAAGGAGATTTTGCGCTCGTTTGAAAAAGCTAACGCCGAGAATCCGCGGCGGGCGATGGGGTTGGAATAGACAGTCAACAATTATCAGTCAACAGTCAACAAAAAACTGATAACTGATAACTGATAACTGATAACTGTTATGAAGCGGAAAGTTAAAACATACACAATCAGCGCGGTTGCCGAGCTTTTTGAGATTCACCCGCAAACGCTGCGGCTTTACGAGCGTGAAGGCTTGCTGAAACCTTCGCGTTCGGACGGCAACACGCGCCTCTATGCCGACAGCGACCTTGAACGATTGGAAGTAATTTTATCTCTAACGCGCGATTTGGGCGTTAATCTTGCAGGGGTGGAAATTATTCTCAATATGCGCGAGAAGATGAACGGAATGCAGCGCGAGTTTGAACGCTTTCTCGAATACTTGCGAACTCACGCCGACGAATTTTCTCAGCAAAGCGAAACGCTGCTCGATTCAGAAGCGTTAATCCCGATTTCACGCCTCACCGTAACGCACATTAAACGTGCCAATAGAAGCGACGAATAATTTTACAAATTATTAAGCCGGATTTTTCCCGTATTCTCTTTACATAAAACCATTTTTAAGACAGAATGGTTTTTCCAAAATCCCAAATTCAAAAAACTCAGGAGAAGCGTAATGAAAAGTCTATTTCGAAGGCTCTTGCCCTTTGCATTCGCAATTTGTCTATCATTTCTGATTTTCAGCATTCCGGCTTTCGCTCAAAGCCTCGACAACGTAACGATTTCCGGCAAAATAGTTGACTCGAACGGGTCGCCGATAGTCGGCGCGACCGTTACGGCAACGCAGGTCGAAACCGGACAGGAGCGCACAGCCGTTAGCAACGACGAAGGTCGTTATCAAATCATCCAGCTTCAACCCGGAACATACAATATCAAATCCAACGCGAGCGGTTTCGGCGTTAAGGAAAAACAAGGCTTGATAACCGTTTCCGGTCAAAACGTTCAGCTCGATTTTTCGCTCGCGCCGGCGAACGTTCAAGCCGAACAAACCGTTACTATCGGCAGCGACGAAGCCGTCGTTGACACGACGCGCACGGTCGTCGGCGGGACAATTACTCAAAGAGAAGTGGAAGAAATTCCGAACAACTCAAGAAATGCTCTCGATTTGGTTTTAACTTTAGGCGGAACTTCCGAAGAAGCACTCTCGACCAGAGATTTAGCCGAAGATAGAAACGCCGACCCGCGAAGCACGCCGACCGAACAAGGTAACTTTTCGCTTTCGGGCGGCGCGTCATATTCAAATAATATTACGATTGACGGCTTAGACAATAACGACGACCGTTCGGCGCGCGATAGATTTCAGCCTTCTCTCGAATCAATTGCCGAAGTTCAGGTTGTTACAAATCAGTTTTCCTCGGAATACGGACGCGCTTCGGGCGGACGCATCAATTTAAGAACCAGAGCCGGCTCAAATAAATTTCGCGGGCGCGTCTTTATGTTTTTCCGCGACGCCCGACTGAATGCAAATACTTATTACAACAATCTTACCTTTTACAGCGCCGACGGAACTATTCTGCGAAATCCAGTCCCGCGTCTTCCTTTTACCGATTATAATCCGGGTTTTACTCTTAGCGGTCCGGTAATCGTTCCATATCTTTACAACGGCAAAAAAAGAACTTTCTTTTCCGTGGCTTACGAACACGATAAACTTCAAGATACTTCTCTGATTGATACATATGTTCCGGTCGTCGCCAATCCGCACTTTGCTTTGCCCACCTCGACGGGCGGGACGCCGACTTGCGACAACAGTTTGGCAACTGCCTGCACAACTAATCCGCCGACGGCGGGGCTTGTCGCTCCGTATAGTATTTCGCTGGCTACGCCGAATACCAGCAATGTCCTTACCGCAAGAGTTGACCACAAACTTTTCAAAGGCAACGACACAACCTTCGGT
>JALYZF010000198.1 GCA_030948995.1 Acidobacteriota bacterium
CCCTTTACGCTATCGCTTCGGCATTCAGCGGAAATGCGCCCATTAAACTTGTTTTAGTTGGATTATGGCGGGCGTTTGTAACGGAAATAAAATGGCTCAGACAAAGCACTAATAAAAAATTATCCAAGTAATTGCTGCCGAAATTTATTTTCGATTAAAAACCCAGCAAAACAATTCACTCATTTGCTGGATGCGCCTTACTTTCACATGGTTTTTGATAATTACAAGAACTTTTTCAAACAGTGTATTTTATTCACAAATTCAGAAACGAAATGTAACTAAATCCATCTTTCAGGACGACCTTGAAGAACTTATGAAACTAGTTCCAAAATCTGATTGAAAAAGATATTGCTTGAGTCAACATTACCCTAAAACTTTATGCGGATAAGACGGCGAGGATTAGATTATTTACTAATCCTTTTCTTTTTGGGTAATAGAATGGCGCGGCGAATTATTTTATCGCGTTCGGCGAGAGAAAAGGCAATCTGCATTTTTTCGCCGAAGGGCGAATTTCGCTGGTGTTGTCGAAACGCATCTTTTTTGACTTAATCTGCTCGTTAAGTTCTTCGATATTGAGTGACGATTCTTTTTTCATTCTGGAAATTTATTAGCATTTTCTTTTCACTGTTAGTATGACTGCTAAAAACTTAATACGGATAATACCGACTTGACACTTTCCAAAACGGAAATCCTCAAAACACGCTTTGCCTGCTGGCATACGTTACGTTTTGAACGGTCTGCCCGACCGCTAAATTTAATATTACTTTCGCCGAAACAATATCTCGATGCTCAGACAAACCGCAGGCAGCACAATTATGCCGACGGTCGGATAAGGTTTTATTAACTCTTTGACCGCAAAGGCAAGTTTGGCTCGTTCCGCTCGGATTAACTTCTATAACTTCTCGACCGGCATCTTCCGCTTTGTATCGAAGTTTTTGAAAGAAGTCGCTCCAAGCCGCATCGTGTATTTGTTTTGATAAAAATCCCCTTGATAAAGCCTTGACATTTAATTTTTCGATTGCAATCAAATCGAAGTTATTGACTAAATAACGCGAAACTTTGTGTTGAAAATCAGACCTTGCGTTTTTGATTGCCTGATGAGTTTTTCTTAATTTCAAAGTTGCTTTCTTTCTTCGGTTTGAGCCTTTCTTTTTACGGGAAACGTTTCTTCGTAAGATTCGCAGTTTTCTTTGCGATTCGACAAAATGTCTTGGATTTTCGATTTGTTTTCCATCGCTTAAAGTTAAAAAATGTTCGATTCCCGCATCTATACCGACTATTTTATTTGTTTTGGGTAACGGTTGCGGCTTATCTTCGACTGTGAAAATTACAAACCACCCGGAAATTTCTCGTTTGATTGTGCAGGTTTTAATCTTTCCTTTGGCTGCTCTGGTTAGTCGGATTTTAACCGTGCCGATTTTGGAAAGAGAAAGTCTATTGCCTCTTAAAGAAAAAGCATAATTATCTTGTGGGTAAGTAAAACTGTCATATCTGTTTCCAGACTTGAAGCGCGGGAAACCCGCTTTTTCACCGTGTTTCACCCGATTGAAAAAAGATTTGTAAGTTCTTTCCACACGCTTTAGAACTTCCGTCAACACTTGCGCGTTTACTTCGGCAACATCTGTACGAATTTCTTTTATTTTCGGCAGTTCGGCTTGTTGCTCGTAACAGGAAATACTTTTGCGTTCAATCCTCCAAGCATCGCGTCGTTCCTGAATTCCCGCATTGTAAAGTTCACAGCAAATTGCCAACCAATTTTCAAATTTAGTTATAACTTGCTTTGATGGACTGATTATTTTGAATTTGAACGCCTTCACAAGATTTAATATAACAGGGTTATAATAGATTTTTGATTAAATCTATTATAATCAAAATTGAAGTAACAACCAAAAAGTTTTCAGGAGAGCCGCACGAGCGGCTGAGATTTGTCTGTTACGGACATTATCCTCAGAACCTGATTCGGTTAAAACCGACGGAGGAAGAAAAACAATGAGTGAAATTAACACAAGTAACGAAACAAAAGAAATAACCAGCGACGAAGTGAAATTGCCGAGTTCGCGGAAAATTTATGTCGAGACGAACGGCAATACGGTTAATCAAAATAAACACAATCTGCGCGTTCCGTTTCGGGAAATCGCTTTGAGTCCTTCAAGAAATATGAAAGACGAAATCGAGGAAAATGCGCCTGTTCGCGTTTATGACACGAGCGGCGTTTGGACTGACCCTAATGAGAGATGCGATGTGCGCGAAGGTTTGCCGAGCGTGAGACGTGAATGGATTGTCGGGCGCGGCGATGTCGAGGAATATGAAGGTCGGACAATTTTGCCGCAGGACAACGGTTATCTAACCAAAGGTGCGGAAGAAATTGCAAAAATTAAAGACAACGGCAAGCTCGAAGAATTTCCCGGTTTGAAACGCGCGCCCCTTCGTGCCAAAGCCGGAAAAAACGTGACGCAGATGCATTATGCGCGGCAGGGAATCATCACGCCGGAAATGGAGTATGTGGCGATTCGTGAAAATCTGGGACGCAAGATTGCGTTTGAAGCGATGCAGAATGGTTTAGAGAACGACCGCTCATCGCTTTATCACCAGCACGAGGGCGAATCGTTCGGTGCGGCGATGCCGAAATTTATCACGCCCGAATTTGTCCGCGAAGAAGTCGCGCGAGGTCGGGCGATTATTCCTTCAAACATCAATCATCCCGAAAGCGAGCCGATGGCAATCGGGCGTAATTTTCTCGTTAAAATAAACGCTAATATCGGAAATTCGGCAATTGCTTCGTCAATCGAAGAAGAAGTCGAAAAAATGCGCTGGTCAACGCTCTGGGGCGCGGACACGGTGATGGATTTATCGACGGGCAAGAATATTCACGCGACGCGCGAATGGATTTTGAGAAACTCGCCTGTGCCGATTGGAACTGTGCCGATTTATCAGGCATTAGAGAAAGTAAATGGCAAAGCCGAAGATTTAACGTGGGAAATTTACCGCGACACTTTGATTGAACAAGCCGAACAGGGCGTTGATTATTTTACGATTCACGCTGGCGTTCGTCTGCCTTACATTCCTTTGACGGCGCGACGGACGACGGGAATCGTCTCGCGCGGCGGCTCGATTATGGCGAAATGGTGTCTGTCGCATCACGAGGAAAGTTTTCTTTACACGCGGTTTCGTGAGATTTGCGAGATTATGGCGGCGTATGATGTCGCGTTTAGTTTGGGCGACGGCTTACGTCCCGGCTCGATTGCCGACGCGAACGACGAAGCGCAGTTTGCCGAACTCGAAACGCTTGGCGAGCTGACAAAAATCGCTTGGGAAATGGATTGCCAGACGATGATTGAAGGTCCCGGACACGTTCCGATGCACTTGGTAAAAGAGAATATGGATAAGCAACTCGAAGTGTGCGGCGAAGCTCCATTTTACACGCTTGGACCTTTAACGACGGACATCGCGCCCGGTTACGACCATATCACTTCGGCAATCGGCGCAGCGATGATTGGCTGGTTCGGAACGGCAATGCTCTGCTACGTAACGCCGAAAGAACATCTTGGACTTCCGAATAAAAAAGACGTTAAAGACGGCGTGATAACTTACAAGCTCGCGGCGCACGCGGCGGATTTGGCGAAAGGTCATCCGGGCGCGCAGTTGAGAGATAACGCCGTATCGAAAGCGCGTTTCGAGTTTCGCTGGGAAGACCAGTTTAATTTAGCTTTAGACCCGATTATCGCCCGCGAATATCACGATGAAACGCTGCCCGCCGAAGGCGCAAAACTCGCGCATTTCTGTTCAATGTGCGGACCGCATTTCTGCTCGATGAAAATTACCCAAGACGTGCGCGAATACGCCGAACAGAAAAATCTCGACGAGCAAAAGGCTTTAGAAGCGGGAATGAAGGAAAAGGCGTTGGAGTTTGCGGCGGGCGGCAGGGAAATTTATCACGGCAATTTGCCTGAAGGTTCAAATCACGAACATCATTAAATTTTAATTGCAAAGAAAAATTAGCCACGAATTACACAAATAACACGAATTGTTTTTTTATTTCTTATTCGTGACATTCGTGTAAGCGCGTGGCTAAAAACTTTTACTTCTTAGCGTCGTCCGTTTGTTGATTTTTCTTATTAAAAAACAAATCAATCATCAAAAGCAGCGCGCCGATGCAGATTGAGGAATCGGCGACGTTAAAAGTCGGGTAATGCCACGAGCCGAACTGCACGTCTATAAAATCAATCACAAATCCGAGACGCGCGCGGTCGGTTAAATTGCCGAGAATTCCGGCAAGCAGAAGGGCGAGCGCGCCTAAAAGACGGTCGTTTGTTCGCGGCACGCGCCAGAAATAATACAAAACAAGAATCGCCGCAATGCCCGCAACCACCGATAAACCCCAGCGCCCAGCATCGCCGTGGTTGTCTAACTGACTAAAGGCAACGCCCGGATTTTCGGCGTAGGCAAAATTTAGAAAATTCTGAATAATTTGCCGGTCGCCGCCAAATCGTAAGCGCCGAATTGCCCAAGCCTTTGTCATCTGGTCAACGAGGAAAACTCCGGCTGACATTATCAGATACGCTATTTTCCACAAATAATCTTTTTTGTTCACAATAAAACTCTGGAGAAACTTAAATATGAATAAACACAGATTATCTTTATTTTTTAGCCGTGTCTATTCTTATTAATTTCCGGTCTGCTTTTAGAAAATTTACTCGGTTGCCGGAAAAATTGCCTTCGGCGCTTTGTAATCTTTTGCCCAAGGCAGATAGCAAACGTCGGTGCAGCCGATTTGATACGTAACGACCTTCCATTTGCCGCCCGCTCGTTTCAAAAGCGCGAAAAAATTATTGTCGAACATTCCGGCGTTAATCGCATTCTGGTAATCAGTGCCTTTGTAATTCGGTTTGCCGCCGCTCATCGTTTGCGGCGCGCCGTCCAAATATGCCCAATTGCCCTCGACGCTAAAATGCTCGATTGAAAATTGAATTTTCTGCTTCAGTTCTCTTTCGACAGGAACGCGCAGGGCGTTAAGAATTTCCGTTCGCTCGGCAGAACCTTTCTCGGGCGTATGAACGCTCTGCGCAAAAGCGCTCGGAATGCACAATACAAAGACGAAAAACAAAACGATTGAAGTTTTCTTTAACATAGTATTTTTATTGGAAATAATTTATGCCGCCGCCGCGTTTTCAATCTGCCTTAATGCCGCAACGCATCTTTCGCAAACGGTCGGATATTTTTCAAATTCGCCGACTTGAAGCGAATAATTCCAGCAGCGCTCGCATTTCGCGCCGTCGGCTTTTTGAATTTCGACCGCAAATTTATCGCCTTCGTGAACTTCCACCTGCGAAACGATAAAGATATAACGCAAATCATTAAAATAATCGAGCAGAAAATACGTCGTATCTTTATCAACCGTCAAGACGACTTTTGCTTCCAGAGACGAGCCGATTATTTTGGCGGCGCGCGCTTCTTCAAGAGATTTCAAAACCTCGTCGCGGATTGAAAAAATCCTTTCCCAATCAGATAGAAGCTGCGCGTTATCCGCGCCCGACACTTTCGGAAATTCTGCTAGATGAACCGATGCTAGCGTTTGCTGCGGAAGATTTTCAAACGCTTCGTCAGCCGTGAAAGCCAGAATCGGCGCGAGCAGACGGCAAAGTTTGTCGGTTATTTCATAAAGCGCCGTTTGTGCCGAACGACGCTCTAAACTTTTCGGTGCGAAAATATACAGGCGGTCTTTGATAATATCGAAATATCGCGCCGAAAGCGTTACGTTGACGAAATTATAAAGCGTTTGATTGACGGTTTGAAAATTATAATTTTCGTAACCGCTGACAACCTTTTCAATCATTTCTTCAAGACTTGCCAATGCCCAACGGTCGATTTCAAGCATTTCCACAAGCGCAACTTTATCGGTTTCAGGATTAAATCCGTCGAGATTTCCCAAAGCGTAGCGCAAAGTATTTCTAAATTTGCGGTAAGCATCGGCGATACGCGACAAAATTTCGTCCGAACAGCGCACGTCTTCGGTAACATCCATCGCCGAAGCCCACAGTCGTATGATTTCCGCGCCGCTTTTTTTGACGACTTCGTTTGGCGAAATGGCGTTGCCGCCGGATTTGTGCATTTGCTTGCCTTCTCCGTCAACGACCCAGCCGTATGTAACGACTTGTTTATACGGCGCATTATCGTGCGCCGCTAGTCCGCACATCAAACTTGAATTAAACCAGCCACGAAATTGGTCGCCGCCTTCAAAATAAACGTCAGCCGGAAACTGCAGATTATCGCGCGTTTCGAGAACGGCAACGCAAGACGAGCCTGAATCAAACCAAACGTCTAAAATATCTGTTTCTTTTGTAAAATCTTCGCCGCCGCATTTTTGGCATTTGAAATCGTCCGGCAGCAAATCTTTAGCCTCGCGGTTATACCAAGCGTCCGCCGTTTCCGCTTGGAAAATGTCGGCGACGTGATTAACAATTTCCGCGTTGGCAACCGCTTCGTCGCAAGCCCGACAATAAAAAACCGGAATCGGAACGCCCCACGAGCGCTGGCGCGAAACGCACCAATCGGGACGCCCTTTGAGCATATTCGCCATTCGGCTTTTGCCCCAAGTCGGATGCCATTTTACCCGCTCGACTTCGTTCAAAGCATTCGCGCGCAAAGAAATTTTCTCGCCGTTTTGCGCCGCCTCATCCATCGAAATAAACCACTGCGGCGTGGCGCGAAAAATTACCGGATTTTTACAGCGCCAGCAATGCGGGTAACGATGATTGTAATTTTCCGAATGAAGCAGCGCGCCCGATTCACGAAGGAATTCGACAATTTTCGGATTTGCTTGAAAAATGTTTTCTCCTGCGAAACGTTCGACTTCCGCCGTAAATCGTCCGGCATTATCGACCGGACAATAAACGTCTAAACCATACTGTTTCCCGATAACAAAATCGTCGTGTCCATGTCCGGGCGCGGTGTGAACGCAGCCTGTGCCGGATTTGTTGGCGGTTTTACTTTCAAATTTCACGTCGAGTTCCGTTTCGGCGTCGGCTTCGCCCAAAGTTACGTGGTCGCCGTTCATCAATAATGAGGTTCGGTCGAGCCAAGCGTGATTGGCTTCAAGTTTGTCTAACTTCGAGCCTTTAAAGCGCGCCAGTTCTTTGACTTCGCCAAGCCCGCAAGTTTTGGCAAAGGATTTTGCAAGTTCCGATGCAACGATATAAACTTCAGCGCCGAATTCGAGCGCAGAATAATCAAATTCAGGGTGAACCGTGATTCCCAAATTCGCGGGCAGTGTCCAAGGCGTCGTCGTCCAAATCACGACGAACACATTTTTGTTTTTCAAGTTTTCGTCAATCAAACCGGCGTCCGATTTCAGAGGAAATTTCACATAAACCGACGGCGATGTGTGTTGCTTGTATTCGACTTCAGCTTCGGCGAGCGCGGTCTGGTCGTGAACGCACCAATAAACAGGGCGCAAGCCTTTATAAACGTAACCGCGTTCAAGAAATTTCCCGAAAAGCCGCGCCGTTGCCGCTTCGTAATCGTTCGACATCGTTAGATACGGATTCGTCCACTCGCCCAAAACGCCGAGCCGCGAAAAATCGCGAGTTTGTCCGTCCATCGCGTGTTCGGCGTGTTCGCGGCACAAGCGGCGAAAAGTCGAAACGGGCAAATCATTTTTGTCTTTGCCTTTTTCCTTTAATTTCTTTTCGACGTAAGTTTCAATCGGAAGCCCGTGACAATCGTAGCCGGGAACATACGGAGAATCGTAGCCCATCATCGTGCGCGATTTGACGACAAAATCTTTTAAAATTTTGTTAAGCGCCGTGCCGAGATGAATGTCGGAATTGGCATACGGCGGTCCGTCGTGCAAAATGAATTTTTCCGCGCCTTTCCGCGCCGCCCGAATCATTTCATAAAGATTTACGTCCGTCCATTTTTGCAGACGCGCCGGTTCGGATTGCGCCAGATTCGCTTTCTGCGCGAAATTTGTTTTCGGCAGATTTACGGTTTTTTTCAGTTCTAAAGGTTCGGTCATAACAGTTGTAAATAGTCAGTTATATTTGACTAAGAGCATTTCAAAAAATCAAATCTTAACATTTATCAAACAAAAAATCCGAAATCCAAAATCCAAAATCGAAAAGTCCCAAGCCTTTTCTCGTTAGACTTGGGACTTTTCTTCAAGCAAAGATTTACCTTTGGCTCTCGACTCTTACGGATTAAAGTCCCTTTGGGTAATAATGCTAATTATGTTGAAATCGAATCGCATAGACATTTTTATTTATGCCAAGAATTTTCCGCTTAGTCAACTTTTAATTTACAAATCGGAAAATTCTCGACGTAATCGAATAAAAATTTACCAGATTTTGCAAAAATCGGCTCGCACCATCCGGTCGCCGGTTTTGCAGCCGAATGCTTGTGCAAACTGCGGCAAATTTGACAAAGGTCCGTCAACGCGGTAACGCGCGTTTGAATGCGAGTCGGTTAGAACTTGCTGACGTTCTGCCTCAGATGTTGACTTCATCGCCCAAACTTGCGCGTAGCCTAAGAAAAATCTTTGTTCCGGCGTGAAACCGTCAACATTCGCTGGACGCGGTTTGCCTTCCATAGATTTTTGATAAGCAGCGTAAGCAATCGTCAAACCGCCCAAATCCGCAAGGTTTTCGCCTAACGTCAATTTGCCGTTGATGTTTAAATTGTCTTGAATCTGGTAGCCGCTAAACTGATTTGCCACGCAAGCGGCGCGTTCGTCAAATTTTTTGCGGTCTTCCGGCGTCCACCACATTTTTAAGTTTCCTTCGGCGTCAAATTGACTGCCTTGGTCGTCAAAACCGTGCGTAATTTCGTGACCGATGACCGCGCCGATTGCGCCGTA
>JALYZF010000232.1 GCA_030948995.1 Acidobacteriota bacterium
GCTGCCATACAGCACGATTTTCGTTCTTCCGGGCGTTTTAATTTACACTTACGCGATTTCCAATTTCAAACTTTTTTCACTGCAAACCGCGCTCGACCAGTTTCGCCTTTTCCCGATTGCATACAAAATCGCTTTGAGCATCGCGTCGGTCGCCATCGTCAGTTTTGCCCTCTTTCAAATTCCGATTGTGTATTTTTCATTTCAGGACGGTATGACATTTGAAGCGTGGCGTAAATACCTGGTTTTCAGCGTCGTCAGTGCGCTTGTGCCAAATCTACTGCTGCTTCTGCTGATTCACCGCGCAATCTCGCGTCCGCTTCAGCGAATTACGCTTGCGGCGGTTCAAGTTACGGACGGCGATTACGGAACAGAAGTCGATTTGCGGCGCAGCAATGATGAAATTGGCGTGCTGGCAAAATCTTTTAACGAGATGAGCCGCAAAATGGCTACCGACATCGAGCAGCTTCAAGAATTGAGCAATCAACTCGTCCGCACCGAAAAACTCGCGGCAATGGGAACTTTGTCGGCAGGCGTCGCGCACGAAGTCAACAATCCGCTCGCTTCGATCTCATCCTTAATTCAAATGATACAGGCAAAACCCGATTTGGACGCGAACACAAAAGAAAAACTCGCGCTGATTTCCACACAAATCACGCGCATCACGCAGGTTACAAAAGATATGATGGATTTTGCCCGCGTCCGTCCGGCGGCAAAAACTGCGGTAAACGTCAATGAAATTATCGAAACCGCGCTTAGGCTGGCAAGTTTCGACAAATCCTTCCAACGGCTGCGACTCGAAAAAATTTTAACTAAAAATCTGCCCGAAATCTTTGCCGACGCTGACCAGTTGCAGCAAGTTTTTCTGAATCTGTTTCTTAACGCCCGCGACGCAATGCCCGAAGGCGGCAAGCTGAAAATCGAAACAAAACAATGCGCTAATGAAATCGAAATTGAAATTGCCGACAGCGGCATCGGTATTAAAGCCGATGATTTAAAAAAGGTTTTCGACCCGTTTTTTTCTACAAAATCGGCAGGTAAAGGCACGGGTTTAGGCTTGGCGGTCTGCTACGGAATCATCACGGCACACAACGGGCGCATTGAAGTAACCTCAAACAACTCGGCGGGAACTGCATTTACAATCTTTCTGCCTGCCAACGAATAAAAGAAATTATTGCTGTTTGTATTTAAGTTTTGTTTTCACCGCTGTTAATGCCTGAAAACTTTTTAGTTCCACCTTTTTTACCAAGTAAAGTTAGTGTTGCGCTGCTTCCTTTTATTTCTATTTTCTTAAAAGCACCATTTCCCGAGTCTTCAATCACTTCTAAATAAATTCTAAAACTCTTTTTGCATTCAAGTGGCAGAGGAATCCCGTTTTTGTGTAAAATACCGTCAACTTCAGTCTCTCCACCCACAATTGACCAAGACCAGTTTTCAGGAAAAAACTCTGTTTCAGTTGCATTTTCTATTACTAACTCCGCTCTTTGAAACCAGCCGATTCCTTCATCAACTCCAGCTTCACCTTCAGATTCGTGAATATAGAATGAAGAAAAAATTAAAATAGCTTCATCATTCTGCTCATACCAAAGAACAGCAAGTTCAGAATCGTGAAGTTCCGCCATTTGATTTGTCATAATAATTACAAAAAGTTTTTGAGCCTTATTTTAGATTGTTTTAAAGAGGGTCATTTTTGATAAAACATAATTATATCACCCCAAGATTTTGACACTTACGCAAATTTTTCAATGACTTTAATGTTTTGTTTTTCCCGCCAGAAGATTTACGGCGTGGCTGAGAACAGGTTTTATCACCGCAAAACATTCGCGCACTCCGGCGGGCGAGCCGGGCAGATTGATAATTAAAGTTTCGCCGCGAATGCCGCAGACGCCGCGCGAAAGCATTGCCATCGGCGTATTCTTCAAAGTCTCAAAACGCATAGCTTCCGCCAAGCCTTGCGCTTCTCTTTCGATTACGGCGCGCGTCGCTTCCGGCGTATTGTCGCGCGGCGCAAAACCCGTTCCGCCCGTTGTAATAATCAAATTCGCGTCGCCGCGCTCGGTCAAAACATATAGCGTCTGCCGCAAATCTTCAAAATCGTCGGACACGATAATTTTTTCGACAACTTCAGCGCCGATTCCCGAAAGCAAATTCGCTAATGTTTCGCCGGAAACGTCGTCCGCTTCTGTGCGCGAATCGCTGACGGTTACGACGATTGCGCGAATTTTTACGTTATCCGACATATTTCATAAAATCTTTCAGCCAGCATCTGTCCATTACAACTAGCAATCCGGCGTCCTCGGCACGCTTTGCCGCCGCTTTGTCAACGACGCCTTCCTGCAACCAGACGGCTTTCGCGCCAATTCTAATTGCTTCGTCAACAACCTCGCCCGCTTCGTCCGAACGGCGAAAAATATCAACGAGGTCGATTTTCTCTTCGATTGCCGACAAATTCATAAACGCCTTTTCGCCTAAAACCATTGATTCGTTTGGATTGACCGGAATGACTTTGTAACCTTTTTTCTGCATAAAACTTGCTACCCCATTTGACGGGCGCATCGGATTTGACGATAAACCGACGACGGCGATTGTTCTGCATTCATTTAAAATTCGTTTTATTGTTTCGGCGTCCGCATAACTCATAATTTATTTTTCGATTTCGCGCGCGTCCTGTATTTTTCGCTTTCCGATAATGAATATACTGTTTTTGTTTGCCTTTTGCATCGCTTCGAGCTTTTTCGCTTTGTCCAAACTAACTCGCACATCGGAATCAACTATCACTCGCCCCAATCTAACGCCTGCTTCTATGGAAGCGTTTGGCAAAACGATTGAATCTGCGACACTCGCGCCTGCTACGACACTCACGCCGGAACTTATAACCGAACGCGACGCGCTGCCGTAAATTTTCGCGCCGCCCGCAACCAAACAATTTTTTATTTCTGCACGAGCTGAAATAAACGCCGGAATTCTCTGCTCGGCAAGCGTAAAAATCTGCCAATGCTCGTCGTCGAAAAATATTTTCGTTTTCTCGTCAAGCAAATCCATCTGCGAATTGTAATAACTTTCAATCGTGCCGACATCGCGCCAGTAACCTTTATGGCGATGCTCGAAGGCTTTTCCCTTTTCGACAAACAGCGGCAAAAGCCAGTCGCCGTAATCCTTCAATTCACCTTTTTCCTTTTTTAATTTTTTGAGAGTTTCGAGCAAAATCTTCGCGTCATAAACAAATATTTCCGTCGTTATTAAATCGCTTTTCGGCTTTTCCGGTTTGTAGTCAAACGCTGTTACGCACCCGTTTTTATCGGTTTTGACAACACCGAAGCGCGAAGCCGATTCGCCGTCGGGTAAGCGCGTAGTAACAATGGTAACCGACGCTTTTTTCTCTAAGTGCGTTTCGATTGCATCGCGGAAATCCATTTTATAAACGTGGTCTGCGCTCAGAACAAGCAAAATGTCGGGCGCGAAATTTTCGATAAAATCTGCGTGGCGATAAATTGCGTCGGCGTTTCCGGTCGCAAATCCGTCTTTTTTCGATTCATTCTCAAACGGCGGCAAAACCTGAAGCCCGCCGCGCGTGCGGTCTAAATCCCAAGGTCTGCCGTTCGATAAATGCTCGTTAAGACTGTGAAGTTGATATTGTTCAATGACCCAAACGTCCGCAATCCCGCTGTTGACGCAGTTGCTCAAAGCAAAATCAATCAGGCGATACGCGCCGCCAAACGGCATTACGGGTTTGGCTTTCTCGTCGGTTAAAATGCCAAGCCGCCCGCCTTTGCCGCCTGCCAAAATCAACGCCAATACTTTCTTTTTATTCATTTTTTATAATCAATCAAAGTTTTTGCTGTCAGTCTTTTCAATGAATCGTTTTGCGATTTTCAAAATCCGCTTCAAAGGTTATTATTTATCGTTTTTGATTTTAACTTATTGAGCCGGAAAAATATGTTTAAGAAAGTGTTAATTTTATCGGCTTCGGC
>JALYZF010000236.1 GCA_030948995.1 Acidobacteriota bacterium
GACCGAGCCAGCGAGGAAACTAGATATGCTTGGTCGCGCTCTAACAGCCCGCAGAGAAATGCCGAAGCGCTCGAAGCGATTAAAGACGCGCCTCTTCAATATCGAATGAGCCATTTAGTTTCTCGTCTTTTCTTTCGCGGCATTTATTTTCCGCAAATGCGTCGGCGCGATTGGGCAAAAATGATTTTTCAAAACCGCAAACCGATTTACGGTCTTGTCAAAGAAGGCTTTGCAAGTTACCGAAATGCGAAGCGAAACAAAAAAATTCAGTCTGTCGCGTCGTCGGCAATTCAGGCAGAATAGTAAAAATTATAATTGAAAACTAAAAGTGAGAAATAATTGTTTATTATTTCTCACTTTTAGTTTTTTTTATTAAAAAGGCGATTCGTCGTCTGCGTCGAAAACAATGCGGCGTTTGACTTTCGGCTCTGCTTGTTCGCCGCGCAAATCTTCGGCTTTAATTGTTTCCAGCGCCGGATTTCCGTCTGCGTCTTTCATCAGAATTTCGATTCTTCTCTCGGCTTGATTCAAGCGTTCCTGACATTCGCGCGAAAGTTTTACGCCGTCTTCAAAAAGTTTAAGACTTTCTTCCAACGCCAAATCTCCGTTTTCTAAATTTCGGACGATTCGCTCTAATTCCTGCAAACTTGCTTCAAATGTTTTTTGTTTTTCAGCCATAAATTATTTGAAAATCCCGTCAAGCTGTTTTATCACTTCGCCCAAATTCTTAACGCCGAATTCTTCGCCGGCTTTTTGAATTCCGCCTCGTCCGGCAGTAGCGATAATTTGCTGTCCAATTTTCTCGGCAATTCGACGCGAGAGTTCTTCGTCCTTGACGCCGACAACCTTCCACGTATCTCCGTTGCGTTTCAAGGTTAAATTGAGCGGGCTTTCAGGCAGTTTGCTGCCGATAAAAGCGCGGTCGCCTTCCTGCGTAATTTCCAAATATCTTTTCGCGCCCAAAGCAATTGCCCAAAAAGGTATTCGATTAAATTTCTCGGTTTTCTCGCGAATTAGACCGGGAATTTCCGCGCGAGCGCGCAGTTTGACTGAAGGCAAAACAGGCGCGGCGACCTGCTCAATTTTAGCAATCGTCGCGGGCGGCAAGCCTTTGCCGTAAAGCTCAACCGCTTTGTCTGTAATTTGCGGCATAAAATCATCGACAATCGAATCGGCATCGACAAATTCGTCAACCGTTTTCTGGTCGTTGCGCCGCGCTGCGTCAATCAGCAGCGCAAGCGAATACTGCGGAGTAGTTTTCAGATGCTGCCAGTAAAAATAACCGCCGATTGAGCCGAAAAATAAAAGCAGAACAAGCAAAATTCCTAAACCTTTGAGAAATTTCACAAACTTGCCGCGCTTTTTCGGTTGTCGAGAAACCATAAACACAGGTTCGCTCGCAGTCTTGAAGGTTTCAATTTTTTTCGGCTCTTCCAAATCAACTACAATCGGCGACATCAATCTTTCTCCACAGATAAAACTTTCGCTTCCAGTTTGCCACGCGCCAGACGAATTTTCACACGGTCGTCGGCTTTTACTTTTTCCGCGTCGCGCAAAAGCTCGTTCCGCTCGTTTTGAACAATCGAAAAACCGCGCTTTAGAACCGCAAGCGGCGACAGCGCGTCGAGCGAAGCCATTTTGATTTTCAAATTCTCGTCTTTCGCGCGAGCCGCGCCTTTAATTGCCGACGCTTGTTTCTGCCGCAAAAGCGCGAGCCGCGTTTTTCTCTCGTTCAACTTTGAAGCGAGTTTAAGCGGCGAGATTCGATTGGTTAAACTTTCAAGACGTTGCAATTTATTTTTGAGTTTTTCTCGCAACTCTTCGCGCATTATTGTTTGTAAATCTTCAACTTCATAACGCCAATCTTTAACGCGCTGCGGAAATTCCGCAAAAACTGCCGCCAGCGCCAGCGCCTGTAAATCGGCGCGCAACTGCAACATTTTATAATCAATTAGTTGAAGTAAATCCTGAATTTTTTGATAAATAAAGGCTTCAATCTGGTCTTCGGATTCAGCGACGATTTCGGCTGCTGCTGAAGGCGTCGGCGCGCGTCTGTCCGCTACAAAATCGGCAATCGTAAAATCAATTTCGTGTCCGACGGCGGAAATGACGGGAATTTTTGAATTGCGAATCGCGCGCGCCACAATTTCTTCATTAAACGCCCATAAATCTTCCGACGAGCCGCCGCCGCGCCCGACAATCAAAACGTCGATTTTATCTTTTGAGTTTTTGTTGTATTCGTTGGCAAGTTTTATCGCGCCGCTAATTTCTTCGGCAGCCGTCTCACCCTGCACGCGCGTCGGAATTAAGGTGATATGAACTGTTCGCGTCCTTCTAGCCAAAACATTCAAAACGTCGTGAAACGCCGCGCCGTTCGGCGAAGTTACGACACCGACGCGGTGCGGAAAAAACGGCAGTGGTCGCTTTAATTCCTCGTCAAATAAACCTTCTTTGAAAAGCCGCGCCTTGATTTGCTCAAACGCGACTTTCAGCGCGCCTTCGCCAACCGGCTGCAAGGATTCGACTAAAATCTGATACTCGCCTTTCGGCTGATAAACCGAAAGTTTTCCGCGCACACGAACTTGCAGACCGTCAAACGGCTCGAACCGAATGCGCGAATTATTGCGAACATAGCACGCTGCTTTTAGCTGCGAAGAGCCATCGTGCAGAGTGAAATACCAATGACCGGAATTTGCCGCGACGAAATTTACAATCTCGGCTTCAACCCAAACGGACGCGAAACCTTTTTCCAGCGACGCCTTAACCTGTTCGTTCAATTCGGAAACCGAAAGCG
>JALYZF010000268.1 GCA_030948995.1 Acidobacteriota bacterium
GCGTCCTTCTCGTATCATCGGCAAAACCGATTGACTTCGGCGCCGCAATTCAAAATTCGTAATCGCCTGCGAAGCGATGTCCCACGAATCAGGCAAAGTAATTCCGCCCGATAAAAGCGTTGAAAGCGAACGAGCAAGCTGCGCCGTTGTCATCTGTTTGATTAGAGAACCGACAATCGGCAGACGCAGCAAAAATTTATCTAAAATCAATCTTCCGCTCGGTGTTTTGAGCCAAATTACAAGCGCGAAAATCAAAATCAAAACCAGCGGCAGAAGCCAAAAAATATTTTGCGTAATTCCATTTGAAATTGCCAGAACGACGAGCGTTACGGTCGGCAAACCTTTGCTCGTGCTTAAACCTTTGAATAAATCTGACATTCGCGGCACGATGTAGAGAGTTAAAAACGCGACCATAAAAGTCGCCGCAAGCAGCAAAAACGCCGGATACGCTAGCGCGCCGCGCAGTTTACGAGATACGCCGACATTGCGTTTTAAGTAATCGACATATCGCGCGAGAACGTCATCAAGCGCACCTGATTTTTCGCCAGCCAGAATCGAAGCCGAATAAATTTTCGGGAAGATTCCCTGCGCTTCAAACGCTTCCGAGAGCGGAACGCCGCTGCGGATTTTTTCTTCTACGTCTGCTAAAACATCGCGCAGCGTCGAAGATGCCGAACGGTTTTTCAGTAAGCCGATTGATTGGAGAACAGGAATTCCCGCTCGCAAAAGAGCCGAAAGCTGTTGATTGAAAAGCAGAAAATCGCCCGCTTTGACGCGATTTTTTTTCGCGCCGCCGAACGGCATGACCGCAGACAAACCTCGCTCGGTCGATGCGACATTAAACACGCGAAAGCCTTCGCTTTCGAGCCGGTTTTTCGCTTCGCCCGCGCCTGCCGCCTCGACAATCCGCGTCATAATCTCGCCCGATGGCGTTCCCAATCGACAAATAAATTCAGCCATAAAACAAATTTCAGTTGTTAGATGTCAGATGTTAGTAAATAAGTAGTTTCTCTAAAAAATGTATTTAATGTTTTTATTTCAAGTTTCCGAGCCTTTGAGTTTTGATAAGTTTGTCTCGAAATTAACCGGCGGTCAATAATTGATTGCCAACCGCTGACTGTTGCAATTATATCACGCAATTTCGCAATAAAGGTTGCAATTTTGAATAATATCTATAAACATTTCCCGCCTGTGCATCGAAAATAATCATTTCGACATCCAAAAAATATCTTGCACAAAAACAAGTCGTTCCATAGAATATAGCTAAGGCAAAAGGAATATTTATGGCTGTAAAAGATTTTTCTAACTTCAGCCGCTCTTGCATATCGCAACGGTGGATTTCAGTAGTTTTAACCGTTTTTCTAACCGCATTCGCATCTGCAGCGCAAACTCCGCAGGCGACGCCGCCCGAACCCGACGAGAACGACAAACCAATCAGCGTCAAAACCGATCTTGTAACTTTGACCTTAACCGTTACCGATTTATACGGGCGTTTTGTTTCAGGTTTATCTAAAGACGCTTTTAAGGTTTCCGACAATAATCAGGAACAGGTTATTACATTTTTCAGCGACGCAGATGCGCCAATTTCAGTAGGGATTTTGTTTGACGTATCGGGTTCGATGAGCGGCGAGAAAATTCAAAAGGCGCGCAAAGCATTGGAGCGTTTTATCGGCACTAGCCATCCTTCGGACGAATATTTTTTGATTGCTTTTAATAGCCGCGCTCAACTGCTCCTTGACCGGACGCGCGACGGCGAATCGGTTTTGCAGAAACTCACCCTTGTCGAGCCGAAAAACAATACCGCGCTTTACGACGCCTGTTATCTCGGCGTCGAGCGCGTTACGACAGGAACGCGCCAGAAAAAAGCGCTTCTTATTATCAGCGACGGTCAGGACAATTCTTCGCGCTACAATTTCAACGAAGTGCGCCGACTGTTAAAGGAATCCGACGTATCGGTTTACGCCGTCGGCATTACAGGCGGAAAAGATGCCGGAGACGCGCTTGCAATGCAGGGACAAGCATTTTTGGACGAGCTGGCGTCGATTACAGGCGGGAAGGCTTTTTATCCGCAAACAGATGTTGAAATGGACGAGATTTTCGAGCGCATCGCTCTCGAACTCCGACATCAATACTCAATCGGTTTTACGCCGAAAGATTTCACGCCTGACGGAAAATGGCACAAGGTAAAAGTTAAGGTCAACCCGCCGCGCGGTCTGCCGCGTCTAACGGTTCGCGGTCGTGAAGGTTATTTCGCAACGCCTAATTCAAACGTCCGCTAAAAATCAACTGTTTTGATGAAGAAGAATATGAAAAGAAAGCCGCTTTTTAGTTTGCTGTCCGTTTTTTGTTTGGCTCTGATTTCAGCTTTTTACAATTTTTCGGTCGCCGCCGCGCAAACTGCTCGCACATCGTCCGGCGAGACTAGGAAAGCATCGCCAACTCCGATAGCAACGCCTAAAAACACCGCTATTCCGCTTCCGAAAACTTCGCCGTCTGCAACACCGACGCCGGAAGTAGAAGAGACGATTGTTATCGAAACCGATGAAGTAAACTTAAACGTCCGCGTTATTGACCGCAACAATCGTCCGATAAACAATCTGCGAAAAGAAGAATTTAAGGTTTACGAAGATAATGTTTTGCAGCCAATTACATCTTTTACCAAAGCCGAGGTTCCGACAAATTATTCTCTTGTTCTGGATAATTCCGGCTCGCTTCGCTCCCAGCTCGATAAAGTAATCGAAGCCAGCAAAATCATTGTTGCTACAAACAAACCTGAAGATGAAACGAGCGTTATTCGCTTTGTCAGCTCGGATAAAATAGAAATCGTTCAGGATTTTACGCCCAACAAAGCCGATTTAAACGAAGCGCTCGAGAATCTTTATGTCGAAGGCGGGCAGACGGCGATTATCGACGCCGTTTATCTGGCGGCGGAAAAAGTTGACGAATACGAAAAAAGCCATGATTCGAACGATAAAAAACGCCGCGCGTTAATTTTAGTTTCAGACGGCGAAGACGTGTCGAGTTATTACAAAGAGCAACAGCTTTTCGATTTGCTCCGCGAAGCCGACGTTCAGATTTTTACCGTCGGATTTGTCAACGAATTGAGCAAAGACAGCGGATTTATCAGCAAAAGCAAACAATCAAAGGCTAAAAGTTTTCTTGAACGTCTGGCAACTGAAACCGGCGGAAAATCCTATTTTCCGAATTCGATAAACGAACTGAACGACATCGCCAGAGACATCGCAAGCGAGTTGCGAACTCAATATGTCGTCAGCTACGCGCCGACAAATCCTGAAAAAGACAACTCGTTTAGAAACATCAAAGTCGTCGTTGACGAAGGACCGAATAAGGAAAAACGCATAGCCATCACGCGAACGGGCAGAACTGCCGTCGGCGATAAAAGCGGCGCGCCAACTTTGCAGAAAACAAACACGCAGATTAAAAAGCCCTGATGCGAATAAATTCACCCGAAACGGAAAAAGGCAAGGTTAAATTCCTTGCCTTTTTCTAATTTGATTTTCACGACTTATTTTGCGGGAACAGAGCCGGAGATTTTCTTGCGCGTTGTCTCGCCGGTTTCAATAACCGGAATACCTTGGGCAATTTCCGCATGCGGGCGCGGGATAACGTGAACACCGACGACCGTTCCGACTCTGCGCGCCGCCGCCGCGCCCGCGTCAACTGCCGCTTTGACCGCGCCGACTTCCCCACGCACGATTGCCGTAACTAATCCAGCGTCAATTTTTTCATAACCGACGAGCGTTACATTTGCCGCTTTGACCATCGCGTCCGCCGCTTCAATCATCGCTACCAATCCCATACATTCGACCATTCCTAAGGCTTCCATATATTAAATTTTTTCACTTTTGATTATTCTACAAATGATAACAGTTTTATCGAATGAAATTAAAAATGTATTTTTTATTTCAAATACATTGCCAGAAATAAAATTGCCGCAACGAAAATCATTATGACAATCGCAACCGAGATAAACCAGACGTTCGGCGCGTTTTCGTGTTCTTCCCAAACAACTTCAATCGTTTTTTTCTGAACGGATTTGGGTCTGCGGCGCAGTCCGGCAGCGGATTTTAATTTAGCTTCTTCCTGAACAATTGGTTGTCCTGAGTTTTCCGGCTCATTTGCGGCGACAATTTCTTTATCGGACGAAGCGAGATTTGCCGCTTGTTTTACTTCTTTGACTTCTTCTTTCGGTAAACTATCAACCGCTTCGTTCGGTAAATATTCGCCGGGAATTTTCTCGGCTACCGCGCCGCCGCAGTTGTAGCAAAAAAGCGAGCTCGGACGAACGTCCGCGCCGCAAGCATCACAAACTTTTTTTTCGACTAAGGTTAAAGCCATCTGTAAATTTTTGAAATACTTTTTTTGAGTTTGCAGGCTGCTTCAAGAAACTTTTCAATATCGGACATTTCTAGATTTTAGCAAAAATCTCTCGCTCTTCTCCCAAATCGCGGGCGGACGGCGTGATAATTGTTTTTGCGGTTATGAAAATCTTTTCGCCGCCGTCGATTGCGCGCCGGACATCTTCTTCGCTGACAAAATCAAATGCTTTCGGCTTCGAGCCGTTAATCGAGTTTTCGGTTTTCAATTCGTGAATTATTGTCTTGACAGGACTCGGCGAATTTTGATTTTCAGTTGGCGAATTTACGTTGCCAGCCGCCGACGGCGTTTCCGCAATTTTCTGACTTAAAAACTTATCAACGATTGCCGCTATTTCTTCGCGTTTTATATTCTTTTGGACATTTACTCGCGGCGTGCCGTTAGTTAAAATTGCCGATACAGTTTGACTTAGATTTGCCTTCTGACTGCTTCCGACGGGCTTTGTCTCGAAAGCGACGCGCTTGATGTCCATCAAATGAATCGGCGAAACATTGTCGGACGTTACATTGCCGCCCCAAGAGCCGCAGCCCAAAGTCATTGACGGAGCTAAATCGGTCGAAAAACCGATTGCGCCGTGCGTTGTCGGCGAGTTGATGATTATTCGTGAAGCGGGCATTTTTGCACCGTAAGCGATTGCCGCGTCGCGGCTTCCCGTGTGCATTCCGGCAGTGTGTCCCATTCCGCCAAACTGCAAAATTTCAAGGCATTTCTGCGCGCCTGCTTCGACGCCATCGGCGACGAAAAACGCCAGCGTCGGTGAAAGTTTTTCAATCGACCAAGGAAAATCGCGCCCGACGCCACCGCAATCGGCGAGAAGACAGCGCGTTCCGGCTGGAATGGAAACGCCCGCGAGATTGGCGATAAACTCGGCGGATTTGCCGACAATTTTCGGATTCAAAGTTCGTTGCGGCGTCAACAGAATTTGTCCGACGGCATCGGCTTCCGCTTGATTTAAAAAATGTCCGCCTTGCCGTTTGAATTGCTCGCGCACCTCAGCGGCAACAGGCGCGTCGGCGACGACCGATTGTTCGGAAGCGCAAATTGTGCCGTTGTCAAAACAAGTTGAAGTCAAAATATCGCCGACCGCTTTTTCTAGGTTTGCCGTGCGTTCGATAAAAACCGGAACGTTTCCCGGACCGACGCCGAACGCTGGTTTGCCCGACGAATACGCGGCGCGCACAAGTCCCGTTCCGCCCGTCGCCAAAATGACGGCGGTGCGTTTATGCTTCATCAAAGTTTCCGTGCCTTCGATTGTCGGGTTTGCCAAAACTCGAATCGCGTCGCCGGGAAGACCTTCACGAACGCCGACTTCGCGCATAATTCGAGCAGTCTCGCCGATAGAACGCGCGGCAGAAGGATGCGGCGATAAAACAATCGTATTGCGGGATTTAATGGCAATAATAATTTTGAAAATCGCGGTCGAAGTCGGATTTGTCGAAGGGATAATTGCGGCAACCACGCCACGCGGCGATGCGATTTCGACGATGCTTTCCGTCTCTTTGATAACGCCGACCGTTTTTAATCCGCGAAAATAATTCCAAACGTCTTCAGCGGCGAAACGATTTTTCTCTCGCTTGTCTTCGGCGCGCCCGAAACCGGTTTCTTCGCAAGCCATCTGCCCGAGACGCGCCGAAGCGCGAAGCGCGACCTGCGCCATCGCTTCGCAAATACGGTCGATTTTTGCTTGGTCGAATTTCGCAACCGCTTGAAAGGCGAGGAATGCCGCTTCAACTGCGTCGCTCGCCTCCTGCTGCGAAATTACATTCTTATCGTCTGACATTTTTTTATAATTACGAATTTCAAATTACGAATGGAAGAAATGATTTTAATTCGTAATTCGTAATTTAAAGTTTTACTTCGTTCTCGTTCTCGTGCTGTCTTTGGCAGAGATTTCGCTTCCCGCTTCGCCCGCGCCGAGTTGTCCGCGCGAGCCGCCTTGGATTGCTTTTTCGTCAGGGCTGTATCCGGTCGCGCCGCTTTTCGGCAAAACTCTTTCGACTTCGCCGTGCGGACGCGGGATGACGTGAACGCTGATTAACTCGCCGACACGACGCGCTGCTGCCGCGCCAGCGTCCGTCGCTGCCTTGACCGCGCCGACATCGCCGCGCACGAAAATCGTTACGTAGCCTGCGCCGATGTATTCCTTTCCGATAAGTTGAACGTTGGCGGATTTGACCATCGCGTCAGCCGCTTCGACCGCGCCGACGAAACCTTTTGTTTCGACCATTCCGAGTGCTTCAAGAGACATTATAAGAATTCCTCACTTTTGGTTTTTGTTTGCTTTTAAGTTCGTGCAATGATTTGAATAATGCCATAACGTATCACGCGCGTCCGTCAATAATCAAGCGCGCCGCCCGATTATAAATACGTCGGCACAATTGACATTTTCGCATTATAAAAGATATATTTCATCGTGAACATCGTTTCTGATTTGCAAACCCTTAAAGGACGCTAAATAAAAGCCAAAATGTCAACAACTCTCGGCGAAAAACTGCGACAAGCACGTGAAGCGCGCGGCATTAGTATAAGTGAAGTTGCCGAACAAACGCGCATTTCCGGTCTTTATCTGCAATCGATTGAAAATGACGATTACCGGACGCTGCCCGGCGGCATTTTTAACAAGGGATTTGTAAAATCATATGCCAGATATGTCGGCATCGACGAGCAAGAAGCGCTGCAGGATTATACAAATCTTATCGGCACTCAAAACCTTCCGGTTGAAGAAGAGACGAAAACTTATCGACCGCAGGTTTTAACTAATGACAATTCTTCTTCAACGGCTAAAACCATCATATTTGCCGCAGTAATTATAGGTTTAGGCACTTTCGGAATATTGACGCTGGTTCATTATCTTCAAGACCGAAAAAACGAACCGGCTTTTACTAACACTAATGTTTCGACAAATTCAAATGTAAATCTTGTTAATGCGACTAATACTCCGAGTGTAAATCAGGCAACGACAGGCGCGCCGACAATGAACGATTTAAAGATTGAATTAAAAGCTGTCAATGCGCCAGTGTATATTAATTCGGTGAGCGACGGCACAAAGGACAGCCGACTGATGTCCCCCGACAAGCCGCTTAATTTCGAGCCGAAAGAAAATCTAAAAATCGGATACAGCAAATCTCTTGCAAAAAACGTTCAGTTTACAATCAACGGCAAACAAATCGCCACGCCGCTCGCGCCTGCTAATCCAAAACGCAATGTGGTAGAATTTGAAATTACAAAGGATAATCTCGCCAAGATTTGGCAAGACGGTAAAATTTCCTTTGACGACGCTGGAAATGTGCCGGCAAACGCTCCGAGATAGCGTGTTTTATGCGGTTTTACTATAAATTTAGAAAAAGAAAATTTCTGCAAACATCCAACGCCCGCTCGCGCCCGCAATAAAAGTGCGGGCTTTTTTATTTATATTTTGCAATTTATAAAATTATGATAATCGAAGAAATAAAAGAAGGTTTAACTTTTGATGACGTTCTGCTCGTTCCGGCATATTCCGATATTGTGCCGTCCGAAACCGATGTTACGACCAAATTCTCGCGCAATATTCGCCTGAAAATTCCGCTTTGCTCGTCTGCAATGGACACCGTTACGGAAGCGAATCTGGCAATCGCACTCGCCCAGCAAGGCGGAATCGGCGTCGTTCATAAAAATCTTTCAATCGCACATCAAGCCGAAGAAGTTGATAAAGTAAAACGCTCGGAATCGGGAATGATTGTTGACCCCGTTACGATTCGGGATAATAAAACTGTCGCCGAAGCGCTCGATATAATGGAGAATTTTAAAATCAGCGGCGTCCCGGTCGTTGACGAAAGCGGATTGCTCGTCGGCATTATCACCAACCGCGATTTGCGTTTTGAAACTCGCTTTGACATTCCGGTTTCTGACGTGATGACAAAGCAGCCGCTCGTAACAGTTCCGGTCGGAACAACCTTAACGCAAGCGAAAGTAAAACTTCAAAAACACCGCATCGAAAAACTTCTTGTTGTCGATGACGGTGGGCTTCTCAAAGGTTTGATAACGGTCAAAGACATTCAAAAAGCTATCAAATATCCGAGCGCCGCCAAAGATAATTTAGGAAGATTGATGGTCGCGGCGGCAATCGGCGCGACGGGCGATTTCTTTGAGCGCGCTGAAGCGTTAATTAAATCGCGCGCCGACGTTATTGTTGTTGACACGGCGCACGGACACAGCTCGCGTGTTATCGAAGCGGTCAAAAAAATTAAGAAAAAATTTCCCGAAGTCGAGCTTGTCGCCGGAAACGTCGCAACCGGCGAAGCGACAAAAGCATTGATTGACGCCGGAGTTGATGCGGTAAAAGTCGGAATCGGTCCCGGCTCGATTTGCACGACGCGCGTCGTAACGGGCGCGGGCGTTCCGCAAATTACGGCGATTGTCGAATGCGTCAAGGCAGCGAAAGGCTCGAACGTTCCGGTTATTGCCGACGGCGGCGTGAAATTTTCCGGCGATGTCGTCAAAGCGATTGCCGCGGGCGCAGACTCGGTTATGATTGGCTCGCTATTTGCTGGAACGGAAGAAGCGCCCGGCGAAGTTATACTTTTTCAAGGGCGAAATTTCAAGACGTATCGCGGAATGGGTTCAATCGGCGCGATGAAACAAGGCTCGTCCGACCGTTACGCGCAGGAAGGAACAGTGTCGGATTCAAAATACGTTCCCGAAGGCATCGAAGGGCGCGTCGCTTACAAAGGAACTTTGGAAGAAATGGTTACGCAGCTTGTCGGCGGATTGCGCTCCGGTATGGGTTATACGGGCTGCAAAACGATTCGGGAGTTACAGGAAAACGCCGGATTTGTCCGAATCACATCGGCAGGTCTTCGTGAATCGCACGTTCACGACGTTATTATTACTAAAGAATCTCCGAACTATCGTTCCGAGAGCTAAGCTAGATAGATTCTAATGGATATACAAAAATTGTTTAGTGAAATTATTCCACCAGGTGATTACAGCCATAGAAACGGATTCAATAATACTCATTTAATAAATCAATTAAACGAGTATGAAAGGCAACAACTGGAAGATGCGCTGATAAATAAGCTATTGGATAAAACAGATTTATTAGTAGTTGAAACGCTGGCTTATATGAAATCGGAGAAGTCATTGCTTGTTCTTTATAATTTATTAGAGAAAACTTCCGATAATATGGATAAACTTGTGATTGCCACTTCAATATTTGAGATAAATAAAGACGATAGATTGATAGATATTGGTATGAAAGCATTTAACGAACTGAGTAATAAGTCTTCAATTTACGCTAAATATTTGATAACGTCTGCCTTTTTTTATCTAATAAAGTTTGAAGATTCTAAGGTAAATAACATAATTGAAGAATATACTAAACACTCAGATTATTTAATTTCATATAATGCAAAACGGGCTTTAAGTTTGTAGTATTCATTCACTATTTGTTTTCTGCAGCTTTTATCTTTGTTTTAATTTCCCAATAATTTTTCCCATTCTCTATAAAGGTTTTGAGTTTCTTTTTCCGTTTTCTCAAGTTTGGCGGTAACTTCTTTAAGTTTTGAATGGCTCGATGCGATTTCAGGCTGGCTCAACTCGGCTGAAAGTTTAATTGACAACTCTTCAAGTTTTGGAATTTCCAACTCGATTTCCTTAATCCGCTGCTCGATACGCCGGCGCTGATTTTTTGAAAGCGAATCTTTAATTTCAGGTTCTTGGTCTTCGGCTTTGAGATTCCGATTTTCGCCGTCCGAATTTTGTAATTCGCCATTTGTATTCGGCTGACTTTGAGCTTTGAACTTTGAATTTTGAACTGCTTTTGCGTCGTGATACTCGGTGTAATTCCCGTTAAAAATTTCGGTCGAAGCGTTTTCTTCAAACGCCAGAATCTGCGTTGCGATGCGGTCAAGAAAATATCGGTCGTGGCTGACGGTGATAATCGTGCCTTCATAGGCGTCGAGCGCGGCTTCGAGTGCTTCACGCGAAGGAATGTCCAGATGATTTGTCGGCTCGTCTAAAATCAGCACGTTTTTATTTGAGTAAATTAATTTTGCCAGCGAGAGTCTTCCCTTTTCTCCGCCTGATAAATCTGAAACCCGTTTAAAAACGTCTTCGCCTGTAAATAAAAATCTGGCAAGAAATGAACGAAGCGCGCCGTTTTCCGCCATCGGCGCGACGCGGCGCAATTCTTGTATAATTTCGTTTCGGTCGTCCAATTCTTCGAGTTGCTGCGAATAATAACCGATGTCGGTTTTTGCGCCCCACATAATTTTGCCGTCAAGCTCGCGCAATGTTCCTAAAACAGTTTTCAAAAACGTCGTTTTTCCGCTTCCGTTTGCGCCGATAACGCCAAGCGCTTCGCCGCGCAGGAGACTAAAGCTGATATTTTTTTCAAGAACATTTTCGCCGTAACCGACGGCTAACTTTTCAACCGTCAAAACCTGATTTCCGGCGCGCTCGACTTTTTTAAGAACGAAATTTCCCTGTGATTTATCGGCTGTGACCGCTTCAACGCGCTCGATTCTCTCCAGCATATTACGGCGCGATTTCGCCAATTTGGTTTTTTGTCCGGCAATGTTGCGGCGGATAAAATCTTCGTTTTTGGCAATGTATGATTGCTGATTTTCAAAGGCGCGGCGCTGAATTTCGCGCCGTTCTTCGCGCTCGACTAAAAATTGCGAGTAATTGCCTTTGTAATCAACCGCTCTGCCATTTTCTATTTCGATAATCCGGCGACAAGTTCTATCCAAAAAATAACGGTCGTGGCTGATAATTACAAAAGACTTTTCATAAGTTTGCAGAAAATTCTCCAGCCACTCGACCGCCGCCACATCCATATGATTGGTCGGTTCATCCAGAAGCAAAACGTCTGGATTCGACAGCAAAAGGCGCGCTAAACCAAGACGATTTTTCTGCCCGCCGGAAAGATTTTTCGTCTCCAGATTCCAAGTCTCTTTCGTAAAACCTAAACCCAAAAGAATTGCTTCGGCGCGTGCCGTATATGTAAAACCGTCTTCGTGTTCAAATTCGGTTTGCAGTTCGGCATATTGATTCAAAATTTCGTCGGACATATCTTCCGCCATCAATATTTCCAATCGACGCATTTCGGCTTCGATGTCGTGCAGTTTTTGAAATGCTGAAAGCGCCGCCGTGTGAACCGTTTCGGTATCGGTAAAATCAACGTGCTGCCGGAGCATTCCCATCTTCAGATTATTCATCTGGAGAATTTCGCCCGTGTCAGCCGATTCTTCGCCCGTGATTATGCGAAAAACCGTAGTTTTCCCGGCGCCGTTTCTACCGACCAAACCGACTTTTTCATTCGGATTAATCTGAAACGAAACGCCGCGCAAAATGTCGTGCGCGCTGTATGATTTATAAATTTCCGAGAGTCTGAACAACATAAAAAATAATAGTCAGCGCAAGTTACCGAAAGTCAGCAATTGATTTTACTGACAACTGATAACCGGCCACTGACTACCTTGAAAACTCTTTTATCTCAAAACTATTTCGTCGCGCCTGTCTTTGCCGTCGGCGCGGGTTTTGTACTGGCTTTTGCCGCAGGCGAATTCGCCGCGGCGGGTTTCGCGTTCGGATTTGTGTTTCCCGTATTCGCGCTTGTATTGGCGTTGACCGCCGAATTTGTATTTGCGTTTGCGTTCGGCGTGTCTGCGCTTGCGGGGCGGGCGCCGCTCAGCTCATTCGGGTTAGCCACGACCTTTTGCGCCAGTAGATTTTCAATCTTCGCTTCGTTCATCGCAATGGCGGCGTAAGACTGGCTCAAAAGCTGTTTGCGCGCGTTAATAAGCGAAGTGATAACGCCTTGTCGAACATCGGGGCTTTCGAGTGTTAAATTTTCGTCTTTATCACTGCGCTCCTGAAGTTTGAAAATATAATATTTGCCTTGAATATTAAACGGTCCCGCTACTTTTCCAACTGGAAATTGCGGATTCATAAATCCGCTGGCAATCTGTTCGGAAAAATTTTGACGAAGGTCGTCTTCAGAAATATAGCCTAAATCACCGCTTTGCAATTTGCTATTATCTTCGCTTTTTTCGCGTGCTATCTTTGCGAAATCTTCGCCGGCTTGAAGTTGTGAAGCAATTTCCTTTATTTTCATTGCAGCGTCAGCTGGGCTTTTCGTTGTATCCCCTTCGCCGTTATCCGCTGGGTCAATAACTATTGCCGCTAACTTCACACCACGTTTTTTGACAAAGGCTTCCTTGTTGCCCTTATAAAAATCATCAATCTCACTGTCTTTGGGCGGCTCGATTTTACCTGTGATTTTATCTACAAGTTTTGTAACGGCGAGACCTTTTTTAACTGTATCGCGGAAAGCGGCTTCGGTCATTCCGGCTTGTTTCATCTGCTCATCGAATTTTTCAGCCGACAACCCACTGGCGGTTTTGCGTTTATTGACCTCCGCCGTTACTTCGTCATCGGTTGGAACAGTTCCTTCTTTTTCGGCTTTTTGGTATAAAACTTCGTTTTGAATTAAGCCTTCCAAAGTTTGCAGCCGCAACTGTGCTAATTCAAGCGGCGATAATTTACTTTCCTGTCCTTGCGCCTGCTGTTTGACGCCGCGCTCGACTTCTTCCATCTTTATTGGTTTTCCGTTGACTGTCGCAGCCGTATCGTTGGCGTCGATATTAGCGCTCCCTATGGTCGTCGCGCTTCCTGAACTGGCGCTGTTACAACCTGCAAAAGATATTGTTGCTAAAGCTAAAAAGGCAACGGTTAAAAACTTCACTCTGGTATTTTGCACTGTGGCTATTACTCCTCGAAAATTAACAATCTGTTTCATTACTTGATTTTATCTACTATTTTTGTTATAAACTTTATTTTTGAGTTTAGCGATAAATACGCCCGACTCAGTTCTTATACCTCGTTATTATATTTTGGAGGCTAATTATTATGGCAAAAAGATGCGACGTCTGCGGTAAAGGTCCGCAATTTGGTAACAATGTTTCACATGCTAACAATAAAACTCGTCGCCGCTTTAATCCGAATCTGCAATCTATTCGCGTTCAGCAGCCGGCGGGCGGAAACGCGCGAATGAAAGTTTGTACTCGCTGTATTAAAGGCGGCAAAGTTGTCAAAGCTGTGTAAAATTTATTTGAGTTAAAACTCAAAACTTTAGTTGCCAAGCGCTCGATAAAAATTCGAGCGCTTGGCTTTTTCTTTTTACTCAGCCGTTGCGATGCATTCGATTTCAACACGCGCGTCGCGCGGCAGACGCGCCGCCTGAACGGTCGCCCGCGCCGGTTTATTCTCGCTGAAATAGCGGGCGTAAACTTCGTTCATTGCCGTAAAATCGTTCATATCGGCAAGGAAAACGGTTGTCTTTACGACATTATTCAAATAAGTTCCCGCCGCGCCCAAGACTGCCGTCAAGTTTTTCAAAACCTGTTCTGTTTGCTCTGCAACTTCGCCCGCAACAAAATCGCCGGTTTGCGGGTCAATCGGAATTTGTCCCGAACAAAAAACAAAGCCGCCGACTTTCACGGCTTGCGAATACGGTCCGATGGCGCCGGGCGCGTTTTCAGTTGAAATAATTTCTTTCATTGACACAGACATTTTTTTCGATTACTAAAGCAAAAGGCGAATTTTATCAGATTAGCGGTGAAAAGCAAAGTTTGGTTAATAGATTCTAAATTTCAAAATTTAGAATGCAGAATTAAACAATTTTAAATTAATTAAAAGATTTTCAATTTGGAGTTTTTAAGTATTCATTCTCTCGACATCAATCACGCCCGGCACTTGTTCGATTGAACTGACAACTCTATCGAGATGTTTTTTATCGAATACTTCTACTGTAACTTCGATTAAACCTTGATTATCTTTTGAGACGCGCGCGCTGGCGTCGCGGATGCCGGTTTTGATTTCGGCAATCGCGTTGGTGATTCCGGCGAGCATTCCGGTTCGGTTTTCGGTTGTCGCCATAATTCTGACCGATTGAATTTCCTCTTTTTCGCTTTTCGCCCATTCTACTTCGACAACACGGTCTTTGTTGACCATTAATTGTTTGACGTTTTTACAGCGTTTGTTGTGGACGACGATGCCTTTGCCGAGCGATATATAGCCGACAATTTCTTCGCCCCGAAGGGGATTGCAACAGCGAGCGCGCGTTGTCAAAAGATTGTCGATGCCTTTGACGAGAATCGCGTCTTCGCCCATTCCGATAAATTTTTTGACGGCTTTGGTTGCCGTCTGCAGGCGCGTTTCCTTCTTTTTGTCGGGGTCGAGTTCGGCGAATTTTTCCGCGCCTAAGAATTTTGCCAAAACGTTGCGCGGCAGAGTTTTACCGTAACCAATCGAAGCCAGAAGGTCTTCGCCTCTGCCCAAGCCGTATTCGTTGGCAATACGCTTCATTTCCGTTTCATTGTTCAGTAGTTTTTTAGGCGCGGTGTGGAATTTATCAGCTTCTTTTTCCAGCAGTTTGCGACCGATCTCGATTGAATCGGCGCGCTGCTGCTCGGAAATCCAGTGGCGAATTCGTGTACGCGCGCGCGAAGTTACCGCGTAATTCAGCCAATCGCGCGACGGTTTGGAATTCGGCGTCGTTAAAATCTCCAGCACGTCACCGTTTTGCAGTTCGGTTTTAAGAGGAACGATGCGTCCGTTTATTTTTGCGCCCGTGCAAGTGTCGCCGACTTGCGAATGAATAGCGTATGCGAAATCAATCGGAGTTGCGCCTCGCGGCAACTGGATGACTTTTCCCATCGGCGTAAAGGCGTAAACGTCTTTCGGGTATAAATCGAGTTTCAGAGATTCGATAAAATCCTCGGAATCTTGATTGGCGTCTGTTGTCTCCACGAGCGGCAGAAGCA
>JALYZF010000297.1 GCA_030948995.1 Acidobacteriota bacterium
CGACGAAAACGCGCCGCTCGGCGAAGGTTTTTCAGTCGAAGTCTGCAAACTTTGGGAGGCGGAGTTTTTTAATCGGCAATTGCCTGAAACACGCAAGGTTTTGTTTCGTATCGGCTTCGTTTTGGAGAAAAACGGCGGCGCGCTCGAATCCTTGCAAAAGGTAACGAAATTTTATTTGGGCGGCACAATCGGTTCAGGCAAACAATATATCAGTTGGTTGCACATCAAAGACCTAAACCGAATGTTTGAATTTGCTGTCGAAAACGAAACGGTCGAAGGAATTTACAATGCGACGGGCGTTAATCCGGTAACCAATGCCGAGTTTATGAAAACTTTGCGAGATGTAATGGGAATGCCCTGGTCGCCGCCTGCTCCGGCTTTTGCTGTCAAAATCGGTGCGACTTTATTTATGCGCGCCGACCCTAGTTTGGCTTTAACGGGAAGAAACTGCATTCCGAAAAAATTGCGCGACGAGAATTTTCAGTTTGAATACACAGATTTAACGCAAACTCTCGACCAAATAATAAATTCAAAATAGTATATTTGAGAGGCAAAAAGAAAAGCGCGGTAAAATCGTAAATTTTACCGCGCTTTTCTTTTATCAAATTAAAATCTAAATCATATCGCCTTCTTCTTTAGAATTTTCGTCGAGTTCCCAACGGTTGCGGTCGCGCTTTTCCATTTTCTCCAAAAGGTCGAGTGGCTCGTTGTCTTGAAAATCAATGCCGTAAGCGTGCGCGTTTTCTTCAACGTCAGATTGGTCGGGTGTTGGATTATGACCGCCGAAGGCTTCCGAACCCGTAGAATTTACTTCTTCCCAAGCGGCGTCAATATCGCCTCCCGAATCAGCCGGAGAAGACGAGTGATGCTCGCGCAGGCGTTGGTTGAGTTCATTAGCGTCCTGCGGCGCTTGCGCGATTTCAGTATCCATCAATTCTTTTATTTCATCGTCGGTCGGTTCTTCTTTTTCGTAAAATTCCAAATCTTTTCCGGTCATAAATTTCCCCTTTTCAAATTTATTTTTACCGATAATAACACATCGAATAAAATCGTTAAAATTTCAAATAAAAACTACCGTCTGCGATGACGGAATTTCAAAGCGACGACGGCAGCGATTGTTTTTGCACATCAATTGGTCGTCAACGCGCACCATATAATCGCGCGATTTTTGATAGCGCGCGCGGTCGTGTTCATTCAAATGGCGCGGCGAATTTTTCTTTTTCGTGCGTTTGAGCCAGCGAACATCGTAATCGTTGCGCTCGCGGCAAAACGGGCAGGAATAATTCGCGCTTTTGGTTTCGTGTCGCTCGTCGAAAATATCTTGTTCGTTCATAATTTAAGAACTCATTTTTCTCAAATATTCAAAGCTGTAAATTCCCGTATCGTGTCCGTCGGAAAAATGAAAATTCAGCGCGTAGCGCCCGACGACAGTGATGTGCGAAAAACTTAAATCTTCACTGATATTTTTTTCGTCGAGCATTTTCTCGCCCGTCCATTCATTGACGCAGCCGGCACACGGGCAAGCCTTTCGCAATTGAGATGCGTTGTATCTGCTTTCCGCTTTGTTCGACCAACTGATGGAAATCTCCGAGTCGTTTTCCTCAATGATTTGTGTCGGCTCAATCATTTATTTAATGTTCGATTCGACATCGCTCGCCGTTACATCGTAGTGCGATGCGTGATAAACCGGCTTGCCGTTTTTCAAAACAATCGCTTGCGGCGATTCGTGGCGAATTCCGGTTCGTTTGGCAATTGCGTCCGAGACATTTCGCGCGTGCTGCATTACGACGATATGCACGTCGGCATCGGCACTGGAAATCTCCTGATGAACGCCCGCGCTTATCGGGCAGGTCAGGCTGTGTTTGAACAGCACGACGGGCTTTTCGTTTGATTGCTCAAACAATTGGTCTAATTCTTCGTTTGAATTTAATTCGATAAATTTTGCTTTCATAAATTTAAGTATAACTGCCCGCGCCGCGAAAAGCATCAGGAGGCGGCGGATTGAAATTTTGATTGCCCGGATTTGGAAAAACTTTTCGGTAAATAACCAACGCTCCGGCAAACATTATGGGAAGCGTGAAATAAACGCCGACAAAGCAAAACAGATAACCGACAAAACCGAGCGCAAACTCAAGCAGTATAAAACCGACAACGCCGCTTAAATTATTCCAAACCGCCCGCGCGCTGAGCTTAAAAGCATCCAGCCCGGACATTCCGCGCTCGACAATCAGCGGATACGCGAAAAACAAAAAAGCGTGGATGCTTCCCAAAACCAGCCACATCACCAGCATCTCGACTATAAAAAATCCAAAATACGCAAATATTTCATCCGGGTTCGGATTTTTTGAATTCATCATTCTAATTTGCATTAGAACAAGCGGAATATACGACAGAATCATAAAAATTACAGTCGGAATAATAAAGATAAGCGTCGCAACCAGAGCGGGAACAAAATAATTAAAACCTTTGAATAGTCCTTCAAACGTAACTTTTTCGCCGTTCATTTTTTGAAAAACACAATAATAAATCCCGCAGAACATCGCGCCCATGCCGATGCCAAACGGAATAATTCCGGCAATCAGCATCCCGACAAGAGTTATAGCGAAAAACAGCCAATATTCGTCTTTTATCAATTCCCAACCTTCGCGCATACATTCGACGGGACGTATGACGCCTGTTTTGAATTCGGTTTCGTTCATAATTTTTTACACTAAACAACAGGAAATATTAATCTGAGAAAATCAAATCACTTTTATTATCCGATAATTTTCAGGCGGAATCCAAGTAGATTTTTTACAATATAATTTTGAGCAGGGAATTTTCAGCAAGCGAAAATGTTTGAGATTTAGGTGTAAATAACTTTAAGAAGCTACGAAACAGTAGAAAATGTTACGGCGCTTTCGACAATTTCCCAAGCCTTTTCGGTCTTGAGTAGTTTCGACATCATCGAAGCGTGAACCGAATGACCGCTCCGTTCGGCGCGGATTCGTCCTAAAATCGGCATTCCCAAAAGCGCGAAATCGCCGATTATATCGAGGATTTTATGGCGCACAAATTCGTCCGCAAAGCGGAGCGGATTTTCGTTGAGCATTCCCGTTTCGGTTAAAACAATGGCATTTTCGAGCGAGCCGCCGAGCGTTAAATTCGCGCGTCTGAGCATTTCGATTTCGCGCTCGAAACCGAACGTGCGCGCCGACGCGATTTCTCGACCGAAAGAGCCGTCCGATAATGTGAAATTAAAGCCTTGCCGTTTTATAAACGGATGCGGAAAATCTATCAGACATTCGATTTCATAATTATCCGCAGGCTCAATCGACATTTGTCTGTTGCCTTCTTGAAATTTGACCGTTTCCAAAACCCTTAAAAATCTGCGCGGCGCGTTCTGTTCGGCAATGCCGGCAGTTTCAATCAATTCAAGAAAATTTTCCGACGAGCCGTCCATAATCGGAATTTCGATACTGTCGAGTTCGATAAAGCAGTTGTCCACGCCTCCGCCGCGCAACGCGGCAAGAAGATGCTCGCACGTCGATAAAACAACGCCGCGCCGAAGCAAGGTGGTCGCATAACTGCACCGCGAAATATATTCGACCGACGCCGGAATCTCGAAATTGTCCAAATCCGTGCGGACAAAGATATAGCCGGTATTTTCCGGCGCGGGCTTGAGCTTTAAGCGGACGGCGACGCCCGTGTGCAAGCCGATGCCGTTCGTTTCGATTGAATTTGCCAGAGTTTGTTGATTCATTATTTTTTGCCGAAGAAAATTATTTTATAAACAAACCTTGTGCCAATTTATGAAAAATTACTTAACCTTTCTGTAAAAAGACATTTTCCGTTTTCCATTTTCCGTTTTCCATTCATTCATGTTGCTTTCCGGCGACAAATTTGTCGCACAATTTACTATTGGCGATTTAGGATTTACAATTTAGTAAAAAGTTATGGCAATAAAAACAGCAGGTATCAGAACCGAAAAATCGACGCGCATTAAAATCGAAAATCAGACGAGTCTGGATTTGCCGAAAGGCGCGGAAGAAAATATTCAAAAAATCATTTCATTTATCCCGACCGAACATATTCGCGGACTCGATAAACTGCGGCTTGTGGATTTTATCAAAACTCCGCAAATGAAAGGTGTGAGCGCGCCTGTAAAAGGCGACCTTCCCGGACTTTATCATCCGCGCACGCAAAACCAATCGGCTTGGATGGAAGTCGCCGTCGGCGCGCTGCTCCAGCCGACAGAAACTTTCGCCAAACGCTGGATGGCGAAAACGTCTTTCAAAAGCAATATCGCCGGGCTTATTTTCTCGCTCGTCGGGCAGCATTATTATTTAACGCTGCGTCATTCGGTCAAGAAAACAAATCTCGAACCGCAAATCAGACAATATGCTCAAAAAAATCTAAAGGATTGGAGCGAGAAGAATGCCGAGAACAGCCGTCGCGCGAAATTTTTCAAACCGCTGCGCCCGTATATGGAACGCTGGGCGAAATGGTTAAATAAAAGAGCTGCCGCCGCGCAAAAGAAAAGCTAAAATTCGACAAATTTAATTTTAGCTTTTTCGACAAGGGGAAAATGGACGAATCCACCAAACGGGCGGTCACTGACACAATTGAGCAAACAGTCGAAGCGGCGGCAGAAGTCGTCCGGCATCCTTTCGTCAAAAGGCTTGCACAACTTGGATTTTATACGAAAGGTTTTCTTTTTATCGTCATCGGAATGCTCGCCGTTTTAGTCGCTCTCGGAGATAAAGGCGAAGCATTAGCCGACCCGTCCGGCGCTTTGCAGCGAATCGCCCGCGCGCCTTACGGCAAATGGATTTTGATAGTTTTTATCGTCGGCGCAATCGGACACGGAATTTGGAATATCCTGCGCGGCGCGGCTGATGTCGATAATGCAGGCAAAAGCGCGCAAGGCGTATTCAAAAGAATTCTCGCGGCAAGCGTGGGATTTTTCTATTTGTTTCTGGCTTGGACGGCTTGGGGTATTATTCTTTCAGCGCGAGTCGCGGGCGGCAACGGGACAATACAAAAAACTTTGACGGCAACGCTGCTTGCGTTTCCTTTAGGCGCGCTTCTGGTTGGATTAATCGGTTTGAGCGTTATCGGCGCGGGCGTTCACGAATGTTATAGCGGCGTGACGGGAAAATTCCAAGAAGCCTTTCGATTGCGCGAATTAAAAGGCATAAACCGAATATTTTTTACTACGCTCGGTTTTTTGAGTTTTCTGTCGCGCGGTTTGATTTTCGGTTTAATCGGATATTTTTTCATAATGGCGGCTATTGATTCTAATGCGAATGAAGCCGTCGGGCTGGACGGCGCGCTGCTGACGCTGGCGCAGAGCTATTTCGGAAAAACCGTTTTATTCGTTACGGCGGCAGGTCTTGTTTGCCACGGCGTTTTGTCTTTATATGAAGCTCGCTATCGCCGTATTTGTTAAACTTCCAATGGATTATTGATTGGTCGGACAGATAAATTTTTAATAAATTATTCCGGGCGTTTTAAAATTAAATAAATATGCTAAAAGAAGCCGTTGCACATTATCACAAACTCCTTGAAGATGCGGAACTAGCCGAATCATCGCGCAAAGCCTTGGACGAAGGCTTGGAAAAAGCGAGACTGATATTCGGCGGTCGCCCGCTGTCGCCTTATCTTCGCCCGCACTTTGTGACGGAAACAGATTGGCAAAAAGTTGTGCAAATTTGCGAAACTGTTTGGTCTGCTTTGCAAAAGGTGAAAGACGCGGCAATCGAAAATGACGAGATTTTAAGCGAACTCGGCATCACCGAAATCGAAAAAGATTTGGTTGCCATTGACCCGAAATACCGGCAGGTTTCGCCAACCGCGCGGCTTGATTCTTTTCTGACGGAAAACGCATATTCTTTTGTCGAACTCAACGGCGAATCTCCGGCGGGCATTGCTTACGCGGATTCGGCAACCGAGATTTTTCAAAGTTTACCTATAATGAAAAGATTCGCCGAGCGTTATGATG
>JALYZF010000301.1 GCA_030948995.1 Acidobacteriota bacterium
AGAAATCTGCTTGACCGAACACAGTTCGCCGGCGAAGGCGAAGATTTTTCCGGTTGGGAGTTCCTGATTCCAATTGTAAAACCGCGCCGTTCGAGCGTTTTTGATTTTCTGAAAGAATGTATTTTCGTCGTTGACGAGCCGCCGATTAGCGAGCAAACTCTTTCGCTTTATTACGAAAATCTCGAAAAGCGTTTTGCCGAAACCACCGAAGCGGACGACATCGGTTTAACGCCGAATGAATTATTTTTAAGCGCCGAAGAACTGCGCGAAAAATTAAGTAAACAAAAACGAATCGAGATGCGAACGCTCGGAAAATCGGCTTCGGCGACCGATGAAAGTATGGCGTTTGCAAATGAAAACTCCGAAATTCAAATCGGCAAAAACAAATCGAGCGGCAAGCCGCTTTTTCTTTTCCCGACGGCTGAAATCGCCAAAGAATTTACCATCGGCTCGCGCTCGACGCGCAAATTTCACGGCAATTTGAAAGATTTTGCAACAGACGTAAAAGCTCACGCAAAAGCACAAAGCGAGCAAAGATTATTCGTGATGCAGTCGCACGGTTTGTCCGACAGACTGACCGAAATTCTGCACGATTACGATGTTTCTTTGCCTGCTGAATCTCTTCTAGTCGGCGATTTGTCGAACGGTTTTGAAATTCCCGCATTCGGTTTGCTCGTTTACACAGAGAACGATGTTTTCGGCGAAAACGCGCAGGCGATTGCGCCGAAAACGAAAGATGTTAGAAAAGGCACGAAGAGCAAAACGTCAGCTTTTGTTTCGGATTTTCGGGATTTGAAAGCGGGCGATTATGTCGTTCACGTTGACCACGGCATCGGGCGTTTTGAAGGCTTGCAGACACTCGAAACCGGCGGTATGAAGCGTGAATTTATGCTCCTGATTTACGCCGAAAACGCCAAACTTTTTGTTCCCGTCGAAAGATTGGATTTAGTTTCGCGCTATTCTTCGGGCGAAGCGACGCAGCCTACATTAGACCGATTAGGCGGTCTCGGCTGGCAGAAAACAAAGGCGAAAGCGAAACGCGCGATGCGCGATATGGCGGACGAGCTTCTGCGGCTTTACGCCGAAAGAAAACTTGTTCAAGGTTTCGCCTTTTCCGCCGACACGCCTTGGCAGGAAGAATTTGAAGACGCTTTTCCGTATCAATTGACGGCTGACCAAGCGACGGCGATTGAAGATTTAAAGAAAGATATGCAAACGGCGGTTCCTATGGACAGGCTTGTTGTCGGCGACGTCGGTTACGGCAAAACGGAAGTAGCGATGCGCGGCGCGTTTAAAGCTGTGATGGATGGAAAACAAGTTGCGGTTTTAACGCCGACGACGATTCTTGCATATCAACACGCCGAATCCTTCAAGCAACGATTTGCCGCTTTTCCCGTAAAAATAGAATTGCTGTCTCGTTTTCGCTCGCCGAAAGAACAAAAAGCCGTCGTCGAAAAAGCTGAAAAAGGCGAAGTCGATATTTTAATCGGCACGCACCGTATTTTATCGAACGACGTGAAGTTGCCGAAAATCGGGCTTGTCGTCGTTGACGAAGAACAACGTTTCGGCGTGGCGCATAAAGAAAAATTAAAACAGTTGAAAAAGAAAGTTGACGTTTTAACTTTGTCCGCAACACCGATTCCGCGCACCTTGAATATGTCGCTTCTCGGAATGCGCGATATGAGCGTGATTGAAACGCCGCCGCGCGATAGATTGGCGATAAATACGCAGGTCGTTCAATTTTCCGAAGGTGTTATCAAATCGGCAATCGAACTCGAATTAGCTCGCAACGGGCAGGTTTTTTTTATTCACAACCGCGTTGAAACAATCGAATCAATTGCCGCGCTCGTCCAGAAAATCGTGCCGAACGCGCGCGTCGTCGTCGGACACGGGCAGATGAACGAGAAGGAAATGGAAAACGTAATGCTCGATTTCGTCGATTACAAATACGACGTTTTAGTTGCGACAACGATTATCGAAAACGGCATCGACATTCCGCGTGCCAACACGATTATTATCAATCGCGCCGACAATTACGGCTTGTCGCAGCTTTACCAACTGCGCGGGCGCGTCGGGCGTTCAAACCGCCGCGCTTACGCTTACCTTTTAATTCCAAGCGAAATTGAACTGACTCCAATTGCGCGTAGGCGACTTTCAGCAATCCGTGAATTTTCCGATTTGGGCGCGGGCTTTCGCATTGCAGCATTAGATTTAGAACTGCGCGGCGCGGGAAACATTCTGGGTGGACAGCAATCGGGTCAGCTCGACGCTTTGGGATTTGACCTTTACACGAAAATGCTCGAACGCACGATTCAAGAATTAAAAGGCGAAGAAATCGAAGACGAAACGAGCGTTTCGATAAATCTGGGCGCGGACGTTTCGATTCCGAACGATTATATCAACGAGACAAGTCAGCGTCTGCGAACTTACAAACGAATTTCGTCGGCTGAATCGGAAGACGCTCTGCGGCGGATTTATTCGGAGATAAATGACCGTTACGGCAAAATGCCTGCGTCAGTCGAAAATCTGTTTGAATACGCGCGCCTTAGAAAATTAGCCGAGCGAATGCGCGTCGTCTCGGTTGATAAAACCAAAGAAGGCTTTGCCATCAAACTTGGCGAGAACGCGCGTGTTGCGCCGGAAAAACTAATGCGGTTTTTATCGGAAAACGAAGCGGCGAGTTTTTCGCCGAGCGGTATTTTGAAAATTATTACCGATGAGAAAAACTTAATCGAAGCTGCGCGAAAAGTTTTGGACGGCGTTAAAGTTAGCGATTAAAGATGCAATAATAACGGAAATTTAACAAAACAAATTAGTATTGCGGCTAATTACTAAAAGGCAAAAATTCAATTCAGAATTTTTGCCTTTTTACCTTTGACTTACGAATCTTGCTCTTTTCCGCTCGGCGTATTCTTACCTTTTGAAGCAGGCGTCGCCACGGTTTTCGGAGTTGCGGTAGGCTTTGCTGCCGGAGTTTTCTCTGTTTTAGGCGCGGGCGTCGGTTTTACGTTCATCGGCTGAGTTTGCGCGTTCGGCGTCGGTGTCGGTTGCGCCGTATTTGCGGCGGGCGGCGGTGTTTTTCCGCCTTTCGGCGTCGGCGAAGGCTGCGGATTTGTATTTGTGTTTGCCGGAACGAGAATATAGCCGCCCGTGTCGTTCGGCATAAATTGACTGCCGGCGCCCGGAATCGTAACCATCTGACCGCCCGGAGCGACATATTGCGGAGGCGCGCCCGGAGGCGGCTGTCCGCCGTGCGCCCAAGCATTATAGCCGTCGCCGTAACCGTCGCCGTTCGGCATCGGTTGCGGCATCGCAATGTTTGAATTACCGCCCATCATAGCAGGCTGCTGATTCGGCATCATACTCGTCAAACTCTGTTCGTTGATTCCCGTCGCCGGATTAAGCGGCTGAACCGGCTGACCGTTAGCGTCGGTTTGCAATTGCGTCGGCACGTTGGTTTGCTTGACGGAAGTCGCGTAAATCATTGCTACTGCAAGCAGTGAAATTCCGGCAAGGACGACAAACGCCGTTTTCCACAAATTATTTTTCGAGTTGTCCGGCGCGTCGGTAATAAGAACCGTTTCTGCGCCACCCGCATTGTTTGAAGCGCGATTCAAGGCGTCGGCAAATTCGTTCGCCGTTTGATAACGCATTTCGGGAACTTTTGCCAGGGCTTTCAAGACGACAAATTCTACGTCTTGCGGCAAATCGCTGCGGTAAGCGGAGAATGGCGGCGGCGGATTTTCCGCCTGTTTTGTTATCAAAGCTGTTGCGTCATCTGCCCTAAACGGCACTTCGCCCGCCAGCATTTCGTAAAAAATTACGCCAAGCGAGTAAACATCCGAACGCTCGTCTGCTTCGGACACCGAAGCGTTTTGTTCGGGCGATAGATACTCCAAATCTTTCAAATCCGGTTCGCCGTTCGATTTAGCCGAGCCGAAATCCAGAATTTTAACCGTTTCCGCATCGCCTGCGGTTTTAGCGAGCAAAACATTTTCAGCGGTTAAATGATGATGAATTACTCCTTCGGCGTGCGCGGCGGAAAGTGCAGAAGCGATTTGCCAAGCGATGCGAACAGCGCGGTTAAGCGAAAATTTTCCTTCGCTTTTAACCGTTTCCTTTAAGGTTTCGCCGCTTGCGCCTTCCAAAATAATATAAACCGTGCCGTTTACGTCCGAGCCGAAATCCGTTACGTTCAAAATGTTCGGATGTGCAATGCGCGAAAGCGTGCGCGCTTCGACTGAAAAATCTTTGACGATATTTTCGTCAACGGCGAGCGCGGGCGATAGAATTTTTATGCACACAGGTTTGTCCATCAAAAGATGCGTGCCGCGATACATTTTCCCTAAACCGCTTTGGCGCAGAAACGAATCAACGCGGTATTTGCCCGCCAAAGTTTGTCCGATAAATTGGTCAGTCATACTCATTTTCTGTTTAGCGTTTGCCATATTATTAAACCGTTACGATGCAGAGAGCGGCTTATTGGTTTAATGGTAAACGATAAATGATAAATGACAAAAGCGGACACGCGAGCCGAAACCCGCAGTCCGCTTTTTCAGTCTAAAATAGTTTTGAGAAATTACCTCAAAACAACGAAAACGATAAGCAGCGCGAAAAGCACAAGCGACTCGATAAGAGCCAGCGCGATAATCATCAGCGTTTGAACAGTTCCCGCCGCGCCCGGATTGCGAGCCGCGCCTTCCGCCGCCCGCGAGCCGACCAGACCTTGACCGATGCCAGCCAAGCCAGCCGCCAAACCGAAACCGATACCCGCGCCGATAGCTTTCGCCGCACTGACGGTGAAGGCATTATCACCTGCCGCCGCGCCGCCCGCGCCTTGCGCGAGAGCGGGAATTGCCATCAACGCTAAAGCCAGAACGGAATAGAAAATATATTTAAATTTATTCATTTTTTGTGTCTCCTGTATTTTTATTTTAATTAACCAGCGAAGACTTTCAGGCAAAACTTCCTTCGGCAAACTTGCGGGGTTTATAATTTCGCCGCGCTTCCGGTATGCGCTCGTTTTCGACTCCGTAGAGACGAGGCTCCTGTCGCGTGCGGGCATCGCTTACTATGAAATGCAAGTTTTCAAAATCAGCTTGGCTCGTCAGCCTTCAAAATTATTCAGCACCCAAACTTTAGCCTTCTTTTTTATAAAATAAATTGCTAAAGCGCAGACTCTAAACAAAACCTAAACGTGCGCCGTTGCAATCGCTTCGCCCGTCTCAGGCGAATGCTCGCCGCCGTGCGTGTGTTCGTGCGGCGCATGGGAAACTTCGCCCAAGTAAATCATCGAAAGCAGGCTGAACACGAAAGATTGCACGAGCGCAACGAAAACCGCCAGCGGCAACAGAATCACCGGCACGAAAAACTGCGTATACGGCGGAAAAAGATTTGAAATTTGCTCGGCAACCTGCTCGTCGGCAAACATATTGGCAAAAAGTCGTATGCCGAGCGTAAAAGGGCGAATCAAATTGCTGATGAGTTCGATACCGAAAATCAGCGGCGTGATGATTATCGCCATAAGCAGCGGAAGTCGCGGTCCTGCAAAATGCGCGAGATGCGCGAAAAGCCCGTTTTCCCTAATCCCGACGTAGTTGTAATAAATAAACGACGTAATGCCGAGCGCGAATGTTACCGAAACGTGACCCGTCGGCGACATAAAGAGCGGGAAAATTCCCATCAAATTTGCAATCAAAATTAAAACTGCAAACGTTGCCACGACCGGAAAATACTTAAATCCGTGTTCGCCGATAACACTGACAACCAAATCGCGCAGCGCCAGAAACCCGGCTTCGAGCGTCAATTGTCCGGGCTTCGGGTCGTCTTCCGATAATTTGCCTTTGAGAATCCAGATGACGATAAAGGTCAAAACACAAGCGATAACAAACATTATCGTATACCAAGGAATCGCGTTTTCCACCGTATATTCGCCGAAAGCCGCCGTAGCATTTGAGCCGAAATAACCTAAAAACTTATCCCAAACCGGCTTTGTATAAGCCATTTCAAATCGGTGAACCGGCTCGCCCAAATAATGATTGATAAATTCGGCGATAAGCGGTTGATGCTCGCCGCCTTCTGCAAATAAAAACATAACTTTATTTCTTAAAAACGGATGAAAATAAAAGTATCGAAGCCTCGACGATAATCGCAAAGGCAAAACTCGCTAAACCCAGCAGCACGGCTGTAATCGGCAAAGATTTAGTCAAAAAAATGATTAACAAAACCGCGCCGAATGCCGCGTAACGCAAAAAATACGCGCCCGCCGGAAATCTCGGCTTATCGCCTGCTGCGGCTTTTTCAAAAACGGCGCGAAGCGAATTTTTCAGCCAGTAATAATTGACTAAAGACAAGCCTCCGCCAAACAAAACGCCCGTGCCGAACTGCCAAGAAACAAATACGAAACCGAGCAAGCCGCCGCAAATTGTTACCGCAATCATCTCCGGTGGAAATCGCCCTTGCGACAACGAAGCGACGGTTTGTTGTTCTGTTTCTACAGGTTCGGAATTATCGCTCATGGCGAAACAAGGATTTTACACGAGTTAAACGAGAAATTTCAAAGCGAGAATCCGATTTTGTGCAATTTTTCTCAAATTACTCTTTATTTTTGAGAATTTGCGAAGTGAGGCGGAAAAACTGAATAAAGCCGATTACCGCGCCCAAAACGATTCCGACGACAATTCCCCAAGGCGAGCTGCCCAAAAGCAAATCTGCAAACCAGCCGAGAATCATCATAAAAACGACGGCAGCGAAAAGCGTAATTGCAGCCGCATAAGCCAGACCGCTTTTACGCATCGTTTCAGCGGTTGATTCGGGCTGGTAATTATTTTGAAAAATTGTCGGTTCTTTATTTTCTAGCTTTGATGTTTCAGAAAACGCTTCGGCAATCGGAGGAAAATTTGTCGTATCGGCGGATGCGACAGAAATTTCTGCGGCATTTTGCGTGTCGTCGAAACTCGGCGCAGTTTCGAGAGTGTCTTCCGCTTTTGCCGTGTTCTCGACCGGATTTGTTTCAACGCTTGAATCGGTCGGCGGAGATTCAACGACTGTTTCCTCGATTACGACTTTTGTTCCTTCCGGCGGATTTTCATCGGCGTCGAGCAAATTTTTAATCATATCCAATTCTCCCGCGTCGAATAAATTTCTTTACTCTTCATTGTCGGTAATAATGACAGTTTCGCGCGGCGATTTCAATTCATATTTAATACCGCGCCAAAGAATTTCCCGCGACAGCAAAGCCGAAAAATTGTTGTAAAAAAACAAAAGCGGCGTGATTGTCCAAAGCGTTGTCTGCCACAGAAAACTCCGGTTTAATTCATTCTCGTAATCTTTCAAAACGACTTTGACGGCTTTTAATCGAAGATACGCTTTGCCCGCGCCGAGCGCGAAAATAGTCAGCAAAAAAGCCAGCGCAAGCCAAAACTGCCAGTTTGAAAGAAAAAACAGCAGCACAAAGCCCGTCCAGAAAATTATTGAAAATAAAAACGAGCCGACAAAAGACAATTTCCACAAATGCGGCGCGTAAACTCGCGTGATTTTCATCTGCCGTGTCGTAAATTCCAGAAGCTCTCGAAACGAGCAATCTTCAACCGTCGCCGTCAATGCTTGCGGAACGAATCGAATCAGCAAATTCGCTTCCGTTAAAACTCTCGTAAAAGTATAATCGTCTGACACAGTTCCCTTTAGACGCTGGCGTAAATCGAGTTTTTCAAATGTCTCTCGCCGAATCGCCATCGAGCCACCCCAGCAGAAATTCGTTTTCTCGTTCGCGCCGAGAGCCGAAGCAATTGAAGCATTCCAGACCGAGCGCAGGGCAGGAGCAAAATTTCCCTTCTTTGAAACGAACCAGCGATAACCCGTCGCTGCGCCGACGTTTTTATTTTCGAGCGGCGCAATTAAATTCCTTAGCCAATTCGTATCTGGACGCGCGTCGGAATCGACGAAAACAAACACTTCGCTTTCAGCCGAAACTTCTTTTACGGCTTGCCGCAGATTGTGAACTTTTTGGCTGGAATCAATTGTCTTGCCCGCAATTATTAATTTTGATTTATTTTGGCTTATTGCTTCGCGTGAAACTTTTTCAATAATTTCGACAGCTTCGTCGCGCTCGTCACCGACGACAAAAACGATTTCATAGCGCGGGAAACTCTGGCGAAAAAGCGCGGCGAGATTCGATTGCAAACCTTCGTCCAATCCGCGGCACGGCGCAATTATCGAGACGAAAGGCGCAAAGTCTGATTTTGGTTTGGCAATTTCGGTTTGAAAAAATTTGAGGTAAGCGATTCCGCCGCGCAATGATTTCCAACCGAGAAAAACCAAAAGGGCGGAAAAAAAGTAGAAAGCAAAAATCATACGTTGCTGTCGATTCGCAGGAAAGGCTCAAGCAGTTTGAGAGTTTTTTCGGTTGCGCCGCGATTTTTCTGAATGATAGAAAAAGCATTTTCGCCTAATGTTTTTCGCCGCTCGGCGTCTTGCAATAAATCGGAAAATACTTTGGCGAGATGCGCGGGCGTTTTGCTTTGTTCGAGTTTGGGCAATTGAACAAGCGCGTCGTGCAAAGCGAATTCTTTGACGATTTCGGCAAAATTCATCGTGTAAAAGCCGGTTACAATAGCTTTTCGCTCCATCGCCGGCTCTAAAATATTTTGCCCGCCGTGCGGAATCAAGCTGCCGCCGACAAAAACTATTTCGGCGAGCGGGAAAACCGAGCGAAGTTCGCCGATTGAATCGAGCAGAATAACTTCCGCCGCTTTATCTCTGCCCGATTCTTCTTCCGAGCGCAGCACCCAATCGAATCCCGAATTTTTGGCAACAACGGCGGCTTCCATGAAGCGTTCGGGATGGCGCGGCGCGAGCAGCAGGCGCGGCAAATTTTCCGCCTTTGAGTTTTTCCAGACTTCCTTGAAAGCCTCGATAATTATCGCTTCTTCGGGCGCGTGCGTGCTGGCGGCGACAACGAGCGGCGCATCTTTTGTAATGCCGAAACGACGACGGAATTCTTCGGTGGTTTCAGATTCACCCGCCTCAAAATCTTGGTCGAATTTAATATTTCCCGTAACTTTTACCTTGCTCGTGCGAATACCAAGCTGCGCGATTCGCTTGGCGTCCGCCCCGTCCTGCATCAGCGCCAAATCGACGTAATGCAGGACGCGGCTCATCGTTTTCGGAATCAATAAATATCGCCGCAGACTTTTTTCAGACAATCTGCCGTTGACGATTAAAACCCGCGCCGAGCTTTTATGAGCTTCGCGGATAAAATTCAGCCATAGCTCGGTTTCCATTATCAAAATAGCGTGCGGTTTGATTTTCTGCAAAGTCCTTTGAACAGAAAAACGCCAGTCGAACGGAAAATAAAAAACCAGCTCGGCGTCTTTGGCAAAAACTTTTCGCGCGATTTCCTGTCCGGTTTTCGTTGTCGTCGAAACGACGAGACGATAGGCGGGAAACTCGGCAAGGATTTTTTTTATAAGCGGGCGCGCGGCTTGCGTCTCGCCGACCGAAACGCAGTGCAGCCACAAAACAGGTCGATGATTCGATTTAAAATCGGGTAGGTAACCGAGCCTCTGCCAAAAGCCGTCGGCATATTTACCACGTCGCAGCGCGTCGAATAAAAAACGCGGAAGCAGTATGAGAAAGCCGATTGTCAGCAGAAGGCTGTAAAGAATAAACATACAATTTACGACGAGTTTGCCGACATTATATTAGAATTCGGTAGTGGTGTAATTTTGTGTTGCTAGTATTTTAATAAATCTTCAAGCGTCCAAAAACTCTTTTCTATGCCGTGTGCCATAGCCGGAGTTGCGCCATTCAAAGTTAAATGTCCTCTGATAAAATTATAATAAGCAAAATAAAGAGCCAAAGCGCATTTGAGATTATACCATTTCTTGCTGAAAGCATTGGTTAGCCGCGTCAGTCTGCGAAGTGCCATTCTCAATGAAAGATTCAGTCTTTCTATATGCGAAGTGCAAAGGCGTTTCATATCGGGTTGTCCCCAAATCGGCGTTGGAACTGCTTTAATAAATCTCGTCGGGGAATATCTTTTCGCGGTTACTCTAGTTTCTTTTCCGCTTTCGTAAATTTTGGTTAGTTGCGCGTAATTGACGCGAGTGCCGAGCGAATAACAAACGGCATCGGCATAAGCAGGATAGGCATCTGTGGACAGTTGGAAGCGTCCTTCTGTGGCTTCGCCTAGCTTTTCGGTGAACTCGACACAATCGGTCGAAGTGCGATGTCCTAAGTGCCAAGCCAAAACTAATTTTGAATGAGTTTCCATTGCTATCCAAGTGTAGCAAGTGCCAAGCCCTTCATCTTCTATTTTATTTTGATGTTTCGTGCGATTTTTCATTGCCACGAATCCCCACATTTCATCAGCTTGAACATCACGGACAGCCAAGCCTTTTATTTTATCGTTCAATAAGCGTTCGCTTTTCTCGCCAGCGAGAACTAATAATTTGAGAATGGTTTTCTTTTCTATTCCCGTTATGCGCTGAATACTTCTTATAGAACTTCCTTCTAAAAGCATAGATAAAACCAATACGGCTTTATCCATTGGCAGATACATACCTTCAAGCGGTTTATCTTCATATTCGGTGAATGTTTTAGAACAAGTGTTGCAACGATAACGCTGTTTTCCTTTGCGGTCTTTCCCAAAACGCTTTGCTAATGTTTCGCAATTATGGCAAGTCATTGGTGAATCTCCTGTTGAAATTCACACAGCATTAAGCGTATAATGTTTTTGCATGACTATATAGCTTTCGGGCTGTGTGGTTAAAGCCTCGATAGATGTTATCAGCGTCTATCGGGGCGTTTTAAGCAAAACGAAAAGGCGGGGAATCGAACCCAATGCGGTCAGCACTTCCAGAATTATCAGTTCCTTAGCATCACCAGATGAAACGCCTTTTCAGAAAACTTATTATCAAGGATTAGGTCAACTTCGGTTGACCTTTTCTTTTTCAATCTACTGTTATAATATAGCATATATGCTATATCAATATCAACTCGAAAACGCTTGCAAATATATCATATATGCTATATTCTTATGATTGACGAAAATCAACTGCTTTGGACATTGATGGAATATCAACTTTTTAACGGCAAAGGGGCAATTACAAAATGGCTTAGGAAGTGTAAAAAAGTTGATGGTTATGCTGAGTTGGAATTTGAAAACATACTCGGCATTTTACTGCCTTTAAAAAAAGAGTTGTGGGATTTGCCTGAGTATCGCGCCAAAATGGTAAATATGGAAGACATTGGCGAGATAAGGTTTCAAAATAAACAGAAAAAACAACTAAGGGTTTTTGGTTTTTTTGAGGAAGAAAAGATGCAGTATGTAATGCTTATCGGCGCAGTTAAGGAAGGGACAGACGATTACGAGCCAAACGACGCAAAAGCTACCGCATTAAGCAGACGCGATGATGTTTTAAAGGGCTACAATACAACTGTAGAATACGGTGAGGAAGATGAAAACGAAGAATAGAAAATTAAGATTGTTGAAAGACAAAGAACTCAGAAATAAATTCCTAGCCGACCAAATAAAAATTGGCTTGCGGTATCAGTTGCGTTCTTTGAGAGATTCACAAGGTTTAACTCAAAAAGATTTAGCCGACCTTATAGGAACAAAACAAAGCGTTATATCTCGCCTTGAAAAAAAACCTGAACGGGTAAGCATTCCAACCCTTTTAGATATAGCAGAAGTATTAGATGTTGGTGTTGTGGTTAGGTTTGAAGCTATAGATACTGTTTTAGATTGGTATAGCAACCCGACCCAAAAGAAAATGACGCCGCGAAATTCAGAAAAAGTGTTAGAAGAATTAGAACAGGAAGCTGATAAACCGCAAGAATTAATGAACGTTGATTTGTTTGAGGGGATTGCAGACGCTACTGAGGCTGATTTGAATAAATCAACACTTTCCTCAATAGGTAACCTTAGTAATTTGTTTTCGAGCGCAGATATAATCAAAGTTACACAGACCCAATAAGTTGAGGAAGAAATTATGGAAAATGAAAATTCAGTTCCAAAAAGCGCATTTACGAACACAGAAAAGCAAACTAGAAGCCAATCTGCCGACTTTGTTAGCAAATACGCAAATAA
>JALYZF010000304.1 GCA_030948995.1 Acidobacteriota bacterium
TAAAAAACCAAGTTTGTCTCCCGCATCATGGCGAGTGCCTTCGAGTTTTACGGCATAAAATGGCTTGCCTTTGGCGAGCAGAATTTGCATCGCGTCGGCAACTTGATATTCTCCGCCCGCGCCCTGATTTATTTTTTCAATCGCGCCGAATAAATCGGGCGTAAAAATATAACGCCCGATGACCGCCATATCCGAAGGCGCTTCTTCAAACTTCGGTTTTTCGACAACCGATTTTATTTTAAAAACATTCGGCTCGATTTCTTCAGCATCAATGACGCCGAACCGTGAAATCGCTTCGCCTGCAACCTGCATCGTCGCCATCACTGGCGCGCCGAATCTTTCATAAACGTCAATCAATTGTTTGAGCGCAGGCGTTTCCGCGTCCATCACGTCATCGGCGAGTAAAACTGCAAACGGCTCGTCGCCGACAAAATCCTTCGCCTGCAAAATCGCGTGTCCCAAACCCAAAGCCTGTTTCTGCCGCGTGTAAGTTATCTTTGCGAGGTCGGAAACCGCGCGGACGAGTTCAAACATTTCCGTTTTGCCGCGCTCTTTGAGAACCTGTTCGAGTTCAAAAGAAATGTCGAAATGATTTTCAATCGCCGTTTTGTCGCGTCCCGTGATAATCAAAATCGATTCGATGCCCGAAGCGACGGCTTCTTCGACCGAATACTGAATCAGCGGTTTATCGACGAGCGGCAGCATTTCTTTCGGCGAAGATTTTGTCGCGGGCAAAAATCTCGTTCCCAAACCTGCGGCGGGAAAAACCGCTTTGCGAATTTTCTGTGTCATAAATTAATTCTAATTAAACCGTTTTTTATTCCTTGTTGCCGGACTTTAAACGCCAGACATAAGCATTGAATTGTAGGCGAAAAACGGCTGGGAAACAAACCTTCAAAACCTTGCCGCAAACTGGCGCGAAAACATTTTACGGGCAAAACGAGTGCAAAAACCGCTAGGAAAGGTTAAAATTTATTTCGCCGTTCGGCTTTATAAAAACACAATGGATTTTCAAATGAAAAAGCTATTCCTTGTCTTAATTTTTACCGCTCTTTCCTTTAATGCTTTCGCGGTTCGCGCGCAGCAAGTCGCTCAATGCGCGAGTTTGAAAGCGACGACGCTTCCGCTTTCCGGCGAATACGGCGGCAGCGGACGATTTACCGTTACGCTCCAAACTATTCCGAATCCAGACCAAACCGCGCCCGCGCCGATTTCCGTTTTCGTGCCGAGCAATGCCACTTCGCAAACAAAAGTTCCGGTAGTTTTCTTCGCGCACGGCTTCGGCGGCGTCAGTTATCAATTTTATGAAGCCTTGATGCGCCAACTATCAAGCAACGGCTACATCGTCGTTTTTTCGCCTTATACCGCAAATGTTTTTGCGAGCAATGCCGCGCGTTATAACCAGCTTTGGAACGGATTTCTCGCGGCGGTCCAGCAATACGGAAATGTTATGGACACGACGCGCATCGGTTTCGCCGGACATTCCTACGGCGCGGGCGCGACGCCGGAAATGGCGCGGCGTGCGCTCGGACAAGGCTGGGGCGCGAACGGTTTGTTTATGTTCATAATGGCGTCTTGGTATAATTGGGGAACGAATATGGAACAAATTCCGGCAACGGCGAAAATGATTGTGCAGGTTTATTGGGATGACAATACAAACGAGCATCTGATTTCGCAAAACGATATCTGGAATAAACTGCCGCAGATTACCGAACGCAAATGGGAAGTTATCAAATCGTCCAAAACATTCTGCTCGCTCGGCGCGGGACACAGCCTGCCTGTTACAAACGGTTTGGGACAGACCGATGCTGCAACTGACGCAAACGATTATTGGGGTGTTTGGCGCAGACTGCACGCGCTCGCCGATTACACTTTTACGGGAAATCAAACGGCGAAAACAATCGCTTTCGGCGCGGATACGTTCATGGGTAAATGGCGCGGCGTTTTCGGCACGCGACGCGTCTCGCCGCTCGAAACCTACGATTCGCCCGTGCTGAACGCGAACTTATCACCGACTTGGCGCTGGGAAAACAAATGCGTGGCTGCCGACGCGGGCGCGCCTTGCCCGTAAAAAGTTAAACAATTCGGTTTTGCGGGCGGCGGTCTTTGACCGCCATTTTATTTTAAGCCGATAATAAAAAGTCGTTTTATAAACGCACTTGAAGGGAATTTATAAAAATGCTTGATTTGAATTTTGTTCGTGAAAATTTAGACGCGGTGAAAACCGCTTTGAAGAATCGCAATTTTTCTACCGACAGCTTGGAAAAGTTTGTTGAGTTAGATATTGAGCGCCGCCGCGTGATTGGCGAAGCTGATAAAATAAATCAAACACGCAACGCCGCGAGCAAAGAAATCGGCGCGCTGATGCAAACTGGAAAACGCGACGAAGCAGAAGCAAAAAAAGCGGAAATCGCAGGCTTAAAAGAAAAGCAAACAGAATTTGAAGCCAAGCGCGACGAATCGGAAAACTTGATGCGCGAGCTTCTTGCCGGTTTGCCGAATCTTCCGGCGAGCGATGTTCCGGTCGGCGTTGACGAAGCGGCAAACGTCGAAATTCGTCGTTGGGGAACGCCGAGGGAATTTGATTTTGAAGTCAAAGACCACGTTGATTTAGGCGAAAATCTTGGCATTCTAGATATGGCGCGCGCGACGAAAATTGCCGGTTCGCGTTTTGCTATTGTGAACGGCGCGGGCGCGCGGCTCGAACGTGCGTTGGTTAATTTTATGCTCGACGTTCATTCGACCGAACACGGTTATACGGAAACTTTGCCGCCTTTTCTTGTCAATCGTCAATCGCTTTTCGGAACGGGACAGTTGCCGAAATTTGAGGCAGACTTATTTCACCTAAAAGACGAGCGAGGCTTTGCTTTGATTCCGACTGCCGAAGTTCCGGTAACGAATTACCACGCCGGAGAAATTTTAGACGCGAGCGAATTGCCGAAATACTTTACTGCTTACTCGCCCTGTTTTCGCTCGGAAGCGGGAAGTTACGGGCGCGACACGCGCGGGCTGATTCGCCAGCATCAATTTGAAAAAGTTGAATTGGTAAAATTGTCTCTGCCGGAAAACTCCGAAGAAGAACATGAAAAACTGACGAACGACGCCGAGCGCATTTTGCAGCTTCTCGGTTTGCCGTATCGAACGGTCGTTTTAGCAACTGGCGATATGGGGTTTTCGGCGAAGAAAACTTACGACATCGAAGTTTGGCTGCCGTCGCAAAACACTTTCCGCGAGATTTCCAGTTGTTCAAACTGCGGCGATTTTCAAGCCAGACGAATGAATCTGCGTTTCAAACGCGCGGGCAATACGAAAACCGAGTTTGCGCACACGCTCAACGGTTCGGG
>JALYZF010000049.1 GCA_030948995.1 Acidobacteriota bacterium
CGGCGGCGCGGAACTGCTTTCAAACGCGATTGACGCTTTGCAGGTCAACGTCGGAAAACTCTGCAATCAAGCCTGCAAACATTGCCACGTTGACGCTTCACCTCGCCGGACGGAGATTATGACGCGCGAGGTGATAGACGCTTGTCTGGATGTTTTGCGCGAATACAAAATCCCGACGCTCGACATCACCGGCGGCGCGCCCGAATTGATTCCCGATTTTCGTTATTTTGTCGTCAAAGCAAAAAAGACCGGCGCGAAAGTTATCGTGCGGCATAATCTGACCGTGATGTTTGAGGAAAATCAAACGGATTTGCCGGAATTTTTCGCTCGTAACGAATTGGAAATCGTCTCAAGTCTGCCTTATTTTCTGCCGACTCAGACTGACGCACAGCGCGGCGCGGGCGTTTTTGAAAAATCAATCGAGGCACTCAAAAGATTGAACGCGGTCGGTTATGGTATTGATGGTAAATTGATTTTGAATCTCGTTTATAATCCGGTCGGCGCATTTTTGCCGCCCGCGCAGGATGCCATCGAAGCCGATTTTAAACGCGAGTTAAAAATTCGTCACGGCATCATCTTCAATAATCTTTTCACGATTACCAATATGCCGATTGCGCGTTACCTCGATTGGCTGCGCCGTTCCGAAAATGAAGAATCGTATATGCGAAAACTCGCGGGCGCGTTTAATCCGGCAACGATTGACGGCTTGATGTGCCGGAATTTAATCAGCGTAGATTGGACGGGAAAATTATACGATTGTGATTTTAATCAGATGCTCGAATTAGGAATTGAAAACGGTTTGCCGCAGACGATTTTCGATTTTAATTTGGAAAAACTGCGAACGAGGCAAATCGTCACAGCAAATCACTGTTTCGGCTGCACCGCCGGAGCCGGTTCAAGCTGCGGCGGAGTCGTCGCGTAAGGACAGTTAAAATCAACCGTTGAATCTGAATCGCCCGGATGGTTGCCGTCTTAAATGACAACGATTATTTCTTCGAGCGGCTTGCGCGAAATATCGGGGACGAGCGCGTCTTCAGCCGGATAACCGACTGGAATCAGCACGAAAGGCTTTTCGTTTTTCGGACGCTGCAAAATTTCCTGTAAGAATTTCATTGGGCTTGGCGTGTGCGTGAGCGTCGCTAATCCGGCGTTGTGAAGCGCGGCGAGCAGCATTCCGACAGCGATTCCCGTTGATTCCTGCGAGTAATAGGTCGGTTCGGTTTCGCCCGTTTCTGCGTCAACAATTAAATCAATCCGAAAGACGACGATTAAATAAGGCGCGATTTCGAGAAACGGTTTGTGTTCGTCCGTCCCCAACGGCGCGAGCCGACGCAGCCATTTATCAGACATTCGTCCCTGATAGCTTTTTCGTTCTTCCGCTTCCGCCGCGACGCGGATTTTGCTTTTGATTTCCGCGTCTTTGACGACGACGAAACGCCACGGCTGCATATTCGCTCCCGACGGCGCGGTGCTTGCGGTTTTGATTGCCGTTTCGATTATCTCAAGCGGCACGGGTTCGCTTGAGAAATCGCGCACCGTTCGGCGGCGATTGAGCAGTTCGTAAAATTGTCGAGCTTTTTGTTTTTGCCCATCAATCGGGACGCGCCGGAAATCGAGCGGCATAAGGCGAGGCGCGGGAAATTTTTGATTCATTGGTTCACCGAATAAATTTTATTTTTCATCTGACGCGCTTCGGAAATTTATATCCGACTCGTTAATAAAAGCCACCGCTTCCTCGATTGCGGGGAAGACGCGATGACTGTGATAGACGAGCCACGGGCTGACCGATATTTCGGGCGGCGCGACAAGAATTACTTTTTTGCCGCGCTCCCAGCCGTAAAGGACTTCCATACTCGTGCCGACGCTCGGTTTGACGAAATTTACAAGCACGATGTCGCAGGCGTCTATGTCGGCTTTATCGTTTTCGACCATATCCGTCATTCCGTCCATCGGACTCGCGCGGTAATCACGAATCATCGGGTCGAGCGCAGCGCCCGTTAAATGCAGCTTGGCGTATTCACGCCAATCGCGGCATTCCGCGTCCGTGCAGTCGAGCATCGCGCCGCTTAAATAAATTGTTTTTTCTTTCAAGAATTTCTCCTTTGTCTTTAGAATATACGCGAGAACGGAAAAAAGGACGACACGCGCCGTCCTTTTTGATACTGCCGGGAATCAGCAGAAAAAATCTTTATTTTATACTCGATTTTTTCATCATCATTTTGCTTTTGTGGTGATGATGCTTGCGCATTTTATGATGCCGTTTCATCATCCGGTGCTTTTTCATCATCGGTTTTTTACTGCTCATCATCGTGTCGTTTTGCCCGGTCATCGTGGTTTGTTTCATTGTATCGTCCTGCGCGAAACTGTTCGCGGCGACGATGCCGATAATCAAAAACAAAGCTGCCATAAATCCTGTAATTCGTTTCATATTTTATTTTTTCCTTTTTCTAGTTTAAGTTTTTTTTCAAATTATTTGTATTAGCTTTTAAGAGCTGTTACAAAATTTTAGTCGCGTCTTTCAAAATTTTTTACTTTGTTTTGAGCTGGCAAATCCGCGCAAAATTTTACTTTTTTGCCATCGGCGATTTTATTTTTTGAAGCGTTTCGATAATCGCTTCGGGCGCGGCGCGTTTTTTATAATCGGGTTCGAGATAGGCATAAACGATTTCGCCTTTACGGTTGACGACATAAGTCGCCGAAAGCGGCAGTTCCGCGCGTTCCATCGCGTTGTGTTTGGCGACATCCAAACCGTGCGATTTATAAAGCTCGTCGGTTTCCTTTGGCAGTTGATAGACGATGCCGAATTTTCGGGAGACCGTCAAATTCGGGTCGCTCAAAACCGTGAAATCGAGTTCGTTTTTCTTGGCGACGCTCAAAGAGTTGTCGGGATTTTCAACCGAAATCGCCACGAGATTTCCGCTCGCCGCTTTTATCTGCATTAAATTCTTTTGCAAATTTCGCAGATAAAGATTGCAAAACGGACACCACGAGCCGCGATAGAAAACGACGACCAAGTTTCCCTGCTTCAATAAATCACGGCTCTCGATTGTTTTGCCGTTCGAGTCTTTCAAACTGAACGCGGGCATTGTCGCTCCCGTATTCAACGCACTTTTTGCCGCGTCTTCGGCGGAAACGAATTTATCAATATTGCCGGAAGTTTTTCCGGCGTTCGTCATCGAGTCCTGCGAAAAGGTGTTGAAGCAAAACGCGCAAATCATCAGCGACAACGAAAAGATTTTGACTAACATAATTTTTTAGACTGTTGAAGAAAACTATTTTGAGACATACAAATCGGGAAAAGTTTTACGCAGATTTTCCACTTTCGGCTGGTCGTAGGCGACGATATACGGTTGATTCGGATGAGCGTCGAGATAATTCTGATGATAATCTTCCGCTTTGTAAAAAGCCTCAAGCGCGACGACTTGCGTAACAATCGGTTTGGCGAAAGTTTTGTCTTTGGTCAGTTCGGCGATATAACTTTCGGCAAGCCGTTTTTGCTCGTCATTTGCATAGAAAATCGCCGAGCGATACTGCGTGCCGGTGTCGGGCGTTTGCCGATTCAATTCAGTCGGATCGTGCGCGACGGCGAAGAAAACTTTGAGCAGTTGTTCGTAAGAAACCTGCGCCGGGTCGAAAGTGATTTTCACGCTTTCGGCGTGTCCGGTTTCGCCCGTGCTGACCGTTTCGTAATCAGCCGTTTTCGCAGTGCCGCCCGAATAGCCGTTTGTTACGTCGCTGACGCCTTTGATGTGTTCAAAGACGGCTTCCAAGCCCCAAAAACAGCCGCCCGCGAAAACGGCGGTCTGCTGTTCGCCTTTGACAATTTTTTGCGGCGTCGGAGCGAC
>JALYZF010000059.1 GCA_030948995.1 Acidobacteriota bacterium
CGTCATCACGCAGACAGGCGAAACATTTTACTTTGCGACGCCGGAAGAAACGCCTGCGAAAATGCAGGAACTCGTTGAATGGTTTAGAAAAGAAAGAGAAAATCCAAAAACGAACCCGATTATCCTAGCCGCGCTGTTTCATTATAAATTTATTCGCATTCACCCGTTCGACGACGGCAACGGCAGAGTCGCCCGAATCTTGATGAATTTTATTTTGATGCAATACGGTTTTCCACCCGTGATTATCAAAACCGAAGACAAAGAAAATTATTACGCCGTCCTGCGTCTCGCTGATGCCGACCAGCTCGAACCGTTTGTCGAATACATCGCGCAAAATCTTATTCATTCGCTTGAGATAATGATTCGAGGCGCGAAAGGCGAAAGCATTGAAGAGCCGGAAGATTTGGATAAGGAATTAGCTCTGCTTGAAGGTAAACTACGTAAGTTTGGCGAAAAACTTATAAAAAGAAATACAGAAGTCCTTCTTGAACTTTATGACACTTCAATTAAACCTCTATTACAAAATCTTTTAGAGGTTTACAACAAATTCGATAGATTTTATATTGAAACAGATTTGTTTATTGGACTCGGTCGAAACAGAAAAAACCCTTCTTCGCAGTGGAAAAATGTATTAACAACTGCTAAAAATCTCGATGATTTAAGATTTATAATTAATAAAGCAGATTTAGAAAATAATCCTTTAGTTATGATTAGCCATAAATACAAAGGTATAAATCGAGATGGACTTAATAAAAAAGAATATAATAGCAACATAAATATAGATTTTAATGAATTAGATTACAGAATTTTTGAATTTAGTAATGACAAAGTGAATTCACACTTTACAAAAAAATACTCGGAGAAGATTAGCAAAGAAGAAATACATAAAATTGCTAGAGAAAATGCTAAAAAACATAAAGAATTTCTTGAGAAAGAATTTTCATCAATTCAGGATGAGTAATTGTTAAGAACACAAAGACATAAACTGATTTTCATTAACTACTTTCACGCCTAGCGAATTGGCTTTATCGAGTTTTGAACCTGCGTCTGAGCCAGCGACGACGTAATCGGTTTTCTTGCTGACCGACGAAGACACGCGCCCGCCGCGTTCTTCGATAAGTTTCGCCGCTTCGTCGCGCGTCATTGTTTCTAATTTTCCGGTTAAGACAAATGTTTTGCCGTTAAAGTTTTCATTGATGCTCGCATTAGCTTCGCCGTCAATTTCGGTTTTTACGCCTGCCGCTTTTAATCTTTCAATTAACTCTTGATTGCGCGGATTTTCCATCCAATTAAAAACGCTGACGGCGACTGTTTGCCCGATTTCGTGAATCGCGTCGAGTTCTTCGACGTTTGCGCGCTGCAAATTTTCAATCGTGCGAAAGGCGCGCGCTAAAATTTTCGCGTAGCGTTCGCCGACGTGCCGAATGTCTAAGCCGTAAATTAATTTTTGAAGCCCGCGCGTTTTCGAGGCTTCGATTTGGTTGATTAAATTCGTCGCGCTCTTTTCAGCCATTCGTTCGAGTTCGGCGACTTGTTCAAGCTGCAAAGAATAAATGTCCGCCGCGTTTTTTACCATTCCCAAATCAACCAGCTTTTCGACCAGAACTTCGCCTAAACCTTCGATGTCCATTGCCTTGCGCGAGGCGAAATACAGAATTCGCGCCTTTAGTTTCGCCGGGCAATCAGGATTTGAACATCGCGTAACGACTTCGCCTTCGGGACGCACGACCGGAAAATCACAAACTGGACATTTTTTGGGAAACTCATATTCTGTTTCAGTGCCGTTACGCCGAGTTTTGATAACCTGCAAAATCTGCGGAATAATTTCGCCGCTCTTTTCAATTAAAACATAATCGCCGAGCTTTACGTCGAGACGTTTTATTTCGTCCTCGTTGTGCAAAGACGCGCGCGCAACTGTCGTTCCGGCAAGCAGAACAGGTTCGAGATACGCAACCGGCGTGAGCGCGCCCGTTCGTCCAACCTGCACATGAATTTCATTCAATCTCGTCGTCGCCTGCATCGCCGGATATTTATAAGCAATCGCCCAGCGCGGCGCTTTGGTCGTCGCGCCGAATTCCTGCTGCAACTGCGTCGAATTTATTTTTACGACAACGCCGTCAATGTCGTAATCAAGCGAATCACGAAGCGCGAGCATTTTATCTGTAAAGGCAAAAACTTCTTCGATATTCTTGCAAAGCGCGCGATTCGGATTGACGTTAAAGCCTGCTTTTTCCAGCCACTGAAAACCTTCCCAATGCGTCGCAAACATTTTTTGATTACCGCTTAAAACATCATAGGGAAACAAATCGAGACGGCGAGAGGCAACGATTGAAGAATCTAATTGCCGCAGCGTTCCCGACGCGGCATTGCGCGGATTGGCGAAAGTTTTTTCGCCCTGCATTTCGAGTTCGGCGTTGATTTTCTCGAACACCGAACGCGCTAAAAATGCTTCGCCACGCACTTCGGCTCGCTCTGGAAAATCAGTTTTTAATTTCAAAGGAACGGTGCGAATCGTTTTGACATTGCCGAAAACGTCGTCGCCCGTAAAGCCGTCGCCGCGAGTTGCGCCCACGACTAAAAAACCATTTTCGTAATGCAGCGCCAATGATAAACCATCAATTTTTAGTTCCGCAACGTATTCAAAATCTCTACCGTCGGCTAACCTTTTACATCTTTCGTCAAACGCTTTTAAATCTTCAATATCGTAAGAATTATCGAGCGACATCAGCGGAACGCGATGAATAAACGGCTTGAAACCTTCGGCGCGCCCGCCGACTCTTTGCGTCGGCGAATCGGGAGTAATAAATTCGGGATTTTCTTCTTCGAGTTTTTTTAGGTTGACTAAAAGAGCGTCAAACTCCGCGTCGGAAATCTCCGGCGCGCTTCGTTGGTAATAAAGCTCGTTGTGCCGATTGATTTCGGCGCGGAGATTTTCTATTTCCGACTCGGCGGAATTTTTACCGTTTACAGAAAGGTTCATAGAAATTATTTGTTTACCGCTTTAAGTGCGGCTAGACCGGACGTGGCAACGAGCGCGTCCAACTTTCTTCCGGCTTTCATAATTCGCCGTATTATTTCATAAACTCGGTAATCAAACGATGAAAATGATGCGTCCCGCGTTCGCGCGCGGGCGAATATCTGCCGTTTTCGTAAAACCGCGAACGGATTCCCTTTTGCACCGATTCGACCACCGCTTCGTCTTCGAGTTCGACCGCTTCTAAATCCGCGCCCGCGCCGCCTTTTGCATTCGCGCCGCCGTTTGCGAAAGTCAAAAACGAAACTTTTGTTTTTTGCGCTGTCAGCGGTTTGACGATATTAACCGATAAACCCCAAGGGTAAAAATTAAACATCAAATTCGGGAAAATGAAAAAGTAATAAGCCGCGATTTGCCTGCCAAAATCAGCCGAATCTTTCGGCAATAAAAAAGCGTTTTCCGCATCTTTCGCCGTAGCTGTTTGTAAGCTCGAAAAGCGAAACGTCTCGGTTTGGTAAGAGCCGTAATCAATCGCCTCATTCAAGGAGTGATGCACGAACGGAATATGAAAACCTTCGAGATAATTTTCGCAATACAATGCCCAATGCGCTTCGACGGTAAAATCCTGCGCCGCTGCGAATTTCAATTTATCAAAATCAAACCAATCAAGCCGCTCGCGCACGTCCGCGATAAAATCTTCAAACGGCGCGAACGGATTCAGTGAGACGAACAAAAATTCTTTCCAAGTCGCAAACGAAATCGACGGCAAATCGTCGCGTTCGGACGGAAAATTTTCCGCGCCGCCGAACTCCGGCATCGAAAGAAATTTGCCGTCCAGAGCAAACCGCCTGCCGTGATAGCCGCAACGAATTAAATTCGCCTCGCACGCATCTGTTTCGACAAGAATTTTTCCGCGATGCGTGCAGACGTTTGAAAGACAATGAAGACGATTTTGCGCGTCTTTTGTAATCAAAATCGGCTCGTCTAAAAAATCTTCCAAAACGGTTAAAGGCGAAAGACTTTTCATCTCTTTGGTCGCGCCGACAAGCTGCCAGCTTCGCGCAAAAATTTTTTCCTTCGATTCGAGAAAATACTCTTGCTCCGTGTAAAACTTGGACGAAAGCGTCTCGGCGCGCCGAATATCGGGATTGATGTCGAAAACAGACATAGAAAATTTAGTAAAGCAAATATTTCGGTTTTTGCCGGTTGCGCTCGAAGGCGCGGCAAACCATATTTTCGGCAAAAGCAGATTGAAATTCGCTTCTAACGCGCGCTTGTTCGGCAACCGCTTTTTGCGGATTGCTCTTGGCGAGAGCGTTCCAGTCGTTCGAAATTTCGATTGTTTTCGCAACTTCCGCCTTTTCTATAAAAGTTTCACCTTTCGACAAGGCGATGACTTTTTCATTTTCCAAATTCCATTCGGCAAAGAGACGGTCGCTGTCGAGACCGATTTGTCCGCCCGCAATGTGCGCGGTCGAATAATCCGTGCCGTAAAAATTTGCGGCGTAAGTTTTGATAATGACGCCCAAACGTTCGAGATTAAAAAATGCGTTTCTCGCTTGCGTCGGCTGGAAAGTCCATTTGATAAACTTTACGCCTTCGCGCAAAGATTTTTCGCGCTGCGCCCATTTGAGGCGCGAGCCGATGCCCTGATTTTGAAAATCTGCGGCAACCGCCATCATATGTGAATAAAAAAATCTCTCCGTGCCGCTGAATGCGGGAACGCTCAAAACAAATCCGACAAGTTTTTCTCCCGAAAAAGCTCCCAAAGTAAAGCCGCCCGCATTTTTCGTGACAATTAAATGGCGGCGCGGCGAGATTTCCAAATCCGGCAGGGCGAAAACTTCGCGTTGCAAACGCACGCAGGCGTCTAATTCTTCTACGCTCGTGCATTCGCGCACTTTTATTTGGTCGTTTTTCATTCGCTTAAAAAATTCAGATTTCAAACTTGCCGAACCAATCTCTGGAAACTTTCTCAATTTGCCGCTCGCGTGTCAAATCTTTGATATTGGAAACAAAATTTATCAAAATTAGTCGTCCGTCAAGACGATATTTTTGCGGGATTTCCTCGCGTAATTGCTTTATAAATTGAGTTTCGCTAGTGGCGATCTTAAATAAAACAAGACGCTCGACGCGCGCGTGTTTGAGCAGCCAGAGCGTCTTCCGCGTCGCGTTTTCGCCCGCTTCGCCCCAAAAAACGAATTTATTATTTTCGCCGCGCGAAACCAAATCCGGCTTATAACGCAAGCCGACTTTGGTTTCGATTTCAAGGTCGGGAAATTCTCTGACGAACATCGCGTAACCTAATGCTTTCATCAAAATATGCTCGTAGGATTCGCCCAATCTTTGCCATAGGCGCGTTCGTTGTCCGGCAAGCTGAAAATCGTGAACCATCTCTTTAATGCTAAATGGTAAACGGTAAATGGTAAATGCAAGGCAGCCGGAAAATTTTTCCGCTTAACTTTTGCCCCTTCGATTTGCTATTATAAAAGCAGTCGGAAAATTTTTTCGGCTGCCGTCCGAATCGTTCAAGCCGTTTAATCCGAAATCAATTCTTCGATGAGTTCCCAGAATAATCTTGAAATCAAAGGAAATTTGCGCGAGCATCCGCTTGCCGAACTGCTGATTGAAATTTTTCAGGCGCGGCTGACCGGCTCGATGCGTCTGTCGAATGCGGCTCAGAAAACAATCGTCTATTTCGACGCCGGCGACCTTGTTTTCGCTGTTTCAAACTCTCGCTCGGCTCGCCTGTTTGAAATGTTTCTGCGCGAAGGAAAACTTACCAAAGAGCAGCTCGCGGCGATTCCCGATTTTACAAACGATATAGCACTCAGAGAAAATTTGACGAAAAATGAACGTTTTCCGAAAGAAGAAATCGACGCGCTTTTTGTCCGGCAAATCGAGCAGATATTAAAAGAAGCATTCGGCTGGCAAGAAGGCGAATGGATTTTCAGCCCGCTTGTCAGAGTCAAGGGCGATATAAGATTTAAGACAAACGTTTCGTCTTTGCTGCTTGAGTTTGCCAGAGATGCGCCGCCTGAAAACATATCTCGCAGCATCAAATCTCTTGAGGAAGTTTTTAACGTCAAAACTTCAAAGCCGCCGCAAATTAATCTGCTTCCGCAGGAAGCGTTTGTGCTTTCGAGATTTGAAGATTCTTCGTTAAACGTCGAAAATGTAATGCTTTTGAGCGGCTTGTCGGATACGGCAACTTTTAATGCTCTTTATATTTTGTGGCTCGGCGGATATTTAACGCGGCAGAACTGGAGTTCTCCGTTTTCCGACCGAAAAGTCGCGGCTATTTTATCGGCAAATTTAACTTTGATAAAAGACGAACCAAAATCGGATGTTTCGGAAACAAAAGCCGATGCCGCGCAGTTTATTCCGGCGGGCGACGAGGCGGCGGAAGAACTTCCGGCTGAAAAGACAATCTCGCTCGAAGAATATCTGGAACGGACGGAAAATGCGCCGAATTATTACGAGATTTTCGGCGTCGCGTCCGATGCACCGACTGCAGAAATCAAGCGCGTTTATTTTACATTCGCCAGACGTTTTCACCCCGATTTATTTCACCGACAGGTCGAGGCGGAAAAACACCTGCAAATCCAAAATGCTTTTACAAAAATCGCGCACGCTTACGAAACTTTAAAGAATGAATCTTCGCGCGAAGTTTATGATTTCAAAATGCGTAAGGAATTGGCAGAGACGGAAAATTCTCAAGCCGCAAGCGCAAATGGCGCAGACCCGAATCAGCAAAAACAAAACAGTCAGGCGGCGATAAATTTTGAACAAGGCTATACGCTCTTAATGAATGAAAGCTACGCGGATGCGCTTCCGTTTCTTGCACGCGCCGCGCATCTTGCCCAAGACAACGCGCGCTATCACGCCTTTTACGGCAAAGCGCTTTCGGCGGATAGTAAACATAAATACAAAGCCGAAGCCGAATTGCAGACGGCTGTCAAACTAGACCCCGACAATGCGGATTTTCGTTTGATGCTCGCCGAGTTTTTCGTGCAGATGCGCTTGCTCAAACGCGCCGAAGGTGAATTAAATCGGCTACTTTCAATTTCCCCGAATAACGAAGCAGCGCGAAATCTGCTCGACAGTTTGGCAAAAACATAGTAAAAACGAATGATGAATGCGGAACGATGAACGCGGAATGTAAAGCAATTCTTTAATTCCGCGTTCATCGTTCCCCGTTCATCATTACTTTTTTATGGAAAATGTGTCGATTGTAAAAGAAGACGCGGAAGAAAAACTTTTGAAATTTGCCGCCGCCATCGATGAATTTGAAGGCTACGCGCACAGCCACGCGGCGCGCATCGCAGTTTTAGCCGACGCGCTGGCGCGCAAATTTAATCTTGCCTCGCATGACCGTTTTTCGCTGCGCCAAGCCGCCTTGCTACATGACATCGGCGAGCCGGTAATGAATCGGGATTATATAAAAACAGACCGCGCACTCAGCGAAGATGAACGAATAGATATGCAGCGTCATCCGGTAATAGGCGAGCAGGAAGCGGCGCGGCGCGGTTTGAGTCGCGCCGTCCAATTGCTTGTGCGCTGGCATCACGAATGGTGGAACGGCGCGGGCTACCCGGATGCCATCGGGCGCGAACAGATTCCGCTTGCCGCCAGAATTTTGCGCGTCACCGATACCTTTGCGGCTTTGACCGACCGCCGACCGCACCGCGCGACAATGTCCGTGGGCGAAGCCAAACAATATTTGACCGAATGGGCTGCTATCGAGTTCGACCCGAAGGTTGTAAAAATGTTTCTATTGCTCGAAAATTTGCCGGAACTTCAGTCTTACGCGGAAAGCAATAAACAATAATCGTAGAAAGAATTTTCCGGTTTTCTTTTAAGTCGAATTTCCAGCCGAAACTCGCTCGGAAAATAACCTCGATATTTATAATTTATTTGCTATCGAAAAACTTACGCTTTATAATCGAGGTTCGCCTGAATTCTCTCAATACTAATCATTAATTTTTTTGTAGTTTATGAAAAAACATCAATTGCCTGTTTTATTTGCAATGCTTCTCGTGTTTTTTGCCGTTTTGCCGAAAAGTGTTTCGGCAAAAGACGAATGGCTGCAAGTCCGCTCGAAAAACTTTAATTTAATCGGCAACGCCAGCGAAAAAGATATTCGCAAAGTGGCTACCAAACTTGAACAATTCCGCGAAACTTTTCGGCTGCTTTTTAATAAAACCAATTTGAATTCGGCGATTCCGACTAACGTCGTCGTCTTTAAAAGCGACTCCGCTTATAAACCTTTCAAGCCAAAACGCGCCGACGGCAAAGCCGATAATTTTATCGCCGGATATTTTCAGTCGGGCGAAGACGTTAACTACATTACCCTCTCGACCGAAGGCGAAGACGCCAACACTTTTGAAACGATTTTTCACGAATACACACATTCGATAATCAATACGAATTTCGGAAAATCTGAAGTTCCGCCGTGGTTTAACGAAGGTTTAGCCGAGTATTATTCGACTTTTGCCATTGAAGAAGACCAAAAAGTAAAGCTCGGACTTTTAATAAACAGGCATCTCGCGACCTTGCAGCAAACTAAATTAATTCCGCTCGAAACGCTTTTTAAGATTAGCAACAGCGCTCTGCATCAAAACGGCGACCATTCGCGCTCTATTTTTTACGCCGAATCTTGGGCTTTGATTCATTACCTAATTCAAAGCGGAAAAGCCGAAGGACTCGGAAAATTTCTAACGCTTTCGCTCAAAGACGTTTCGTCGGAAAAGGCTTTTCAAGACGCCTTTCAGACGACTTACGCGCAGATGGAGAAAGACCTCAAAAAATATGTCGAGCAGAATACTTATAAATACTCGCTCGTTACTCTCAAAGATAAACTTTCTTTTGAAGGCGAAATGCAAAGCGCGCCTTTAACTGAAGCCGAAAGCAACGCTTATCTCGGCGATTTGCTTTACCACACGAATCGTGCGGACGACGCCGAACCTTTTCTGCAAAAGGCGCTCGCGCTTGAGCCGAATTCGAGTATGGCAAATACTACTTTGGGAATGGTCAAGCTGCGCCAGAGAAAATTCGACGACGCAAAAAAATATCTTGAAAAAGCCATTTCTCAAGACCAGAGGAATCATCTGGCTTTTTATAATTACGCCTATCTTTTGAGCCGCGAAGACCGCGACGAGTTCGGTTACGTTGACGCTTTTCCGGCTGAAAAATCGGCGAAAATGCGCGAGATATTGAAAAAAGCGATTGCGATAAATCCGGGCTTTACCGAAAGCTACGAGCTTCTCGCATTTGTTGATTTGGTCAATCACGAGCAGCTTGACGAAGCCGTTTCGTATTTGCAGAAAGCCTTGCAGTATCAACCGGGCAATCAAAGATACGCGCTGCGAATCGCCGAAATTTACTTGCGGCAAGACAAATTTGCCGAAGCCCAGACAATCGCCGACAAAATTGCCAAAACCGCTGACGAACCTGAAATAAAATCCGACGCCGAGCATCTGTTGGGCGAATTGCGGCAAGTGCAGGAAATCAATGACCGCAACGAAGCCGCGCGCAAACAATATGAATCTGCAACTGCCGGAGCAAACAAAAACGCCGGTCAGCCTGTTTTAGTTCATCTTAGCGGAAGCAGAAAACCGCTTTCGCCCGAAGAATTGGCAAAAGCCGAAGAAGACGCGAAAATGATTGCGGTAAATCAAGCGATTCGGCAGGCGCAGGCGGGCGAAAAACAAGTTGTCGGACGCATTCAAAAAATAGAATGCAAAGGCAAAAATATCGCTTACACGATTAAAACCAACGGCGAAGTTTTTGCGCTGTCGAGCAAAGATTTTCAAAGTTTATCGCTCACTGCCTTTGTCGCCGACGCGAAAAACGCGCAGATCGGCTGCGACGCCAACATTGCCGATTTTAATACGGTCTTGACTTACAAGCCGCAAAACGGCGACGCTAAAAACGCCAGTCGCGGCGAATTAATAGCCGTCGATTTCGTTCCGAAAAACTTTCGCTTTATGACGGCGGAAGACGCGCCGACCGAAACGAAAACCACTTACGCGGAAGAGTTGCCTTCTTCGCCTCCGCCGCAAATGAAAAGCGAAGATTTTGACGCGCAGAGACGCGCGTCAATGATGCAATCAATCAAAAACGCTATGCGCCAGCCGCTTGCGGGCGAAAAACGCGAACTCGGTTTTATCGAAAAAGTCGAATGCAGCAGCAAGGGAATGTTTTTCTATTTCAAAACTCAAGCCCAGCCGTTTAAGCTCTTTGCCGCATCGCCGCAGGCAATCCAGATACGCGCGTTTACGCCCGAAGTCGAACAACTACAATTAGGCTGTAGTATGAAACAAGTCGATATTCCCGTCGTTTTTACCTACAAGGAAATTGCGAATGCGAAAAACAATTCAAACGGCGAGCTTTTGTCAATGGAATTTGTGCCGAAAAGTTTTATTCTTGAAAAGTAAAAGCGAGCGATTTTGTACAAGCAAAAAGGGCGATTTTTTTAGATTCGCCCTTTTTTATTTTAAGAATTTTCAATTAAATTTTCCGAGCAATTCGATTGATAAAATCAGTTATCCAAATTTTGCTCGATAATTATTATTGCGCTATTAGATATTATTGAAAGCTGTCCTTAAAACGCTTTGCACCTGAGAATTTGACGGTTTTGCTTGCTTTAATAGTTATCGCTTCTCCGGTTGACGGATTGCGTCCCTGACGTTCTGCGCGTTGACCGAGTTTAAGTTTCCCGATACCCGCAAGCTGAACGCTGCCGTTTTGTTTCAGTTCATTGACGAGCATTTCGGCGTGCGCGTCTAAAATTTCTTTAGCTTTTGCTTTGCTAATTCCCGTTTTTTCAGCCAGCGCGCTGACGAGTTCGGTTACCGATTTTTCTTTTCCGCCCGCTTTTGCCGGACTTGTTTTAGTGGTTGCCATATTATTTATTAAAATCCTTGATTTAAAATTAAAAAACTACTGAGTTTCTAAAATAACTTATTACGGGCTGTGTCTTCAACAGCAGTTTATAAATTGTTCGATAAACACATTGAAAAATTATACTGTTTTAATTGAAGCCCGCAAACTATTCGGCGTCTTCCGCATTTTCAGGTTCTTTTTCATCAGGCAATAAACCGGCTGTCATTAAATTATACGCCGGAAGTTCGGCTGTTTCCGGCATTTTCTCGCCGGATGAGCCGCGCACCGAAAACCAGATGATTTCATTAAGCTCGCGGGCGTTTGCCATATCTGGGAACTTTAAATTTTGTTCTTCCGTCAATTGATAATAATGGCGTAACGCGGCATTCGCCTTCTCTTTCTTCGGCGGAAGCAGATTGTCCAAAGCCACGTCCGGCAAGCTCGCACGATACGGCGACAAATCCGGCTCGCTCGTAAAAATATCAATCGGCGCAGCATTGGCATCGAGAAAATTCATCGGCGCGATGCCGAGCAGAAGCTCCATCGTTCTGATTAAGCTAACCGTGCTGTGAAAATCGTGGACGAGCGCGCCTTTGCGGTTGTAGGCGGAAATAACAAATGCCGGCGAGCGATGTGCGTCAACGTGGTCTGCTCCGTCCTGAGCGTCATCTTCGACGACAAAAATCGCCGTGTCTTTCCAGTATGGACTATTCGATACTTCTTCTACCATTCGCCCCAAAGCATAATCGTTTTCCGCCACGTAAAACTGCGGCGTCGGACGGTTTTCATTAAGTCCGGCGGTGTGGTCGTTTGAAAAGCGCACGATTGAAAGATTCGGCAGGCGGTCGCCTCGTCCCGCTTTTAAGTCTTCGATAAACGAGCGAAATTCCTTTTGCCACGCACCGAAACGCGATGTGCCGCGAAATTTTCGGTTGAAATTATTTTCGGTAATTGCCGCATCGGTTTCGCCGTTTGATTGCTTTGCCGCGCGGTAAGAGTCAAGTGTCATCGCATCTGGAATCAGCACATCGAAATTCGGATGTTCGGGCGAGAAATGTCCTTCGAGTGATTTTTTTGTGGCAAAAGCCGTTGTTGTCGGCGATATGTCAGGATAAGTTTTCGGTTTGCGATTGTTGACTTCAGCGACATCGGCGGTAGAAACTGTTGCAACATATTCGCCGTAGTTGCGATAACTTAATCCGGCGCGGCGCGCCGCGTCCCACAAATATAAACTTTCCGGCTCGCCCGCATCTCGATTGCCGCTTAGATACGGCACATACCGCTTCATAAAATTAGCGATGTCATTTTCCGTCGCGGGCAGATTAAAAACCGACGGCACGCTTCCCGGCGGCTGATTGGCGGGCGGGTCATAAGACGGCAAACGGTTGAAACCTTCAAAATCATACGTGCGCCCGCGCCCCGAATAATTCCATCGAAAAACCTTGTCGATAAAATCATTTGAGAAAGCCGCCGTTGACCAATTATGACCGTCGGGCGAGGCTTCGGCATTGACGAAAAAGCGGTCGAGAAGTCCGAAGCGCAAAGCCAGAGCGCGCGCGTTCGGCGTAATGTTTTGCGGCTTTCCCGAAGGCGATTTTGCCGTCTCGCCCGCGCCGAAAATCGCCACGCTCTCGTCGCCGTCAGCCTTCGTGCCGTCGCCCGCTTTTTCCAAATCGCCGAAAACTTGGTCGTATGTACGGTTTTCCCGAATTACGTAAATGATATGCTTAAACGGCGACCGTACGCCGGCAAAAAGCGGTTTATTTTTTTCGCCGATTAAACCGTTATTTCGCATCGCCGCTTGTGTGTATTCGTAAAGCTCGCGCTCGGTCGGCACATCAACCGAACTGAAATTGCCGACCGTAATCGAAGGATTATACTGCCCGCGCAAATTGCTTTTTCCCGCCGGAAAATTTCCGTTCGGCATATTCGGCGCGCGTCCTGAATTATTGACGACAAGCGAAGAATTCTCGACGCCCGTTCCTTTCCCGTTGGCTATAAATAATCTGTTTCCGACGACCGCAACAGCCGACGGATAATTTCCCGTCGGAATAAAACCAACAACTTTGGATTTTGGATTTTGGATTTTGGATTTTGGATTTGCCTGTTTTGAATTAGCTACTGAAACAACGGCGACGGCATTCGCGTGAGCATTGGCGACATATAAAGTTTTTTCGTCAGCGCTTAAAGCCAAACCTTCTGGACTTGCGCCGTTCAAAGTATTTTCAGCAAATCGAATGTTGATTTTTTCAGTTACGCGGTCGGTTGTCGTATCAATTACCGAAATGCTATCAGCGTCGGAATTGACGACGAAAAGGCGCGATTTGTCGCCATTTAGAATCATCGCCGTCGGATGTCGTTCGACCGTGATGTATTTGGAAATTTGATTATTCGCGCCGACAACCGCGACGCGACCGTCGCCCCACAGAGAAACGTAAACTTTTGCCACATCTCTACCGTTTTTTGCCGGAAGAATTTCAACATCGTAAGGATAAACAAACTGTGTCGAAGCGGCGCGGCGCAAAGAGACGCGAGAAATTCGTCGCGCGCCATTCCAATCTTGCAAAATGCCCAGATTATCGCCGAGATTATTGGCGACGTAAAGCGTTTTATTGTCGGGAGCGAGCGCGACGCCCATCGGGTAAACGGGCGCGACATCGCCGTTGTAATAAGGACTCGGAGCATTTTCGGAAAACGCGCTCACGTCGATAAATCCGGCGTCGAGTTTAGCGTCCGGCTGATTGCCGGGCGCGACGGGCTGTTTTTCGTTAGGGTTAAATTTAAATAACCAGATGCGGTTCTGAAAACCGCCCGCGACAAACATCTGGTATGAGCCGTCATAATCTTTTGCGGTTGAAAACGTAACGCCGAAGTTTGCGCTGTTTGGAGTGGGAAAATAGACGTTTTGGATGACTTGCGGTTCTGGTTTCTGGTTCAAATCAATAACAGAAAGCGTTTGCTGAGCCTTGCTTTTGGAATTGAATTGCAGTCCGTAACCACTGTTGACGGCAATTAAAAAACGTCCTTTCCCGCCCGCGCCCGTGCTGTCGGGCGAGCGGATGAAATCAACCGTTAGAGGCGCGACCGCCGGAAGATTTGTCGCAGCATCGATAATAAGTTTTCCGGCTGGCGAGAGCCTTCGTCCTTGCGTCGTAGCGTTTTCGGCAATTTCAACTTGCGCCGACGACTGCGGCGGCAGCCATAAAAAAGCGGCAAACATTATTACAAAACCCAATAAGCAGAAGACGTAAATTAAATATCGTCGAGAAGAAGCAGACATCGTTTTGATTCCTCAAAAATTGAAAGTTGGCAGATGATTTATATTAACGGTTAAAATAATTATCTCAAAATTGGCGATTTACTTTCTGGTAATTCCTATGATTTGCGAAAGTAACAAGAAAAACTTTGTTTCCCTGTTCGTGAAATTGTTGTATCTTAAACAGAAAAGTATTTTTACAATAGCGACGAGAAAAACAATGGCACAACAAAAAAAGAAATTGAGCAAAAGCGCGAAGGCAGCTTTGAAAATTCTGGAAGATTCAAACCTTTTGAAAGCGGCTAAAAGGGCGAATGAAGCAAAAGTCGATTTGAGCGATAAACAGTCCGTCGTTTCGCCTAAAACAAATGCCGCAAATAAAATGAGACCGGAGAAAAAACGAGGGTAAAAATTTATGAGCGAGACACAGCGAAGAGTAACCGGAACTTTTCAAGCAGTTGATGACGCCGGAGGCGAGTATCACGTCGTCGAATACACAGATTTTCGGCACACGACGACGGCTGAAATTACTTACGGAGATGACGGCACGAAAGAATACGAATTGGCAAGTGGCAAGCCGCTCAAGCGAATAAGTGAAACGCAATTTGAAATCGAGGCGGAAGGGTTAAGAATTCGTCGAAAGATTTAGTTGCGCAAAAATTAAGAGCCTCTCAAATCGAACGGCAACAAAATTTTACTGCTCGTCCAAATTTGAAAGGCTCGGGGTTTGGCATCCTTGCCGTAATCATTGCATAATTTCGATTGCTTATTCAAACATAGATTTTAATTCGCTATTCTTTATCCGCATCGAGAATCTCTCTGACCTTTTGCGCCAGCGCGTTGGTGGTGAAAGGTTTTTGAATAAAATTTGTGCTGGTTTCTATAACGCCGTGGCGTATTATAGCGTCATCGGCATAGCCGGAGGTGAAAAGAATTCGCAGCTTCGGCAATTTTTCGGTTAAACTTTCCGCCAGTCTCCGCCCGCCCATCTGCGGCATCACGACATCAGTTACAAGCAAATCAAAATTACATTCCTGCTGTTTGCAGATGTCTAAGGCTTCGACGCCGTTGCGCGCTGTAAATACCCGGTAACCATACATCTCCAAAATCTCCTGCGTTAAAGCGCGAACAATATCGTCGTCTTCGACAACCAAAATTCTTTCCGTTCCGCGCGCGGATTCTACGGCGGGCGCGTGTTTATCCGTTTCTTCGGCGGCGTCTTTTACTTTCGGTAGGAAAACCTTAAACGTCGTGCCGACGCCCGGCTCGCTGTAAACCGCGATGTTGCCGCCCGATTGTTTGACGACGCCGTAAACGGTGGCTAAACCTAAGCCCGTTCCTTTGCCGATTTCCTTTGTCGTAAAAAACGGCTCGAAAATATGCTGCTGCGTTTCGGCGTCCATTCCGCTGCCGTTGTCGCTGACGGCGAGCATCACGTATGCGCCGGGGGCGACGTTCGGGTTTTGGCTGGCGTATTCTTCATCAAAATAAAAATCGGCGGTTTCAATGGTCAATTGACCGCCCGCAGGCATCGCGTCGCGGGCGTTGACAACTAAATTCATAATCACTTGCGAGAGTTGTCCGGGGTCTGCTTTTACGCGCCCGACTTCTCGATTTAAGACGGTAACAAGCTGTATGTCTTCGCCGATTAAACGCTTTAGCAAATTGATTGTGTCGTCGACAACTTGATTGATGTCCAAGATTTCCGGCTGCAAAATTTGCTGGCGACTAAAGGCAAGGAGTTGATTTGTCAATAAAGCCGAACGCTCGCCTGCCTTTTTTATTTCATTGATATTTCGGCGCAACGGGTCGTCCGGTTTTAAGCGTTTAAGCGTCAACTCGCTGTAGCCGTTAATTGCAGTCAGCATATTGTTAAAATCGTGCGCGATGCCGCCCGCAAGACGCCCGATTGATTCGAGCTTCTGCGCTTGCCGAAGTTGATTTTCGCTTTTGCTCAAGGCTTCTTCCGTTAGCTTTCGGATAATACATTGCGAGACAATATCGGCGACCGAAGAGAGCGCGTCAAGCGTGTCGTCGGCAAATTCCCGGTCGCAATAATTTCCCATCACGCCTAAAAGTTTGTCTTCAATGATAAGCGGATAACCGGCGAAATTTATTTTTTCACCGAGTGACGACTGTTTATCTTCCGTCATCGGAGTATCGTTTTGAAAATCATTGACAATATGCGAACGGCGCTCGCTTGCAATCAAGCCGATTTCCGAGACGCCGACCAGAATTTGTTTGTCCGCCGCTTTATTAAGAATCTCATTGCTTCCGGCGAATGCTTTGAGTTCCAGCGCGCGCTCGTCTTTATCGAGCGTCCAGATGCAGGCGAGCGTTACGCCCAGATGCCGAACGATAGCTTCGGCGCAGCGAACGAGCATTTTTTGCAGCGACAAATTGCCGTCGGCGAGCGCGGCGTTGATGTCCGCGCGCAGAGCGATTTGCGCCGTTCGCCTTTTTTGTTTTTCTTCCGCCTGTTTGCGTTCGGTGATGTCAATGTCCGTTCCGACCCATTCGCGCAGGTGCCCGTCTTCGTCAAAAACCGGAACGCCGCGCACTTGAAAAACGCGGTAGCTTCCGTCGCGCAAACGGACGCGCCGCTCGTCCGCGTAGACGCCTTTTGTTTCGAGTGCTTCTTTCCAAAGTCGCGCCGAACGCTCGCGGCATTCGGGATGAAGAGCGTCGAGCCAGCCCCAATTGAGCATCTCTTCTTTTGTTTGTCCGGTTAATTTATGCCACGTTGTGAACGCAAATTCGGCTTCGCCGTCGGCATTGGCGCACCAAACAACTTGGTCGCTGGCAGAAACGAGCGCGCGATAGCGTTCTTCGCTTTCCTTGATTGCCTTTTGCGCGCGCTTGCGCTTTGTAATATCGCGCGTAACCGCGATAATGTATTTTTTTCCTGAAATTACAGCCGTAGAAACCGATGCTTCGGCGTCGAGAAGCGAGCCGTCCTTGCGCTTGACCTTGAATTCATAAACCGCCGGAGCAGTTTCTCCGCGCAGCCGAGCTTTTCCGTATTCGGACAAACGCTTTGCTTCTTCGTCGGGCAGCATCGTGGCAGCACTTTTGCCGAGCAGTTCTTCTTGACTGTCGTATCCGAACATTTCGGCGTGCGATTTGTTTACATAAACGATAATTCCGTTGTCTTCGACCATTATGGCGTCGCGCGAAGCGTTAAAGACAGCCGCCAGCCACTGCTGACTTTCTTCGAGTTTTTCTTCGGCAGTCGGCAGAATAATTTTTGCGGGCGTATTTGCAGCGTGCTGGCTAGTCAATAGATTAACTCCTTGATAATAAACGATATATAGCGAACAATATGTAAAATGACGCTTCTATTCCAGTAAATTAGGGAGATTTCAGATGAGCAGGGAAACAAAGAAAACGCTGCTTAGATGGTTAAAGCCGGCAAAGGTTTACCGGAAAATCGCGTGTTGCAATAAAAAAGATTTTCCTGCAAATTGTAAGCGGCGAGAGAAATTTGCCGCTCCGAAAAGTTTGATTGTTCGATACAATGAGTTTTAATTTTTATAACGACAGCTTGTAATTGTTACAACAAAGCGTTTATAAAAATAATTATTTTATGTTTACTAAATCCTTTGCCGCGCCGAAAGGCTGGCTTGCCTTTGAACTCAACGTTTTGCGTCGCCTGAAATTTTCGACGGCGATTCTGCCTTTCACGAGCGAGCCGAATCTCGGCGTGTATCTCAAACGCTGGAATGTTCGCGTTCTGGCAAACGATTTGACGCAAGCCGGATTCGTCAAAGCGGTCGGCGCGATTCAAAACAATGCCGAAAAACTTTCGGAAAAAGATGTCGAAACGATTTTGGAAGACGCTTATGTTCCGCGTTATCGCCTTCAAAACGAATCGCTTAAAAATTGGTTTAATGAAACCGATGCGTGGTGGTTTGACAACGTTCGCGCCAACGTCGAAAAACTGCCCTCGCTCGTTTTGCAGGCAGTTGCGCTGAACATTGGAACAAGAGTAGGAGATTACGTTTTATCCTTTACCGAAGACACACGAGAACTGCGCCAGCCGCTTTCAAACGTTTATAAACGTCTCTGGCGCGCGCAGCCCGAACCCGTCAACAACGGACAGAACAATACCTGTCAAAATAAAACGGCAAAGGATTTTATTGCCGAAAACGTCGGAGCGGATTTGATGTTTCTGCGATTGCCGCCGTCGCATAACTCAAGCCAGCGAAATCGTTTGGGGCAAGCGGCGTGGCGCGAAGAATGGATTCACGGCGACGATAAATTCTGGAAAGATTTGGAACAAGCGCAGGCGGGCAAACTAGGCGCGCTTGTGGAAACCAAATCTCAATACCTGCGCCTGCTCGAAGCGATTCTGCAAACGGCGTCTAATGTTCCGACGTGGGCAATCGCGCATGTCGAAGACGGCTCTATCCCGACTCAAGAAATTGTCGAAATAATCGGGCGCATTCGTCGCATCGATACAATTTTTACAAAGGATTTTTCAGAACTGACCGGAGCAAAAGCCGTGATTATTACAGCGTAATTGGAACGATGAATTAGGAACGATGAACGCGGAATGTAAGAGAATTTCTTTATTTCGGCGTTCATCGTTCCTAATTCATCGTTCGGCTTCAAACGGATGTTTCGCCAAAACAGCGCGCATATTGACCTGCCCAAAAAGCGTTTCCAGATAAGCGCCGAAACGATGCAGAATCGGCACGAGGTCTTTTTTCTCGGTGGTTATTAAAACTTCCTCGATAAATCTCTCGACCGTTTCCATATCTTTGTAAAACAAAAAATGAAGCGTCGCCTCAAGAAAATTATTAAGCTGTTTGTGGAGCGTGGCGAGCGCCGTGGCATCGGGATTTTGTTCGACTTTTTTAACCGTGTTGAGAATTTCCCACAAGTTTTGGCGCAGAATCAGAGATTGTTTGAATTTAACTTGGAAATTAGGAAAAAGTTTTGCGCCGTCAATTTCCGGTTCGATTAGCTGCGCGAAATTTACCAGAGTCATCTGGAAACTGTCGTTTAGAAGTGAAAACGCAGTTTCCATTTTAGCGTAAACCGAAAGCGTCGGGCGAAGTTCGGCAAGTCCGGCAAGCTCGTAATTATAAACTTTGCGAAGCTCGATTGAAGCCGTATAAGCCGTGCCGTCAAGCGCGCCGAAAAGCTCGTCTTCTTCGTTCGGAAAACGCGAAAGACGATTGTTGACGAATTTTATCAATTCCTGAATCTGTTCGTAAACGCGCGAGAAAATAAGGAGTGCGGGTTTTAATGGCTCGTCGTTTTTAAGCATTTTCTCGATTATGCTCAGCCACTTTAAGATTTTGGCAAAGCGCGGCAGAACAAGTTTTAAATCGGTTTCCATCGCCAGCGGAAGCGGTTTGGTCGCCAGCAATTCCTTAAACGCTTCTGGCAAAAACTCGCTGCCTTCTCGCTCGGCGCTTTCGATGAGCGCGTGAAAAATTTCAAGATTTCTAAATTTCTCGGCGAGAAAGCTACTCCAAGCCGTCCATTCTCCAAATTTGAGCGGCGCGGCGCGAAGCAAGCCTTCGTTAAGCAAAACGGAATCTTTCAAAACTTGCGAAAGTTTATAAATTCCATTCGAGTCTATGCGTGGCTCTTTTACAACGACGCCCAAATTTTCAATCAAACCGCCGTCGCCGAGCGGCGCTGAATCAAATTGATTTTTGAAAGTTTTGCCAAGCTGAAAAGTCAGCCGCGAGCAAAGCAAAAGGGTCGAATGCGTTAAGCGAAATTCGTTCGTCCAATCGCGCGTCGAGGCTTTGGCGCGATTTTCTTCGGCAAACGTATGATTGCGAATATTTAAAAAACTTTCAATGCTCGAAAGCCACAAACCGAGTTCAAACGTCAATTCGTCGGCGTTCAGCGAAGATTGCGGCAGTATTTCCTCGCCGAGATTGCTCGCCGCGGGCAGATTGGTTGTGTTTGGTATCGAAGTTTCGATTAAGGCAGCGTCCAAGGCAGGGTTTCCTCGCAAAATTTATGTCCGGTTAGATAAGGCGCGCGGAATTCCGGTGAAATTCCGCTATATAATTTATACCTTGAAAAGGCTTGGCTTGGCAACAAAAATCTGAACTTTGTCTTTTCTCTTTGTCATCGTGCGCTTCTGTTTTGATAGAATATTCCTTTATAAATTTGATTAATTAAACTCCTGTCGGTTAAAGACGAAAACAATGCAGATTGTCGCAGCGACCAAAAACATCGGCAAAGTAAAAGAACTGAAACAGCTTTTAGCTGATTTATCCGTGTGTTTACGCAGTCTAAATGAATTTCCCGATGTGGTCGAAGCGGAAGAAACGGGTGCGACTTTTACGGAAAATGCCGTCTTGAAAGCGCAAAGCTATGCGCTGCAAACGGGACTTTGGAGTTTGGCAGACGATTCAGGTTTGGAAGTCGAAGCGCTCGGTAGCGCACCCGGAATTTTTTCCGCGCGCTATGGCGGCGCAAGCGCAACGAACGAAGAAAAAATTCAAAAACTTCTGCGCCAGTTAAACGCTAAGCTGAGTAACGAAGAGCGTCGCGCCCGCTTTGTCTGCGCGATGGCGATTTCCGACGCGAAGGGCGAAATAAAATATTTAGCTGAAGAGATGTGCGGCGGCAGAATCGCTTTAACTCCAAAAGGCACAAACGGTTTCGGCTACGACCCGATTTTCATACCCGACGGCTTCGAGAAGACTTTCGGTGAGCTTTCCGACGAAATAAAACAAAAAATCAGCCATCGCGCTCGCGCCGCCGAAAAAATAATTCAGTATTTGCGCGCTTTTACGGCTGTTTCACTTGACCAATGAAATTTTCGCCTGTAAAATTCGGCACTTGAAGGTGTTTCTCGTATGAAACGCCTTCGGTATCGGGGCGTGGCTCAGCTTGGTAGAGCGCTCGGTTTGGGACCGAGAGGTCGCAAGTTCGAATCTTGCCGCCCCGACCAATCAGCTTTTTTTTCGATTGGCAGAATTTGTCCTTTTAATGTCTGCTTTTTGCAGACAGGTTTGTTCGATTTAAGTAGAATTTACAAAAAACTTTGGAGGCTAATGAAATATTATGGCAGCAGCAACAACAGCAAAGCGTATGACGCAAACGGAAATTATCAGCCAACTGGCGGATAAAACAGGAATGAAAAAATCGGATGCAAAGGGATTTTTCGAGGCTTTGGCAACTTTGGCGACAACCGAAGTGAAAAAGAACGGAGAATTCACGCTTCCCGGTTTCGGCAAATTGGTTAAAGCGACGCGCAAAGCGCGTGAAGGTCGCAATCCGGCGACCGGCAAACCGATTAAAATTCCGGCTAAAACAACCGTTAAATTCCGTCTCGGCAAAGCTATGAAAGATGCCGTCGGCGGCGGTAAATAGTAGTTTTGTCTTGAAATTTAACAAACCGGCAAACTCTTGAGAGTCTGCCGGTTTTTTCGTGTTTTCTATTGTTTGAGAAAAAAGTCACAACGCCGAAAAAAAATAGTGACAAAATGTAAATTCTTTGTTACTATCTTTTTTCATACTAGTTGAAGAGTGACCGACGATTCATTAATTTTAACAACTTTTTAGTTTTGAATTTCAACTAAAATATATGGCTTGACCCATATTTTATAGAACGCTCGTGAAAGCCGAAAGTCTTTTGCGACAAGTTTCACAAACATTACAACACACAGCAGCAGTTAGAATAAAAAAGGAGGATAAGAAGTGGCAGCAGCAGCTAGACAAATAACTTTGCAGGAAAGAATTCTGCAAATCGATCATATTCAAGCGCGCCGATTTGCAAAATTGAGCGGCGCGACGATGGACATTGCGGTCGAAGGAATTATCCGGCACTTAAAAGCGTGTCAGAGAATGGATGTCAACCCGGACGCTTCAGCCGTGCGCGAGATAATTGACGACGCCCTAAATGGCAGAAGAGTTTTTGCGGAAACATCAAACGACCTTCTCGCCGCATAAAAATTGTTTTTATAATATAGCAATACATAATTTGACCGCCGTTTATTTTGGCGGTCTTTTTTGTTTTAAATTATTTCAGTTCCGAGTTCTTCAGCCGCACTTTATAAAGCGTAAATTTTCCGTAAGTTTCGCCCGTGCCGATTTCATACCAGCGCCGCAGATTGTAAAAATCCGGCGGAAAACTATTCGGCGCGACGACAAAGGAAAGCGTCGGACGCTTTGCCTGCTCGATGCCGAAATTTTTGTAATACTCGTCAAAGCGCGTGACTTCTTCTTCGATTTCCGGCGTGGTCAACGGGCGAGAGTTGACCGAAAGCGTCGCGTTGAATCTGTCCCAGCCGAAAAGCGCCATATACGCTTCGATGTCGCCGCGCTTGAAATCTTTCTTAAGCCAATCGGCGTCGCGGTCGGCGTAATAAAGCATCTGGTAAAAACGCTCTTTGTTTTCCTCCCAGCCGACGCCCGCGAAAACGTGCTGATGCCGCGCCCATAAAACCGCTTGCGGCGCAACGACCGGCTGATTGTCGGCTTGAACATAATCTATATTTAAAGTTACAAAATCTTTTGCGGCGGCGCGATCCTCGGTTGCAAGTTCCGCAAGACGTTTTGTAACGGGCAGTGCCTCTTCGCGTTCGACGTTCCAAAACATCAAAAGCCGCGTCGTCAATTTCACTTCCGTATAGCCCCAAGCGACTGCTGCAAAACCTAAAACCATCAAAATTGTCGTGTAAATTTTTGCCGAGCGAATACGTCTCAAAAACAGAAAAAGTGTAAGGGCAATAACCAGTGCCGAGATGTAATTAACAACGTAATACTCGTAATGAAACGGCTGCAATGAACGTCCCGAAGCGATTTGCTGGTTAAAAACCAGAAACGGAACGAGCGCAAAGGCAAGCAGAAAAATCGTCGACGCATCTTTGAGTTTTGCGAATCCGCGCCAGACTGCAATGGCAATTAAAATTATCGAAACATAACAGACAATCGCGGAAAAGCGCAGTAAATCCGGCGCGTGTGTTAAAACCAACAATTGAATCGAATCTGTCGCAGGTGCGCGACGTGAAAGCAAATAAGCATAAGGAAAGAGCGCAAGAGAAGCGACGAAATCGGTTAAAAGAATAAATCGTATATCCTGTTTCCAATTTTCGGGACGCACAACAATCCAAAAAAAAGTCAATGTAAACAGGAATGCGGCGGCGGTTGTCCATAGATAAAAATATGAAAAAACCAAAACTGCAAAACACAATCCGGCGGCAACAGTTGAAACATATTTAGTGGAATTAACCTTGCTTTTCAGCGTCAGCCAGACAAAGCCGAACGTTGCAAAGAAAAACGGAAACGCCGACGCCGGAATGTATCTACGCAGAAACGGAAAGAACGGATATGCCGCGCCATCTTTTAATACTTCGACGATTGCGCCGTTGCCGGAAGCGAGCGCGCCGCCGAATAAAATCATCAAAACGGCGACAAATGCGAAACGGTTGTCGTCGGTAATTTGCGTTAAGAGCCAGAATAAAGCGAGCGCGGTTAAAAAACTTGCGAGCGGCGACAGCAGAATAAACGTCTGCGAAGCGTCCAAATTAAAGACGCGCGCCGGAATCGCCAAAATTGTCGGCGGTAGAAATTGGATTGAAAAAATTGATTCGGGTTGCGGCGCGTCCGTCTTCTCATCGCGTCCTGAATACGGGTCGTTTTTGCGCGGTCTGCCGTCGATTAAGGCTTGCAGGTAGGCGGCATATGCAACTTCGTCCAAATCGTTGGAAGCAAAAGTTCCGTTCCAGCCGCCTGCTCCGCGCTCGTCCCACAAAGCATATTGCGGATACAAACCGAAGACAGCGACAATAATTCCCGCAAAGATTCCGAAACGCCACTTAACATTTGTCATTTGTCATTTACCATTTATCGTCAAAATCTTTTACTATTAAAAATTATTTGACATTAAAGATTGTGCAAATGATAAATGATAAATGATAAATGATAAATGTAAATATGAGTTTGAAAGATAAAATTACCGCCGATATAACCGCCGCGATGAAGGCGAAAGATGCGAGTCGCCTGTCTGTTCTGCGGATGGCGAAAGCCGCTTTGATGAACGAGCAAAACAAAAAAGGCGCGAATTACAATCTGAGCGACGATGAAACCGTCAAAACGCTCCAAACGCTTGTCAAACAGCGCAAAGATTCAATCGAGCAATACGAAAATGCCGGACGCGACGAGCTGGCTGAAAAAGAAAAGGTCGAGCTTTCCGTGCTGGAAGAATACCTGCCGCAGTCGGCGACCAAAGAAGAAATCGAGCAAGCCGTCGCGGACGCAATCTCTGAAACAGCCGCATCCTCGATGAAAGAAATGGGCGCGGTAATGAAAGCGGCGCAAGCCAAACTCGCAGGAAAATCGGCAGACGGCAAATTGGTAAGTGAAACGGTTAAAGCTAAATTACAAAATCGATAAGCCCGCCAATTCGCGGTAATTAATTATGCCGAATTGTATTTAAATACGAAGAAAAAACAAGAACCTTATTTTTATTGCTTTACAAGCTAAATTAGGGTGAAAATAATTCGGCATAGTATAAATCTAATTCAGTAGAATACAAAGTTCGACGGCTTCCTTTTTACGCGATAGCGTCCAAAATGAAAGAGAGGTAATTCCAAATTATGAAAAAATTAATTTTTATCACGTTGTTACTATTCGTTTGCGTCGGCGCAAGTTCTGAAATCTTCGCGCAGCGCAAAGCCGTCAGCGGCGCGGAAGTAACGGGAAGTTTTCGCTCGTATTTCAAAGGTAAATTTAAAGGTAATTACAACGAAATTTTGATTCAAGCTCTTGGCGGCAACAAATTAAAAATCGAAATGGCGTTGACTTATCCGTTTGAAGCCGGCGGCGAACTGTCTGCCAATGTCGGCGAGGCGAGCGGCGAAGCCATAATTAACGGCGACACGGCTATTTTTGTGCCGGACGGCAGCGACGCAGACAACAAACCGTGCAAAATTACGCTCAAATTTTCAAAACCCGGAACGCTCATTGTCACGACGCAAAACAACATTAATTGTGGTTTTGGTCTTAACGTTTCCGCCGACGGAACGTATAAAAAATCGAGCGGCGCGAAACCGAAATTCGGTGCAAATCAAGAGTAGCCGGTGCAAATTTTCAATTAAGAATAAAGTTGTCTTTTGTAAATAACGCACCGTCGAACAAGTCATTAGACGTGAGGGCGAAACAGCTACTTTGTTATTTAGCTTGTCCGTTAAACCTAAACGGGCTTGGCGGCGATTTCGCCCCACGTCATCTCGACCGTTATGCTTCTATCTCGGCTTATCCTTCGACTTGTCTTTTTTCTCGTTTTTAGGCGATTCATCTCTTGGCAAATTAAACATTTCAGGAAATTTAGCCCGCAATTTCGGCGTAAATCGATAACCCGCATCTTCAAAGGATTCGCCGAAATTGTTGCGCTCGCCGCCGCCGCGCCCGATATGACAAATCGTGCATTTGCTTTTCAGTTCTTCTTTCGCAAACGGGTCGCGTTTATATCTGTCCATAAACGCGGGCTTTGCCCAAACCACTTGCGTGCGCGATGAAGAAATCAAGCCAAAGACAGATAATGCTGCAAATCCAACCAGCACAATTATTTTTAGTTTTTTTTGTCTCATCTTCGACCTCTTTAAAAAACGTAAGTTATCGAACTCGTGAAACCGTTTCGTCCGTAACCGACGTGCGGAGCCGGACTGATACCGAATATCGCTCCGCCGATTCCCGCCGGAACATCCGGCACGGGACCAAACGTGCGATTAAACAAATAATTGAGTTTCAAAATAACGGTCGAAGACGGCGCGACGTTCAAGCCAAGCGTGGTTCGCGCCCGGTTCAGGTAGAAATCTTTCAAGGTTCGGTCAAGTCTGACGACTTCGTAGCGCACGACCGGCGCAATGTAACCGCCGTCGTCAAAGAATTTTTTAACGAACGACGGGCGAAACTGATATGAACCTTCAACATAAAAGCCGTCTTGTCCGGGCGTTCGCGCGGCGACAAAATCAGCCAAAGCCTGAATGCTTTCCGAGTCATTGACATTGACAACCGGCGGCGCATCGCTCCGGCGTTTGATTCCGCCGCCGACAATATTAGAGCATCCGTATTCGGCATTTATCGCCAAGTTTCCGCGCCGATACGAACCATCTAAAAAGACGATATTTGCCGAAATCGGAGCTTCGCCCTCGTTAGTGAATCTGCCGTTGTAGCCCGAAACACCGAATTCAAAACCGCTCAACGGCGAGAATCCGACGCGCCCGACGACCGCTTTATTTCGGTTGTTATCCTGAAACGAAATCGCGCCCGGTTCAGCCGCCGAAGATTGTCCCAAAAGGCGGGAAAACGGCGTGGCTTGACCATCGGCATTCGTGCCTTGCATTCCGTTGACGACATCGAATTCGTAAGACAGTTTCATTTTTCGCGGCAATTTGAAACGTCCCCGAATTCCTATTCCGGTGTCGCGGTAAGCGGTCGGGACAATAAATTGATTAATCAGCGGACGAATCGCCGTTAAGTTCAGATTCGAGTCGTGATAGACGTTGAAACGCCCGATTGACGGCGTGAAAATTCCGCCGCGCAAAGCAAATTCGGGACGCGCTTTCCATTCGACAAAGGCTTGTTCAACGTCAATTTCACGCGAGCCGAATTCATACTCGATTTCGGAATTGAAAACGATATTCTGCTTTTCGGAAAGCGTCGCGGCAATTCCCAAAACAAAACGCGGCGTGATAAAGGTCGGCGTGCCGCCGCCGTCCGCCCGCTCGCTAATCGAAGAATCGCGGTATTGCATCTCGCCGTATCCGCCAATCGTAATGAGGTCGGTTCGTAAAAGATTTCCCGCGCCCGACAAATCGCCGCCTTGAGCTTTGGTGGCGACGGCGACTTTCGGATTATCATTGACGGCAGTTGATTGCGTCGTTCCGCTAACCGTTTGCTCAGGCTGTTTTTCCGTTGAAGTCGGCAGGTTGTTTTTTGCTTCAGCCGCATTTTTTTCTTCGACGAGTTTTCTTAAACTTTCCAGTTGCGCGCGCAGTTCACTAACTTCTTTCCGCAACTTTTCAACTTCGTCCGGCGGTGTCGGAGTCGCAATCGGCTCAACTTTTGTTTGCGTTGAAGCCGTTGTCGAACCGTTTCCCGAAACTTCGTTTTTAACCGTTTGCCCAAAAGCGTTTACTGCATAAACACCCAAAACAAACAGCGTCCACAAAATAATTTTACTTTTCATATAAAATTCTTCGCTCATCTGTGCCAAATTTTCCGATTGTTATATTGCAATTGAAATTGAAAATCAATTTCAATAAAAAGATAAACTAACGCTTAATATCTTGTCAAACGGAAAAGAATTTTATTGTCAAATAAAAAAGGGCGGCGCGTTATTACAGGCAAAGATAATCGCAAATTGGGAAGCAACCGCCGTTAAATTCAAGCGGGCTTGGCGGCGGTTTCTCCCCGCCTCAGCTCCGCCGTTAACCGAATATATTTCTCACCTTATCCATAAAGGATTCGTCCTGAAAATCCACGTCTTCGACTTCGGCAAGTTGTTCGAGCAGTTTGCGCTGTTCTTTGGTTAGATTTTTCGGCGTGATGATGGTCGCGGCGACGAATAAATCGCCTCGTCCGCGTCCGCCGAGCGCTGGCATTCCTTTACTTTTAAGGCGAAAAACGCTTCCCGTCTGCGTTCCCTGCGGAATTTTTAAATCTTCTTCGCCGTCGAGAGTTTTGACTTTGATTTCCGCGCCTAAAGCTGCTTGGGCAAATGAAATTGGAACGGAAACGTAAAGATTCGCGCCTTGCCGCTCAAACATTTCGTGTTCGGCAACGTGGATGACAACATATAAATCGCCTGCCGCGCCGCCGTTTGCGCCCCCTTCGCCTTCGCCGTTTATTCGCAGACGCGAGCCGGTTTCGACGCCTGCCGGAATTTTTACTTCAATAGTTTTTTCCTTTTCAATGCGTCCCGCGCCGCGACATTTTTTGCACGGATTTTTGATAATCTGACCTTTGCCGCCGCAGTTCGGACAAGTCCTCATTACAGAGAAAAAGCCTTGCTGGTAGCGTGTCTGCCCGCTTCCCGAACAGGTTACGCACGTTTCCGGCTCACTTCCTTTTTCCGCGCCTTTGCCGCCGCATTCATCGCACGTCTCAAGTCGCGGAATATTTAATTTTTCTTCCTTTCCGGCTGCCGCTTCTTCGAGGGTGATTTCCAAATCGTAACGCAAATCCGCGCCGCGCTGTGCTGCCGTTCGTCTTTGTCCACTTGCGCCGCCGCGTCCGCCGAACATATCGCCGAAGCCAAACAGGTCGAAAATATCTTCGATATTGGAAAATCCCGCGCTGCCCGCGCCGAAGCCTGCGCCTGCGTTGACGCCTGAATGTCCGAAACGGTCGTAAGCCGCGCGTTTCTGCACATCGGACAAAACGGAATACGCTTCCGCCGCTTCTTTAAATTTTTCTTCCGCCGTGTGGTCGCCCGGATTTTTGTCCGGGTGATGTTTTACCGCCAATTTCCGATACGCCGCTTTTATTTCCGTATCGGTCGCCGTGCTCGCGACTTCTAATATTTCGTAATAATCTCTTTTGCTCATAATTACAAGATTCAAAATCTTAGACTAAAGTATTGAACAATCTAAAATCCAAAATAAAAATAACGCCAGTCCAAACAAATGAACCCGCGTTATTATTATTTTGCGACAGCTCGCTAATTTGTTCAAGCCGGGACACAAGGGCAAAGCTATTCAAGCGACAGTCTTGAACTTTGAACTTACACCGCATACATCATTGCTTCGGTCAGGCGATTGGCAGAATCTTCTACTTTCGCTAGAACCTGTTCAATGTTGCCTTCTTCTGACGGCGAGGATAAAAATTCTTCGGCTTCGTCCAAATCGCGACTGATTTCCTCCTGCTGTTCGGGGTTAAGCGATTTTCCGTATTCTGCCATTGCTTTGCGCGTGTTTTTTATTAAAGAGTCGAGTTTGTTGCGCTTTAAGATAAATTCCTTCGCCGTGCGGTCTTTTTCCACGGACGTTTCGGCTTCCATAATTAGCAGCTCGATTTCATCGGGTGCTAAGCCGGACGAAGGCGTAATCTGCATCGCGTGTTCGAGTCCGGTCATCTTGTCTTTCGCCGAAACGCTGACGATGCCGTTGGCGTCGATTTCAAACGCCACGTCAACCTGCGGAATGCCGCGCGGCGCGGGCGGAATACCGACCAGCTCAAATTTTCCGAGGCTGCGATTGCCGGAGGCTATTTCACGCTCGCCCTGCAAAATATGAATCTCAACCGATTGCTGATTATCAACGACGGTCGTAAAGGTCATCATATTTTTGAGCGGAATAGTCGAATTGCGCGAGATAAGTTTGACGAAAATACCGCCGCGCGTTTCTAATCCTAAACTCAACGGCAAAACGTCGAGCAGAACAATATCTTTAATGTCGCCCGTCAAGACGCCGCCTTGAATCGCCGCGCCCATCGCTACAACTTCGTCCGGGTTGATTTCCGACGAAGGTTCTTTGCCGAAGATTTCCGTTACCGTGCGCGCGATAATCGGCGAGCGCGTCTGCCCGCCGACGAGGATGACTTTATCAATATCCGAAGGTTGAAGTTTTGCGTCCCACAGTGCTTTCTGGCACGGTTCGACCGATGATTCGACCAAATCCTGCACGAGTTCTTCAAATTTAGCGCGCGTCAGCACGCTGTTGATATGTTTCGGACCCGACGCATCGGCGGCGATAAACGGCAAATTCACGGTTGTTTCCATAACGGATGACAACTCGCATTTGGCGCGTTCAGCCGCTTCTTTTAAGCGCTGTAAAGCAAGACGGTCTTCCTTCAAATCAATTCCGTTTTCTTCCTTAAAATTTTCCACCAACCAGCTGATAAGGCGCTGGTCAAAATCTTCGCCGCCTAAAAATGTATTGCCGGAAGTCGATAAAACCTCGAAAACGCCGTCGTTAATTTCGAGAATCGAAATATCAAACGTGCCGCCGCCGAGGTCATAAACGACGACCCGCTCGCTTTTATTTTTGCCGAAACCGTATGCAAGCGCCGCCGCCGTCGGTTCGTTAATAATTCGCTCGACTTCCAATCCTGCGATTTTTCCGGCGTCGCGCGTCGCCTGCCTTTGCATATCGTCGAAATACGCGGGAACGGTAATAATCGCTTCGGTAATTTTATCGCCTAAGAATTCTTCCGCCGCCATTTTCAGGCGCTGCAAAACAATCGCGGAGATTTCCGGCGGGCTGTATGTGCGGTCGAGAACGCGGATATGCGCGTCGCCGTTCGGCGCTTCGACGATTTCAAACGGCACGTTCTCGCGCATTTTCTCGACTTCGGGCGAATCGAATTTGCGCCCGATAAGACGTTTGACGGCGTAAAGCGTATTTGCCGGATTCGTAACGGCTTGGCGTTTGGCGATTTGCCCGACGAGTTTTTCATCCTTTTCTGTAAAGCCGACGACCGAAGGCGTTGTTCTACCGCCTTCTTTATTTGAAATAATCTGCACCGCGCCGCCTTCTAAAACTGAAACGCAGCAGTTTGTCGTGCCTAAATCTATACCGATTACTTTGCTCATATTATTAAAATGTGTTGTTTTTGAAATTTACCAAAACTATTCTGCTGCGGAAGAAGAATCGTCTGCGGGAGTTAATTTTGTGGGCGATGAAACTTTAACCATTGACGGGCGAATAACTTTGTCGTCAATCCGATAGCCTGTAAGAAGCTCTTCGACAATTGTATAGGGCGGAACTTCATCCGTATGTTCAGTTGCAACGGCTTCGTGAAAATGCGGGTCAAAGGCTTCGCCGACGGCGGTAATTGGTTGAACACCCATTTCTTCCAAAACTTCGCCGAGTTGCTGGCTGACAAGCATAATTCCTTCAAAAAACTGCTGAAAATCCTGTCGCCGCTCGTTCGGATAAAGGGAAACCGAATCCAGAGCGCGATTCAAATTATCTAGAACGGGAAGCATCTGCGTTGCTAGATTGCCGAGTTGATTGCGAAAGGTTTCGCTCCGCTCGCGCTCGGTGCGTTTTTTGTAGCTTTCAAAATCGGTATGCCTGCGCCGCGTAATTTCATATAATTCTGCACGCTCGTTTTCTAGCCGTGAAACTTGGGTTTGTAGATTTGCAAGTTTGTTTTCGAGACCGGAAAATTCTTCGACATTCGTCGCAAAATCGTTGGCGGCAGATGCAGCCGGCGATTTCTGCGACGCGGCTGCGTAAATATCCTGCCCTGAAGATTCAGGAATCTCGTTTCCATCATTTTCGTCAGCGTCGTCTATCTCGATAACCAATTCGGAGGAAATATCCAAATCCTTTTCCTTGGCTTCGAGCTGGCGGAAGAATTCGTCAATCGAAAGCGTGTTTTTATCTTCGCTTTCTTCTGACAATTCTTGATTGTTTTGTGAATTTTGGTTGGAATTCATTTTAAAAGGGTTCGTCTAGCGGAGTATTGTTTTGCTGCACTTAAATTTTCGGGTATTCTTTGGTCATTGTTTTCTCAAGCGTGCGGGCGACGTAAGAGACAATCGAAATCATTCTGGCATATTCAATTCTGGTCGGACCTAAAACGCTTAAAGTTCCGATTGCTTCATCGCCGCCGATGCGATAAGGCGCTGTAATCAGCGTGCAGTTTTGCAAAGATGCCGCCGAATTTTCGCTGCCGATAATAACCTGCACGCCGCCTTTTGCGGAAGCATCCTGCATGATGCATTCGGTCAAAATCTCAACGAGACGCGATTTTTCCTCGATTGTTCGAAGGAGTTGGCGCAAGCGTTCGAGGTCGGCAAAATCTCTCTTTGTCAAAATATTCGACGCTCCGCCAACGTAAATTTCGCCGCGCGAATCGTCTTCTTCATCAATACTCTGCGAGCAAAGTATCATCGCCGTTTGCAGCAACTTGTCAAAAAGCGCGGTTTCTTCGTGCATTAAACCGAGAATCTTAACGCGAATCTCCGCCAGACTTTTTCCTGCAAATTCTTTATTCAAATAACGAGCCGTGCGTTCGAGTTCATCGTTCGAGAAAGTTTCCTTGAGCCGAATAATTTTGTTATGCACAATATTCGGCGCGGAAACCAGTATAACCAGCACTCGTTTGTCAGATAGATTGACAAACTCGATATGCTGAATTTTGTCTTTCGACAAACTCGGCGAGACGACGATGCCGACATTATCAGATAGAGCTGAAAGAAGATGTGAAGTTCTTTCCATCAGACGCTCGGGCGCGACTCTGTTTTCAATTTCGCCGAAGCCGAATTCTTCGTCGATAAGACGCAAATCTTCGTTTGAAAGACTCAAAACGCCCAAAAGATTATTGACGTAATAACGGTAACCTTTATCGGTCGGTATCCGTCCGGCTGAGGTGTGTGGTTGTTCAAGAAAACCGAAGTCCTCGAGTTCGCCCATTATGTTGCGAATCGTTGCCGAACTCCAACCCGCGGCGCTGGCAAATTTCTCGGCGACGGATTTTGACCCGACCGGCTCTCCCGTTACAAGATGTTCATTGATGACGGCAGACAAAATGATTTGCCCGCGCGCGTCGGGGAAGTTTGAACTTCGCTCGTTTGTTTGGTTTGAAATCACGGTCAGACATTTTTCTCTGGTGAGTTTGAAGCAAACCGCCGTTTGGCGATATGCTACTGCTATAAATTAAATATCATTTTCAGCGGCTAAATGTCAAGAAATAAAGGTTAAACTTTGATAAACATTTTTTCTCTTTCTTTTTTCGCGCGTTTTGCTTGATTCTGTATTAAACTCAATTTATGACGGCTCAACTCCGGCAAATAAAAACTTTTTACGAAAAAGCCTTTCAAACATTAAACAATAAATCAAAGACGCCTGAAATCGAAATTTGTTTTTATCCGTATATCGGCGTCAATCACACGATTCGCATTCGCGACCGGAAAGTCTATGTTCGTCTTGCCGACCTATGCCACGATTTACCGTCAGAGGCGCAAAAATCTCTGGCGTTTATTCTGGTCGCCAAACTTCTGCGAAAAAAAGTTCCGGCGCAGGCTCGGGAAATTTACCGCGCGTCGATTAATAACGGCAAATTGCGCGATAGAGTTACAAAAACCAAACGCGAGCGCGGGCGAAAAATTATTACGACCGCCAAAGGCGACGTTTATGATTTACGCAAAATTTTCGCGCATTTGAATCAGATTTATTTCGACGGAGCGATTTCCGAACCCATTTTAACATGGTCGGTGCGCAAGACTTACAGAATCCTCGGTCATCACGACGCGACGCACGAAACAATCGTCGTCAGCCGTTCGCTCGACGCGCCGCGAGTTCCGAAATACGTCGTCGAATTTGTCGTCTTTCACGAAATGCTGCATATTTTTCACCCGACCGTTCACCGCGACGGCAGACGCTACAACCACACGCCCGCTTTTCGCTGCGACGAGAAACAATTTGCATATTTTGAGGAAGCGGAACGCTGGATTGAAAGTAACGTTAAGAATTTGAAACGAAGCGCCAAAAAAGTGAAAAAGTGAAACGGTGCAAATGTGAAAAAGTTCATTGTCAAGATTTAATAGCTTTTTCACTTTTTCATCTTCTCACTGTAGCTGTTCCAAAATCGTTCCAATCAAACCGAATGCGGAAGCGCTTCGGCGCTCGATTCCCTTTTCCGTAAAGCGCGTTTCGATCAGAGAAACAGTCGTTATCCTTTTATCCTCATCTTTTGTTTCGCTTAAAACATCAACAACATTTTTCGCCTCGTCAATATTTTTGGCAAAAGTTACGGCGACGGCTCGGCTCGCGTCAAATCTTTGAAAGTATTGATTTCCGGCAAAATTTTGACCGTTTTGTTTTGCTTGCAGACACTTTGAAACGCTCTCGCCGTCGCCTAAAATTAATTTGTTTTCGACAAATGCCGCAACTATTTTGCCATTATCCGATTTCCAAATTTCTGTGTTTCCAAGTTTCACCGGCTTTGGTTTAAAGTTGATTTCCGCAATTGATTTCTTTACATTTTCCGCATTTCTGACGTTAAAAACCGCGACCGATTTTTCGCCCTCGCCGTCGAGCTGCGCCGTCAAAATATCAGAATCTATCGCGCCGAGAAAAGCGTCTGCATCAGAAATTCCATATGGTTCGAGTAAACTGCCGGAAAATTGCGCCAGAATTTTTCCGCTTCCCGCGTCGGTTTGATTTGCTCCTGCCGTCAACAAACCGCGCCACGCCGTTTGCGGATTCTGCAAGCTGTAACGAGTTGCTGAAAAAACATCCGACGGCAAAAATTCCGCCAAATTAGTTTGCGTTTGCGGCAGCGTTTGGAGCGTTTCTCTCAAAAAGCTGGAAACTTCCGCGTTTGTCGAAATAAAAATTTTGTCTTCGATTCCGTTTCCGGTTTTGCTTGCTGTCCAAGAAATTTCACGAGTCGTCTTTTTCAAAATTTGCGGCAAAATTCTCGCTATAAAATTTCTTTCGTCCTCGTTGTCGCTGGCTCTGGCTGCAGTTGAAACTCCGGCGAGATTGGCGATTTCGGCGATGCCTTCGGGCGAAATGTAGCCAAAGGCAATTTGATTTTCGCCCTTTTCAACGTCGCGCGCTCGCGCTAGATTTTCATTTTTCAATAAATTTTCGGCTTCGCCTCGCTTAACCGCTAGACATTTATCAATCAGGCTTTCGTCATTTCCGACATAAATTATACTGTGCGAAACGGCGGCGAAAATTCTGTGTTCGCCTGCCGCGCTCGACCAGACAAAAAATTTCGCGTCTGCCTTCTCGGATTTTTCCAATTTCACGTCGTCGCCGTAAGCAGCGCGCGCAAATTTTCCGACTTCGGTTTCGGCAATCGAAACAGCGTTTGGCTTCCAGGCGTGAGTGTCTGCAATGGCGACAAAACGAGGCTTGAAATTTAAGTCGGACTGCTCGTTAGAGATTTCCTTTTCCGAAGTTTCAAAGCCGGTTATGGCAACGGCAAATTGAACGTTTTCGAGCGCGGAGAAATTCGTTTTCTCTTTTGCAAGCTCTTGAAAGGCTTGATTATCGGTAATCGATTCGAGCGTTTTTCTCAAGTCGTTTGTTTCCAGATAGACGATAGAATCGTCAGGCGCGAGAGTTCGCAAATCGGTCGGGTTTGATTTGCAGGAAAGGTTCGACACAGAAACACAGAGACACAGAGAAAGATAAAGCCAAAACAAGAAAGGTAATCCGGCAAAACTATTTTTTTTCATCGTATCCCAAACTCCGTGTCCGTCTGCGTCTCTGTGATAATATTTTTCGATTATGAATAAAGTTTTTGCAGATAATATTTTACAAGGAAAAGTCGCGTTTGTAACCGGCGGCGGAACAGGAATCACGGGCGGCATTGCGCGCTCGCTGGCAGAATCGGGCGCGCGCGTTGCCATAACTTCGCGCAAACAAGAAAATCTCGAACCAATGAAAGATTTAATCGAGCGAACGGGCGGCGAATGTTTTGCAGTCGCGGCGGACGTGCGGAATTTTGCGGTGGTTGAGAATGCGATAAATGAAACGGTTGAAAAATTCGGCAAAATCGATATTGTTGTCAACGGCGCGGCGGGAAATTTTTTGTGCAAGGCAAATGAGCTTTCGGCAAACGGCTTCGGAACTGTTTTGGACATTGACGCGAAAGGCACGTTTAACGTCTGCCGCGCCGCCTTTGAAGAATTAAAAAAAACGAGCGGACAAATCTTAAATATCAGTGCGACGCTTCATTTGGCGGCAACGCCGCTGCAAATTCACGTTTCGGCTGCAAAAGCGGCGGTGGATGCGATAACGAGAAATTTGGCGGTCGAATGGGGCAGATACGGCATTCGCGTCAACGGCATCGCGCCGGGTCCGATTGAAGACACGGAAGGAATGAAGCGGCTTCTCCCCGAACCTTTCAAAGAAAAGTTAGCGAAAAAAATTCCTCTGCAAAGATTCGGTCGGATTAAAGATATTGAAAACGCGGCGATTTTTCTGTGTTCCGACGCGGCAAGCTATATCAGCGGCGTAACGCTCGTCGTCGATGGCGGACATTGGCTTTTGGGAACGAGCTTTTATTAACGTTGAGTGGTGAATGATAAGTTTAAGAATTTTCTTACACTAACCGTTCACAATTCACCGTTAATTTCAGTCTTCCGTTTGTTCTTTCTTTTCGCCAAAAAGCGCACGCAGGACGAGCATTTTTGCCAGAATGCGGGCTTCGGGACGGTCGAATTTGTTGGTTAAATCTTTTGTTCGCGCAAAATCCGCCGTCGCCAAACTGCGAAGCGTCTGGTCTGTTGAGCCTAAAGTTCCCAACATTTCCCGCGACATCGCGCCGCCGAAACTTCCGATTTGAACTTCTCCGCCTTCGATAAATTCGCCTCTGGCATCGATAAATTCGCCGACTTTAATGAAAGCGGAAATCGTTTCGTTGAGGCGAACAATGGCGTCTTCCAAAACGGGAAACGCTTTTTGAGCGTCAATCTGCGCGTAGCCGCTCGTCAGCATCCAAATCTGCAGAAACTCTTCATAATTTTTCGGCTGCAAATTTATAAAATTTTTGGCTTCGTCCAAAATCTGCGCGGCAAGTTCCTTATCGCCGCTTTTGGCGATTTGAGCGGCTAAAGCGCTCAGAGCAAGCAACTTCAAATTTGGGTCTTTAATATTATTAATAGTTTTTCGCGCCCTGACGACTATCTTTTCTCGTTCTTCTTTGGAAAGTGGCTTCGTGCCGAGACTTTGGACGTTTTCCATCAATTGTTTTTGACGGTCTTCTTCGGTTTCAATTTTTACGGCTGGCGGCGGAGGGGCAGCGATTCCGGTTTTAATTATGGTTTTGGTTTGATTTTTAATTGTAAATTTTTGCCGGATTTGCGCCGCGCCGGAAGGCGAAAATTTTTCGATTTGCGCGGCGTAGCCTGAAGCATCAAAATTTTCCTCGTCGCCCATTTTCAAAACTTGCTGCGTCAGCGCGTCGGCAAGCTCCCGCAAAGATTGTTCGCTGAAAATCGGCTTTTTGTCGGGTTTGCCATTTAAACTTTTAAGATTTTCTTCGCCCAAACTGAGCAGCGAACTCAAATAATAAAACTTGTCGTTCGACACCTCGCCTGATTTGAGCTTTTGCACAATATCTTCGCCGAAAGCCGCGCCTTTGTCGGCGTCTTTTTGGTAGATTTTTTTGAGAACGCCGATAATTTCATAATTAAAACCTTTCGCCAGAGCCTTGCGCCCGTATTTGAGCGCGGTATCCGGGTCTTGTTCGGCAACTTGAGCGAGCAAGCGCGTTTCAAAATAAGTGTCAACCGATTCTAACTGCTTGCGAAAATTCGGATTTGTAACGGCTTGTCCGGTAGATGTGAAAAATTCGAGCGCGAGCGGCGCGTCATGTTCGGCAAGGCTTGTCGCAATCTGCTGGCGCACGGTCATTGCTTTGTAAAATCGCTGGAAAACTTCGCCTTTCTCGCCGCCCGCGTAAGGCAGAATTTCGCCCGTTTCAACAGGAATGCCGGACCCCGAAGCCTGTGCGTCGTATTGAACAAGCAATTGCCTGAAATCGTTGATGACGGCTTGATACATCGCGCGCGCTTCTTTTTCATCATTAAACCACATCAGGCTGGCAATTTCAGACGAAAAGCTAATGCGGTTTTCCAGCGTTCGCAAGTTTCCGACATCGGCAGAAGTTTCGCGCAGAAACGCTACTGCCTCTTTTCGCAATTCGGGCGACATTTCCGTTTTTTTCTCTACCGCAACGGTTTGCCCAAAAGCGAACTTTGTAATTAATAAAAGAAAAATTAACGATTGCAATAATTTTCGGCGCATTATTTATTTCCTTAGAATGTAAGATAAAAACATAAAAGCGGGTTTAATGGTAAGGCTTCCTAAAAAAATAGTAAATAAATTTTTCGCCGCTCACGACAATTTCAAGTCGCTTCTTTGAAAGTTTTCCTATTTCATTTACCATTAATTTTTCATTTCAATTTTTTCGTATTTAAAAAGATGCTTCTTGTAATAGACAATTACGACTCGTTTACATATAACCTCGTGCAGTATCTCGGCGAACTCGGCGCGGAAATTTTAGTGCGGCGAAACGACGAAGTTGCTGTCGAGGAAATCAAAAACGAGCTTCAACCGGAAAAAATTTTAATCTCGCCCGGACCCGGAACGCCCGATGATGCGGGCATTTCCCTAAAGGTTTTAGAAGCGTTCAGCAACACAATTCCCGTTTTGGGCGTTTGTCTCGGACATCAGGCAATCGGACAATTTTTCGGCGGTCGAGTCGTTCGCGCGCCTGCGCCGGTTCACGGTAAGCCTGTAAAAATCAGCCACGATGGGCGAACGATTTTCAACGGTTTGGAAAAAGATTTTTCGGCGGCGCGTTATCATTCTTTGATTGTCGAACGCGAAACGCTGCCCGATTGTCTGGAAATCTCCGCCACCTCGCCCGACGGATTAATTATGGGCTTGCGTCATAAAAACCGCAAAATAGAAGGCGTCCAATTTCATCCCGAATCAATTTTAACCGACGCGGGCAAAAAGCTGTTGCAAAATTTCCTTAATCTTTGAGATATTAAAAAGGGAACCGGAAATCCGATTTTTTTTCATTCCGAATACTTTCAAAAATAAGCTGTCCGCAAAAATAAACCGCTCTACTTCGCACTTTCGCCTTTTCGATTTACGCTTAACGCTTTACACTTCTGACTTAACTTATGCTTAAGCCGAAAACAGATTGGCTGATTGCCGCGCCCGTGTCGGCAACCAACAGCAAGGCTGAAACATTGCTTTTCCCGTATCTTGCGCGCTTGATTCGCGGCGAGAATTTCTCGCATACCGAAGCGAGCGAGTTTTTTCGCGCCTTAACTGCTCCCGATGCAAATCCGGCGCAGATTGCCGGAGCATTAACCGCGCTGACGGCAAAAGGCGAAACGTTCGGCGAGCTTGCGGGAATGGCGCGTGTTATGCGCGAGCAAGCCGTTAAAATCACGACGCGCCATAAAAATTTGATTGATACGTCCGGGACGGGTTCGAGCGCGGCGAAGACTTTCAACGTTTCGACGGCAGCGGCTTTTGTCGTCGCGGGCGCTGGCTTGCCGGTCGCCAAACAAATAAATCGCGCCGTTTTGAGCCAGACCGGAAGCGCTGAGGTTTTGGCGAAACTCGGCGTAAAAATATCGAGCGAGCCGGAAATCGTGCAGGCGTGTCTGAACGGCGCGGGAATTTGTTTTATGTTTGCGCCTAAATTTCATCCTGCACTGCGGCGCGTCGGCGAAATCCGCAGCAGTCTCGGTATCCGAACGAGTTTGAATCTGCTCGGCGTTCTGTCGAATCCGGCAAATGTTCAAAGACAAATAATCGGCGTCTGGCACAAATCCCTGCTTGAACCCATTGCGCGGGCGGCGGCACTTTTGACGGCGCAGCACGCATGGGTCGTTCACGGCGCAGACGGTTTGGACGAGATAACTTTAACGGGCGAAACTTTTGTTGCCGAAATTTTTGACAATAAATTGAAAACTTTTAAATTAACGCCCGAAGATTTCGGCTTGCATCGCGGTAAAATCGAACATCTGCGAACCGACACGCCCGAACAAAGCGCGAAAATCATCCGTGAAGTTTTAAGCGGCAAACGCCGCGACGAAGCTCGCTCGCTCGTTGTCCTAAACGCTGCCGCCGCAATTCTGGTCGGCGGATTGGCAAAAGAGCCGATTCACGCCGCGCGCCTCGCCGAACGAAGCATCGACAGCGCTTCGGCACAGACGAAATTGGATAGATTGATTCAAACGACGAACAAGAAATAAATGGAAAATGGAAAATGGAAAATAAAGAAAACCTTCTTTAATTTTTCACTTTCCGTTTTCCATTTTCCATTTTCCACTATGTTTTCCCGCATTCACGAAGCAGTTTTGCAGAAGCGAATCGCGCTTTACGAAAAAGGTGTTTTTGAGTCTTTTTCGCTCGGCGCTTTTACCGTCAGCGTCGGAAATCTGACTGTCGGCGGAACGGGGAAAACTCCGCTTGTCACGCGCGCGGCTGAGATTTTAACTGAAATGGGCGAAACAGTTTGTATCGTCACGCGTGGCTATAAACGCGAAAATCCAAAAGCGAGAGTGCTTGTTTCCGACGGCGAAAAGATTTTAGCAGATGCGAAACAAGCGGGCGACGAACCGTTTGAGCTGGCGCGGAAACTTCTCGGACGAGCGATTGTTATTGCCGATGCAAATCGCATTGCGGCAGGAAATTGGGCGCGCGAAAAATTCAGAATCACGGCATTTGTCTTGGACGATGCGTTTCAGCATTTGCGCGCGCGGCGCGATTTGGACATTGTAACTATAGATGCGACGAACCCATACGGCAACGGAAAACTGTTTCCGTTTGGCATCTTGCGCGAGCCTTTGCAAAATCTTAAAAGGGCTGATGCTATTGTCATCACGCGCGCTAATTTGGTTGAAGCTGCTGAAGATTTGAAAACGAAAATCAGACGATTTAATGCGAATTGCCCGATTTTCGTTTCGGAAAATAAAACGGCGCGACTGACTGAAATAAAAGAATTTTTGGCAAAGGCAAATTGCGAGAAAAGCGAAACTCCAAATTCCAAAATCGAAAACCAAAGACCGAAAACCAAAGACCAAATCGAAACAGAATCAAAATACAGATTTCTAGCTTTCTGCGGTTTGGGCAATCCGAATAATTTTTTCGCGCAGCTGCGCGGCGAGAATTTTGATTTAGCGGCGACCGAAACTTTTCCAGACCATTATTTTTATAAACAAAACGATATTGTAAAACTCGAAAAAAAGGCGCGACCGGCAGATGCGGGAAATTTGCTGACCACTGCAAAAGACGCCGTTAAGCTGAAAGATTTGAATTTTGATTTGCCGTGTTTCGTCGCCGAAAGCGAAATGGTTTTTGCCGGCGGAGACGATTTTCGCAATTGGATAATTTCAAAGCTCAAACAATCAAAGCAAAAATAATCTTCAAACAAATTCAAACAAACCTCGCAAATATTTGCCTTTTGCCTTTTTATTCGGTGCAGTCATTGTATTCCGTCCAATCGCAACCGAACAAATTCGGCGCGTATTCTCTGGTTTGCTTTCTGACGTTTCGCCAGATTACCGAGCCGAGATAAATATTTCGCGTCCAGCCGAGTTTTTTGCGATTGCGCCATGTAAATTCATATGCCTGCTTTTCGTCCGCGCCTTTCAAATGCTGCGCTTCATGCAGAAGAATGGCGGCGCGTTCGGTATCGTCAACCGGCACGGTGAAAAATTCCGGGTAAATGGTCATAATCTCAAGCGGAAAATTTGTCGCGGCGTAGGCATTTTCTTCGCGTGTCGAAGCGTTCAGCCAATTGTCGTTGGCGCGATAAACCGTTAGATGTTCGAGCAGAAAAACTTCTCTCGAAAAACCTTTTTCGTCCAAAATTTTAATACTTCTTTCGACGGTCGCTTTTTCTTCGCGGCTCAAAGACGACGAAGTAAAAATCATCGAAAGATAAAAACCGACTATTGTAAACAAACAGACGGCGAGGCAAACAAGCGCACGTTTGATAATTTTGGATTTGAGCGGCACTTTTATTGTATCGCTTTCTTGAAAGCTCGGAACGCCTGCCAAATCAAATGCGCAGCGAACACAGGTTTTCGCGTGCGGAAAATTTACCAGATTGCAGTTTGGACATCTTTTTTTCATCGGTTGCGGGTTTAATACTTCGGCGGGCAAAACCTCGAATAGTTTTTAAAGAGTGCGAATCGGGTTTGATTCCAAAATCGCTGAAATTTCAAATCGGCAAGAAACGCGAGCGCTGACTTCGGCATCAAACTTCGACAGTTGCATAAAACAATCGTTCGTGATTAATATTTCTGAATTCAAGTTTTTATTTTAAGGATTAAGTAAATGAAACAAATCAATTCCGCAATTTTTATAATTGCTTTCGTAGTGTTTTCGAGTTTAACTTCTTTGGCGCAGGAAAGCGAGGTAAAAGTCGTCGACGAAGTTGTCGCGCAGGTCAACGACGGCGTCATAACGCTCTCGCGCGTTAAGCGAGAAATGAACGCCGCCATCGACTCTCTGGTTCACGACGGCAAAACGCCCGAACAGGCGCGAACCGAAATCGAAGCTAAAAAAGGCGAGCTTATCGCCAATATTATTAACGAAGAACTGCTGCTCCAAAAAGGCAAAGACCTCGACATTGATAAAGAGGTTGACGCGCAGATTAACCAGAGATTTCTGGAGATAATGAAGCAGCAAAACATTAAAACGCTCGATGCGCTATATCAGGAAATGACTAAATCCGGTGTTGACCCGACCGACATCCGCGAAGTTTGGCGCAAGCAGTTTACCAGAGAAGCAGTTTTCCAGCGCGAAGTAGATTCCAAAGTTTATTCCGGCTTAAACGCCAAGGAAATAAAAGCGTATTTTGAAGCTAACAAAGCGAAATTCACGCGCCCGGAAACCATCAGCATCAGCGAAATCTTTTTGAGCTTTGCCGGACGCGACGAAGCGGCGACGCGCGAAAAAGCCAAACAGCTTGTCGCCAAAGCGCGCGGCGGCGCGGATTTTACCGCGCTGGTCACCGAAAATTCCGACCGTTCGGACGTGAAAACGACAAAAGGAAAAAACGAAAATCTCAACATCAAAGATTTAGATGAAAAATTTGTCAAAGCCTTAGAAAAAGTTCAAGTCGGCGGCGTAACCGACCCGATTGAACTAACCGAAGGCATTGAGATTCTGCGCGTCGATGCCAGAACAAAAGCGAGCAGCGAATCGGTTTACGACGAATCGGAAGTTCGCAAAACCTTAACCTACGAGCGACTGCCGGAAGAACGCAAGAAATATATGGCGACGCTCCGCACCGAGTCATATATCAAAATCAACGAAACATATCGTCCGCTAGTCGCGCCGATTCTATTCGGCGACGAACGAAAAACAGCGGAAGTTAAAAAATCGGACAAGTAAATTAATTACGAGCTTTCAAATTACGAATTACGAATGTGCCTTTGTTTTAATTCGTAATTAGAAATTGTCAAAAATATGCGTCTCGACCTATACCTGAAAGCTAGCCGTTTGATTGCGCGCCGCAGTTTGGCTCAGGGATTTTGCGACGCGGGTTTGATAAAAATAAATGGGCTGACGGCAAAATCTTCGCGCGAAGTAAAGCCAAGTGATGAAATTGAAATCAAGCGACACAATCGCCTGACGCGCGTCCGAGTCAGCGAAGTTCCCGACCGAAAACAAGTTTCCAAACAGGATGCAGCGAATCTTTACGAAATTTTATCGGAAGAAGCAGTCGCCGAAGAATTGATAAATTAAAGAAAAGAAGAAAATTTACAAATTACAATTCAAAAATAAAAAGGCGACGCGCGATGCTCGCCTTTTTATTTTTCGCCGCGCTTGACGGACTGCGAATCAAAAAACATACACAAAACCGGCAATAATTCTCACATAAGCCGTGAATTTAATTTGTTAATATGCAGTCTGTTTCAAGTAACCGTTTTTCATTCTTCAGTAGAAAAACTCAGCGACGCAACATTGTAACCGCCGACGCTCACACCGCCTTCGACAATCATTGCCAGCGAAAAATCGTTTTTCGCGTCGCGGTAAATGCACTCGAAGCCGATTTCTCCTTCCCGACGTTTGCAGCCTTCAAATTTCATCACGCGCCAGCGCACGCCAAACAGTTTATCAACCGCGTCTTTGTCGGCGATTTTCAACGCTGATTTTCGATTTTTCAAATGCCAAGCCTGATAAAGTTTCTGCGCGACAAGCGTCGGATTTTTGTTTTGCGCGGCTTGCGCGCCTGATATAAAAGTTACCAGCGACATCGAGCAAACAAGCAAAAGCAATTTAAGCGATTTCATTTTTCTCCTTATAAAGATGCGTTTTTATTGCCGATAAAAATTAAAAGCTCGCGCGGCTGACATAATCGAGCCGCGCGAGTTGCCGATTTCGGTCTATTTCCAAATCGGGTCGCCGACAAAAAGAATATCATCAACATCTTCGTTTATCGAAAACACTTGCGCGTTTTGACCGAACGTAAAGCGTTTGGCGCGGACGCTGAAGATATAAGTTTCGCCTGCTGATACATCGGTAAAACTAAATCTGCCAAACGATGTGCTGAATACGGTGCGAGCCGTGCCGCTCGAATCGGTCATCGTTACCAGCACATTGCGAATCCCTTTTCCGGCGGATGTTATAACGCGACCGCTCACGGTAACGCTCGCGGCGGTCGGCGCAAGTGGTTGCTGGTCAGTTGTCCAAAAGCCGCCGCTCAGATTGTATTGCGTGCCGCCGGAAGTTCCCGTGCTGACAGTTCCGGCTATCGCTTGACCGATTGTGCCGTCCAGCGAAAACGTGCCGCCCGTCGAGTTTGAGCCGCCGCCCGAAGCGATGACATTGTGCGATAAATCGTAAGTTCCGCCCGTTTGCGCGTGGATTTGCGAAGCGGCGATGAACGAGACCGAAAGCAATAATGCGAAAAATTTTAGTATGTTTTTCATTTTCTTTTCTCCTTACGGGCAAGCGATTGCCGTCAAAGCCATCGCGCCCGCGTTGTCAATCGAAAGCAATTTACAAGTCGCACCGTTGGGCGATTTTAGAATAATCCCCTGACCGGGCGAGCCAATTAAAATGTCGCCGCCCGTAACGTCTAATTTTGCTTTCGGCGTGCCGTTGCCGACGCCGACATCGCCGCCTGTCATATCCTGCAAAATGACTTTGCCCGTATTTGCGTCAGAACGGATATACCAGTCGCCGTTTGCGCCGTAGTGAATATGGCTTTGGTTCGGTCCAATGCTTAAATCCTTAAACGTCGCGGTGTTCTCGGTTGGATTATTCGAGGATGCGACAACAGTTAGCGTGGCGCTCGGTGCGGTTGTATCGATGCCGACGTTTGTGCTAGCGGTTACGAAGTTAACGCCGTTAATACTGCCCAAAACCAGCGAGTTCCTTTGCGACACATGCGCGTTCGCGGCGATGGCGGTCGCATTAGTTACAATTTATTACGGCGCAGACCGCGACGCGGGCTGGCAAATCTGGAAAATTCCGGCATCGGGCGGTGAAGCCGCGCAAATCACCGAGCGCGGCGGATGTGAAGCGCGTGAATCAGCCGACGGGAAGTTTTTATATTGCCTAACAGGTATTGATACCTACGGATTTTATCGCTTGCCTATTAATGGCAACAGCGAAGATAAACGCTATGATTTTCCCGAAGCCGTCCAACTAGTCAAACTCAACGATTGGACTTTGACCGACAAAGGCATTTATTTTATTTACCGTTACGAAAATCCGAAAAAAATCGCTGCACATCCGGCAATCGAATTTTTCGATTTTACTACAGAGCGAGTTACACCAATCGCGCCGCTGCCGAAAGACCCGATTGTCGAAACCGGATTATCCGTGTCGCCAGACGGTAAATGGCTGTATTACAGCATCGACGACGCGCTAAATTCCGACATTATGCTCGTCGAAAACTTTCTCTGAAATCCGAGTTTCGATCTTCGTTATTGAATCCACTGGTTTAATTCAAATATTGAAAATCATTTCTCATTCTTTGCAGTCGACGGCGGAAGCAGAAACAGTCCGAGCAGATAGAAAATAACGGCAAAAAATTGAATGTAGCCTGTAGCGGCGGCAAAGCGCGGCAAATCGAGCAGCCACGTGAATGCTTCCTGCGTCGGGTTTTGTAGAATTCCCTGAAGCCAGCCGCTCGATGTCGGCGCGGTCATATACGCCAGCACGAGATATTTGACGACAAAGGCAAATCCGAAAAGACTGCCGAGACTTTGCAGAAGTCTTTTCGTATCAAACGCCGAAAAAAGATTATTCAAAAGCGTCCAGAAAAAACAGAATGCAAAAACCCAGAATGGCAAGCCGCGTTCGGGCAGCAGCGCGTTGAAAATCTGCGCTGTCGCGGCAAAAAGCGCGAGCAGAACCGAAGCGTTGGCGATGTTTTCCAAGGTTGTGAAACTTTCCGAAAACCAGCCGTCGAGCCTTATTAATCCGGCGCGGAAAAACAGAATAAGCAAAATCACGGCAAAAATCAGACAGACGAGCGGCGGCTTGAGAAACAAAAATGCGTTGTCGGGCGCGGCGATTCGCAAGCCGCCGAGCAAAGCAACGGTCAGAAAAATCAAGGGTAGAAAGATGTATTGAAGATAGGATTTTTGATTTTGTCCTTCATCGTTTGTTCCTTGCTCCTTGTTTATTATTTCGGTCTTCGGGCTTTGGTTTTTGGTTTTTGAAACAGACGTTTTGCTGCCGGAATCTTCAATCAATTCGCCGTCAACGACAGGCAAATCGTTTAAAAAATCTTCTTCTGCTTTAGACTTTTGACTTTGAACTTCGGACATAATTTCCAATTAAAATACACTTTCCGGCGTCGCGAGTTTTTCGCTTTACTTTCTCTCGCGCAAAATTTTCAGCGGATTAAAATCCGATGCCGTAATTTTTAATCCTTCTTCAAATTCGTTTTTTAACTCGGCAGGCGTTTTCATCTTTAAATCGCTGTCGTCAGATTTGAAGTCTCTGTCGAGCGCGATGACGCGGTTTGTCTCGTCCAAACCTTGTTTGAAAAGCGCGTCATCGTTGTAAATTTTACCAAAGCCTTGCCGGTAAAAGCTGTAAGCGATATAAAACTGCGTTTTCGCGTCGCGTCGTTCCGTATCGGCGCGCTCAAACAAATCGCGCGCGGCGACGAAATTATCCTGCCGAAACATTCTCAAACCTTCGTCGAATTTCGCCTTGTCAATTTCGTAAGTGCCGATAGCAACCTGCGTTTTTGTCGCCGCGTTTTCGATTGTCGCCTGCGCTTTGGCGGGAAGCTCGCCCAGCGATTTCGGCTCGACCAAATAAAGCCAAGCAACAAAAACGCCGTATAACGCCGTCAAAGCAATGCCTAAAATCTGGATATGTTTTTCCTTCACTGTTATAATTTACTCGTCTTTAAGAATACACGATTTTCACCGGAAATTACGGAAGAGATGATTTTATGAAATATTTTTTAAGTTTAATAGTTTTAATCTTGGCTTGTGCTGGAACGGGTTTTTCGCAAAAAACCACTGACGACAAAAAACCGCCCGCCGCTGAAAATATGACAAAGATTAGAGAAAGAAAACCGTTTGAATACGACAACGAATCGGGCGCGGACGAAAACGGCGTCGTCAAGCGTGGCGACATTATCGGCGAGGCGAAAAAAGTTTCGCTCTCGGACGTTTTGAAAACACCGGAGAAATTTGCCGACAAAACCGTTCTTGTCGAAGGCGTCGTCGTGCGCTCTTGCAAAATGGAAGGCTGCTGGATGGAACTGGCGCCGACGGCTAAAGACAAATCTGTGCGTGTTACGTTCAAAAACAACGCCTTTTTTATTCCGCTCGATTCAGCCGGAATGCGGGCGCGCGCCGAAGGCGTTTTTTCCGTAAAGACTTTGAGCAAACAGCAAGTTGAACATTTAGTAAAAGAAGACGGCGCGAAATTTGACCGCATCAACGCCGACGGCACGGCGACGGAAATTTCATTTGAAGCAACCGGAGTCGAATTAACAAAACAAACGAAATAACGAGTGAAACCGTTTAAAATCCGCAACATCGAAATCAATCCGCCTTTAATTCTCTCGCCGATGGCGGGCGTAACGGATTATACTTTTCGTCGTCTTATCAAGCGGCGCGGCGGCGTCGGTTTGTCGGTTTCCGAGTTTATATCGGTCGAAGGTTTGACGCGCGGCAATCCGAAATCGAAACGGCAGATGCGTTTTGCAGAAGAAGAACGCCCGTTTGCCGTGCAGATTTTCGGCGGGCAGGTCGAGCGAATGGCGATGGCTGCGGAAATGGCGGAAGAAGTCGGCGCGGATATTCTCGACGTAAATTGCGGATGTCCCGCTCCGAAAGTCGTCCGTAACGGCGGCGGTTCGGGACTTCTGAAAGATTTGCCGCGTCTTGAAACGATTTTAAAAGAAATAAAAAAATCCATCTCGATTCCTTTAACCTTAAAATTGCGAACGGGCTTTACCGATTCGACAATCAACTGCGTCGAGGTCGCAAAAATGGCTGAACAATGCGGCGTCGAGCATATTCAGCTTCACGGGCGAACGAAAGAACAAGGTTATAAAGGCTTGGCAAATTGGGATTGGGTTGCGGAGATAAAACGCGCCGTTTCGATTCCGGTTTCCGGCAACGGCGACGTAACTTCGATTGAGCTTGCCTTGAAACGTTTTCGAGAAACCGATTGCGACGGAATTTTAATCGGGCGCGGCGCGATGCAGAATCCTTGGATTTTCCGCCAGATTCAAGACGTTTTAGAAGGGTGCGCGCCGTATCAACCGACTTTGGAAGAAAAACAAACGGTTCTGCTGGAATTTTTTGAACTTCTGCGCGAAGATATGCCTGAACTTCCCGCACTGGGAAAAATGAAACAGCTTGCCGGACAATTTACAAAAGGCTTGGTCGGCGGCGCGCAGTTTCGCCAGACGCTTTATCATTCGCATTCGGCAGGCGAGATTTTGGATAACATCGGCGTTTATTTTAATGCTCTGTCGGCGGGCGAAACGTTCGGCAATGGTTTAACCGAAACAGACTCGGATTTGGAATTCGATTCGTGCGGTGCGGCGAGCGGCGAATGTTCCGAAACTGCGCGGGAAAATACTTCGCAAGAAGCAGCAATTGCCGCTTGAATTTTAGGAGAAACATATATGAAACATATTAAATTATCGGCACTCTTCATACTGCTTGCTTTTTTTATCGGCGCAGGTTCGGCGTTTTCACAAAAGATGAAAGCCGAAGACATTTTGGCAAAACATCTTGAATCGATTGGAACGGCAAAAGCGCTGGCAGCAGTCAAAAATCAGTTTATCGTCGGCGATGCAGTTGTAAAATCTGTAACGGATAAAAACCCTTCGGTTGTAGGCAGAATAGTTTTAGTTTCCGCCGGTGAAAAGAATTTTTTGGGAATGAGTCTTAATTCGGTTAATTATCCGCGTGAAAAATTCACCTATAACGGAAAAGACGTTTATGTCGGGTTTGTTAAAGTCGGGCAGCGTTCGGTTCTGGGAAATTTTGTCGCTTCAAGTCAAAGGGTTTTCAGCGAAAGCATTCTCGGCGGAGTCTTAAGTTCTTCTTGGGCTTTGCGTAATATGGCGAATAAAAAAGTTAAAATTTCTTTTGAAGGAACTAAAAAAATCGACGGCAAAGAAGTTTATGTTTTAAGTTATCTGACCAAAGGCACTGATTACGATATAAATCTGTATTTTGATAAAGAAACTTTCCGCCACGTTCGCACCGAATATAAACGTTCGGCTTCCGCCGGAATAGGCGCGCGCCCGGAAGATTCAAGCGGATTTACCGACACTAAATTCCGCATCACGGAAGATTTTTCCGATTTCAAAACGGAAAAGGGTTTAACCTTGCCGCACAGTTACCATATTTTATATTCGGTTTCCGGCGGCAAAGGCGGCACGACCGAAGTTGATTGGAATTTTACTTTGAACGAATTTGCATTCAATCAAAATCTGGCGGCAAACACTTTCGATGCAGACGAAAATTAAACAGAAATTATGAAATTGCGGCAAATCTCCAGCGCGGTAATATTTATTCTACTTTTCTCGCTCGCCGCGCTAGCGCAAACAACGGGCAAAAAAGTTTTGCCGCCTAATATTTCAGCACCAAATCAGGCGGCAAAATCTTCGCCCGCGTATGCCGAAATTCTTCTTCAAAGAACTGAACTCGAATCGCAGCTTGAAGATTTTCTGGCTGATTACACGGACGATTTTCCGAAAGTTAAAGAGTTGCGATTCGAGCTTAACTTAATCGAAAAGGAAACCGATAAACTTCTTGCCGTCGGCTCTGCCGACACAAACAAACTCACGCTCGCGCTCGGCAAATTAATCGTTCGCAAAATCGAACTCGAAACGAATCTTTGGCTTTTGAAAGCGCAATACAAAGACGATTACCCGGAAGTAAAACGGGCGAAACGAAAGCTCGATGTTTTTGAAAAAGCGGTTCGGGAAATTTTGCCGTAAACATTTTTAAGTAAGATACGCTCGAAGTTTTTCCTACGAAAAGAAACGAATGTTCCCCTTCGATGTATTAGTTTTATGAAACAAAAGTTTTTCCCGTTTATTTCCGCCGCGTTCTTGCTTTTCACAATTGCGACACTAGCGCAGTCGCCCGCCAAAATTCTGAAACAGGCGACAAGAGCATTAGGCGACGAAAAGATTTTGCAGAGCGTGAAATCCTTTCAGAAAAGAGGAATTATTACACGGCTCAAAGACGGCGCGAGCGGCACTTTTACCGAACAAGGGGCGCAACCGAATTTATATAACGTCAGGTTTGATTTAAATGGTTTTGAAACCGAATCGGGCTATAACGGAAAATCCGGCTGGACACGGGATTCGCGCGACGGTTTGCGAACTTTGACCGGAGCATCGAGCCGCGATTTTCAAACCGAAGCGTCTTTTAGAAACAATCTGTGGCTCGATTACAAAAAGGAAAAAGCGAAAATTGTAGCAAGCGGACAAACAAAAATTGACGGCAAATTGGCAAACGTTCTGACTTACACGACGGCGAAAGGCGTTTCAATAAAATTATTTTTTGACGTGGCAACCGCTATTTTGCTTCGGGAAGAAAGCACGTTCGGAGATGCGCTGAGAACGACCGATTACGCCGATTACCGCAAAATTGACGGCATCGACGAACCTTTTCTGATAAAAGAAAAATTCGGCGATGACGCTTACGAAATTCGGCTCGAACAAATTACGCATAACACGCAGATTGCCGCCTCCGAGTTTGATTTTCCGAAAACGTCGGGCGCGCCGCTTCCTGATATTCCGGCACTTCTCAAATCGCTGCAAACAAACGAGGACAAAGTTGACGCGATTTTGGACAATTATTCCTACACCCAAAAATTTATCACGCGCGAGATTGGCAAAGACGGCGTTTTGCGCGAGACCGAATCGGCAACTTATCAGATTTCATTTTACAAAGGCAATCATATGCGCCGGCTCGTCGAAAAAAACGACAAACCGCTTTCCGCTTCCGAACAGACGGACGAAGACAAAAACGCGCAAAAGCGCGTAGCGGAAATTGAAAAGGAAATTGCCAAAAAAGAGGCGCGAGCCGCTTCGCAATCCGCAAAAGAAACTCAGGCGGAAGAAGATAAACGCATTTCGATTGCCGAGTTGCTGCGCGCTTCAAACCTTGTCAATCCGCGACGTGAAACGTTTCGCGGGCGCGAGGTTATCGTTTTCGATTTCGAGCCGAATCCGAATTTCGATTATAAAAACGCGAAAAGTTTTCTGAAATTTTTCGGTAAAACGGCGGGCGTGATGTGGATTGACGGACAGGACAAACAGGTTGCGCGTCTAGAAGCGGTTTTGGCGGACAGCTTCAAAATCGGCGGCGGCTTGCTTGCAAACTTAAAAAGCGGCGCGTCTTTTGTTCTGGAACAAGACCGCATCGGCGGTGAAATCTGGCTTCCGAGCCTCGCGGAAATTAATCTTTCGGTCAAAGTGCTGATGATTAAAGGAATTACTCTCAACCAAGTTATCAAGTCCTATAACTACCGCAAATTTGCGACCGAAGTAAAAGATTCAAGAGTCGATGAAATCAAAAAGCCGGAATAAAGATTCAAAGTTCAAGTCTCAAAGTTGGTTTTTCTTTTTCATTATTGGACTTTGCTTTCGTAATCGCTAAAATAACAGGACAGTTTGCGACTTTAAACTTTGAACCTTGAACTTGAACTTTTATTTTATGCGACGCGCGATTTTCCCCGGCTCATTCGACCCCTTAACCAACGGTCATCTTGATATTATCAAACGAAGCCTGCCGCTTTTCGATGAGATAATCATCGCCGTTTTAAACAACCCGGAAAAAAATCCGATGTTTTCCGTCAAAGAGAGATGCAAGATGATTAAGGAAATTCTGCCGCAAATCGAAAGCGGCAAATGCTGTTTGACGGTTGACAGCTTCAAAGGATTAACCGCCGATTTTGCAAAAAAACAAGAAGCTACGGCAATCGTGCGCGGCATTCGCGCCGTATCCGATTACGAATACGAATTGCGTATGGCTTTGATGAACAGGCGTTTAGAGCCGGAGATTGAAACCGTTTTTTTAATGGCGGCGGAAGAGTATTCATATGTCTCATCAAATTTAATGAAGCAGATTTTTTCTCTCGGCGGTCGCGTCGAAGGTCTTGTTCCCGAATTGGTCGAAAGGAAAATGCGGGAAAAACTAAAATAATGATAAACGGTAACTGGTAAGTTTTTTTCTTTCACTTACCACTAAAGAAATGATTTTACGAGTTCATCACGCGCAGATTACGATTCCCGTCGGCACGGAAGACGAGGCGCGAGAATTTTACTGCGATTTTCTCGGACTAAAAGAAACTCCAAAACCTGATTCTCTGCAAAGGCGCGGCGGATTTTGGCTTGCATTAGGCGCGTTTCAAATTCACGTCGGAACGGAAGATGATTTCGACCGCGCAAAAACCAAAGCGCATCTAGCTTATTTAGTCGAGGATTTGGACGCTTGGCGGAAAAAATTGGAAACGCGCGACGTGAAAATTCTTGAAGGTATTCCGATTCCCGATTGTCGTCGTTTTGAATTCCGCGACCCGTTCGGAAATCGCGTCGAATTTCTTGAAGCCATTTGAACAGAAAAAAGTTTGCGGTTTATTTTTAATTTTTTGTATTTAATTTCTTATTCGGCGATAATTCGTTTGAGCATTTTTTAAACGCAAAAATTATGAAACCGCAAAACGCCGCCAGCCATTCGTTTCCCGTCGCCCGAAATGTTGCCCGAATGCAGATGTCTTCAACGCTCAAAGCCGCCCAAACTGCCGCCGATTTGCGCGAGCAAGGCTTTGACGTAATTGATTTAACCGTCGGCGAGCCGGATTTTCCGACGCCGGAATTTATCAAGCAATACGCTGTGGAAGGTTTGCAGAAAGGTTTGACGAAATACACGCCAACCGCCGGACTGAAAACTTTTCAAGAATCGGTTGCCGCGTTTTACGCCGAAAAATTCGGCGCGAGTTTTTCGCCGAAACAAGTTATTGCAACTGACGGCGGCAAGCAAGCGTTGTTTAATGCTGCCTGCACTCTGCTGAACGCGGGCGACGAAGTTTTAATTCCGAAACCGTATTGGGTTACGTTTCCAGAAATCGTCAATTTCTGCGGAGCAACGAGCGTTTTTATCGAAACCGAAACTACGGATTTTGTTTTAACGGCTCGGCAAGTTAAAAACGCGATTACCGACAAAACAAAATTACTGATTATCAATTCGCCGAACAATCCGACGGGCAAAGTCGTGCCGCCCGCCGAGATGAGGAAAATCGTCGAAGTATGCGCGGAAAATAATGTTTATGTTTTGACCGACGAATGCTATTTATTTTTCGCATATCCGCCCGCAGAAGTTTTCACGTCCGCCGCTTTGCCTGAAGATTTGCGAAAGTTCGTCTGCGTCGCCGGTTCGTTTTCAAAAACTTACGCAATGACCGGCTGGCGCATCGGTTACACAATTGCCAATGATGAATGGACGAGCGCGATGACAAAGCTGCAAAGCCATTCGACTTCGCATCCGACATCTTTCGTGCAATATGCCTGTGCCCGCGCGCTGGAAAACTCCACCGAGACGATGCAAGCCGTCGGTTCGATGCTTGATGAATATAAACGGCGCAGAGATTGGTTGATTCCTCAATTGCAAACGATTAAAAATTTTAAACTCGACGAGCCGGAAGGCGCGTTTTATGCTTTTGTTGATGTGCGCGAAATGCTTGGCGACAAATTTCAAACTTCCGCCGACATTGCCGAATATTTATTAAAAGAAGCACACGTCGTTTTAACCGACGGCGCGGGTTTCGGCGCAGACGGATTTCTGCGTTTCTCTTACGCGACTTCGATGGAAAATCTGCACCGCGCCGTCGAGGAAATAAGACGAGTATTTGATTAACTAAAATTATCCGAAAAAACTAAAAGGGAAAATTTTAATCTTCCCT